>CATLTV010000125.1 GCA_950059285.1 uncultured Pseudomonadota bacterium | reverse complement strand
TCGCCTCGCTTCTTTTTATGGCGACAAAGCAAAAGCCCCAACCACAGGGGCGAGTTATTGCGCAGCAATAACTCGCCCCTGTGGTTGGGGCTTTTGCTTTGAACACAATGGTTTATACCATCAGGAGGATTGGGTTCTCGAGGCGTTTCTTCACATACTGAAGGAACTCGGCACCGATGGCACCATCCACTGCGCGGTGATCGCAGGTGAGGGTCATCTTCATGCGTGTGCCGACCACGAGTTCACCGTCATCGTTGACGACAGGTACTTTTTGCACTGCGCCACAGGCGAGGATGCCAGATTCGGGTGGGTTGATCACAGCCTGGAAGTGGTCGATGCCATACATTCCGAGGTTGGAGATTGAGAATGTGGAGCCACCAAACTCGTGAGGTTTGAGCTTTTTGTCGCGAGCTTTTTCAGCAAGTTCGCGTGTCTCTGTGGCGAGCTGTGAGAGTGTCTTCTGGTCGGCATTGCGGAGGGTGGGTGTGATAAGTCCGTCTTCAAGGGCGACGGCTACACCGATGTGAACCTCATCAAAGAACGCCGTGGAGTCACCTGCAAATGCGCAGTTCATGCGTGGGTAGTCTTTGAGTGCAAGAGCACAGGCGCGCACGATCATGTCGTTGACAGAGATCTTGACGGGAATGCCAGCGTCCTTGAGTTGGGCGTTGAGCATCTTGCGCTGTGCCATGGCCTTCTCCATATCCACATCCATGGTGAGGTAGAAGAAGGGGGTGTTTTGCCAGACTTGAACCATGCGTTTGGCGATGGCTTTACGCATTTGACTGAGAGGTTCAAGAGATGGTGAGGCATCGGGCAGCTCTGCGATGAGGGCAGGGTCTGCGCTGGGTTTGGCGACGGTGGGTTGTGATGCTGTTTGTGTTGTATCTCCCTTGGAAGAGATTGCAGCTTCCACATCGGACTTGATGATTCTTCCACCAGGGCCAGAACCCTGGAGAGAGGAGAGGTCAAGGTTGTGCTCGCTGGCGATTTTGCGTGCCAGCGGGCTTGATTTGATGCGTTCGCCGTCAGAGGAAGAAGAGGTTGTCTGCGTTTCAGATGTGTCTTCTTGCTTGGTTGCGGCGTCGTCCGAGTCGCTGGAGTCTTCAGTGTCTTCAGATGTGTCTTTCTGGGTGTCGGAGTCGCTGTTACCGCCGCCCTGGAAGGAAGCGAGTGCAGCGTCAGCGTCTTCACCAGGTTCACCGACAACAGCCATGGGTTGTCCGACCTTAATGGTGTCACCAGACTTGACGAGGACCTTGAGCATGGTGCCTTCAAAGAAGGATTCCATTTCCATGGTGGCCTTGTCGGTTTCGATTTCTGCGATGATTTCGCCTTCTTCGACTTCCTGGCCTTCTTCTTTGAGCCATTCAGCGATGGTGCCTTCCTCCATGGTCGGGCTAAGGGCGAGCATTGTAATGATCTCAGCCATAATGCGTGAGTCTCCTGTGAGTTAAAATGAAGTTATGCGAATAACTTTGATAACTTGATATCGTGATAACCGTTTAAATAAGTAGGCTCAGGCTTTGGTGTAGCAAGCCTTTTTGACCGCATCCATGATGCGTTCAGCGTTGGGGAGTGTGAACTCTTCCATGTTGAACGCGTAGGGGAGGGGGGTGTCAGCCTGGTGGACGCGCTCCACGGGAGCGTCGAGCCAGTCGAACAGGTCACGCGAGACGAAGTCCGAGATGGTGGAGCCCACGCTTGCCCAGTGCCAGCCTTCCTCGACGACGACGACGCGGTTGGTCTTTTTGACGCTCTGGCGGATGATGTCCTTGTCGAGAGGACGGAGTGTACGAAGGTCGACGACCTCAACGCTGATGCCTTCTTCTTCGAGTTTTTTGGCAGCATCAAGGCTAGTGTGGACCATGCGGCTCCATGTCAGGATGGTGCAGTCGGTGCCTTCGCGCTTGATATCACCTTTACCCATGGGGATGAGGTATTCTTCTTCGGGGACTTCACCTTCGAGGCCAAAGAGGATCTCGGACTCGATGAAGATCACGGGGTCAGGATCGCGGATGGCGGTCTTGAGCATGCCTTTGGCGTCGTAGGGTGTAGCGGGCATCATGACCTTGATACCTGGGATGTGCACGTATTGTGCTTCAAGGCTTTGAGAGTGTTGTTGTCCGAGCGCGCCACCCGCGCCACCCGCGCCACGAATGACGACAGGGCAGGAGAGTTGTCCACCGCTCATGGAGCGCATTTTTGCGGCGGTGTTGACGACCTGGTCAAGGGCGAGGATCGCGAAGTTGAAGGTCATCATTTCGATGATGGGACGCAGGCCGACCATGGCAGCGCCGATGCCGATACCCGCAAAGCCGAGCTCGGCGATGGGTGTGTCGACCACGCGCTTTGGACCGAACTGGTCGAGCATGCCCTGGCTGACCTTGTACGCGCCGTTGTATTGAGCGACTTCTTCACCCATGAGGAAGACGGACTCATCGCGCTCCATTTCTTCTGTCATCGCTTCGCGGAGAGCCTCGCGGAAGAGGATTTTACGCATAATAGTTCTCTTGTGTTTTGTGTTTTAAGTTGTTGATTTTTTTGATTTTTTGTTTTGCGATGAGGTTTATTTGACCTCAGGACCTTCGATATCCCAGCTCCAGTCGACATAGACCTTGTCATAGATGTCAGAGACAGGGGGGAAGTCGGAGTCTTCTGCGAACTTTTCAGCGTCCTTGGCTTCTTGCTTCATGGCCTTGTCGATATCCTGAAGCTGTTCGTCGGTGGCGATTTCTTGTTCGACGATCCAGTTATGGAGGCGCTGAATGGGATCGCGTTGTTGTGCGTCCTGGACCTCTTCCTTGGTGCGGTAGGTGGCGGGGTCACTCATGGAGTGTCCGCGATAGCGGTAGGTGCGAATATCGAGGAAGCTAGGTGTACCCGTTTCGCGTGCTTCCTTGGCACATGCATCGATGGTTTCCCAGACGGTGAAGATGTTTTGTCCGTCGATGGTGTGGTGTGGGATGTCGTAGCTGAGTGCTTTTTTGTAGAGGTCCGTCACGGAGGATGCGCGCTCAAGCGCGGTGCCCATACCATAGAGGTTGTTTTCTGTGATGAAGATCACGGGGAGTTTCCAGAGCGCGGCCATGTTGAGGGTCTCGTGGAAGGCACCCTGAGGGACGCTACCATCACCAAAGAAGCAGAGGCATACGGCGCCTTCTTCACGGTATTTGATGGCCCAGCCGATGCCACCTGCGGTGGGGATATGTCCGCCCACGATGCCCCATCCACCATAGAAGTGTTTCTCTGTATCAAAGATGTGCATGGAGCCGCCCATGCCACCAGAGCAGCCTGTGGCGCGACCAAAGAGTTCGGCCATGACCGAGTTGCTCTCAAGTCCGCGTGCGATGGCGTGGCCATGCTCGCGGTAAGCGGCGACGACGTAGTCTTTTTCTTCAAGTGCGCTCATGGCGCCAACGGCGACAGCTTCCTGACCGATGTAGAGGTGACAGAAGCCTTTGATTTTGCCCTGTTGGTAGGCGCGGCCAGCGCGCTCTTCAAAGCGCCTGATACGGACCATATTCTCGTACATGTCGAGGATTTTTTCATCGCTCAGACGTGCTCTGATACGTTCGCCTTGCTCGGGTGTGATTTCGCTATAACCAGCGCGTACTTCGTGTGCGGGAGGGGACTCTAGTTGTTCTGTCATGGTATCCATCACTGTGTATTAAAGGTTTATCGGGTTGCGTTTTCTTGCATAAGCGCACTGCAATAAGATGTCTGCTTTACATACCGAAGGCGGTGATAAAGCAAGCATAAAAAGCCTATAAGAGGTGGGGGAGTACACCACACAGAAAGTTCCCGTTGACCATGTACGTGGTAAATACAAAGTATGCTTCAGGGTTCTGATATGGAGATCGAGCGTCACCGCTCGAGGACACGACCACCTGGAGACAGTACATCTTGAAGATGTATGCTGCGCGAGGACAGGTGCATGATGAGATGCCTTGCCTGCCATGGATAAGACATATCGACCTACCTTGCGCGCGCATCGTCTCATTCATTGGTGATATAGACAAGGTTCTAAGTGGTGATGTTGCCGAGATTTTAGAGGGCTGCCATCGAAAAGAAAAGGATCTGTTTGATATTTGAGCTAAAATTGAGGACAATGCGCCTTGAATTGGTGTGGTAAGGCAGATGTATTGCATCGCCCAGAAGACTACCACAAACGTGTTAAATGTTGAGGCGTTATCCATGTGTTTGATATGCACATCAGTTGTGGTAAGTCGCCAAATAGTTTATGAATTTGGAGTGTGTTTCCCATGAAGTCCAGAGTTGTTTTAAGTGTATTTGTATCCCTATCACTGCTCTCACTCTCGGCGTGTGGTACTGATTCTGATTGTCCTGAAGGAACCGTGGCGTCTGCCTCTGGTCAGTGTGTGGCAACATCCACAGGAGGTTCCTGCCCAACAGGAACACAGCTTAATCCTCAGACAAACTTTTGCGACCCGATCTCCTCTGGAGATATGGGAACGGGCACCATGGAGTGTCCCGCAGGTCAGACCTTTAATACGACCACCAATGCATGTGAGCCCACGACCACTGCCGAGTGTCCTGATGGCCAAAGCAAGAACCCATCCACAGGCCTTTGTCAGAGCGATAATCCCGAGGGGAACGATGATGATGACCTTCACCTGAACGGTTTTGATAACTGTCCTGATGTGAAGAACGATGATCAGGCTGACGGCGATGGCGATGGCGTAGGCGATGCCTGCGACAACTGTCTTGATGCTGCAAACAGTGATCAGGCTGACAGTGATGGTAACTTCATCGGCGATGCCTGTGAGCTTGGCATGCTTTATAAGCCAGCACGCGACACAGATAGTGATGGGATACCTGATATTTCGGATAACTGCCCAACACTGATCAACGTGGATCAACGTGACAGCGATAATGATAGCATTGGTGATGCCTGTGATAATTGTCAGCAGGTCGCCAACCTTGATCAGACAGATAGCGATGGTGATAACGTGGGTGATGCGTGCTCGCCTGTGCCCACAGGCGAGACCTGTGGTGATCAGGTCGCCATGTTTGAACGCATCGATCCAAACCTCTTCTTTGTGCTCGATCGTTCTGGTTCCATGTGTGGTACACCCGCCCAGCCCACGCTCGGTGGCTGCGGTGGAAACCCTGCAAGTGACAGCAAGTGGGCCAACGCGACACGCGCGCTGGACACTATCGCGGATGAGCTCTCCTCCGAGGTCAACATTGGATTCTCGTATTACTCTGATAACAATCAGGGAGATTGCGGAAGCTCTCGTACATTGAACATGGGACAGCACTCCTCGGCGGCAGTGAAAAACGCTTACGCATCTCTTGCTCCAGGTGGCGGCACACCCACTGCCACCGCGCTCAAACTTGTGCGTGAAGGTGGCTGGGTTGATATGGCCAATGATCCGATGGGAGCCACAAGGCCCCGTGCTGTGATTCTGATCACCGATGGTATTACCACGGAGGATTGTGATGGCGGTCACTCTGGAGCTGTCAACCAGGTTCAGGCATTGGCTCAGGGTAACATCAAGACCTATGCAATTGGTTTTGGTAGCGGTGCCGACGAGGGGCAGCTCAACCAGCTTGCCTCAGCAGGTGGTTCGGGCCAGTACTACTCCGCAGATGATGCAAACTCTCTTGTTGGGGTCTTGCGTCAGATTGCAAACGAAGTCATCAACTGCTCCTACTCACTTGATACTGTTCCTCCAGATCCAAACAAGATCTGGGTTTCTGTCTCCGAGGGAGGCACCATGCAGAACCTTCCGCGTGATGCTTCAAACGGCTTTAGCTACAACGAAGCTCAAAATGTTGTGGAGATCACTGGCTCAGCCTGTCAAAACTTGCGCAGTGGTAACGCAAGTTCAAAGCAAGTCAGCATCGTCCTTGGCTGTTCCACCGAGTGTGAGCCTGAAGGTCCAGAGATTTGTGACTTCAGAGACAACAACTGTAACGGCGAGGTGGATGAGGGATGTGAAACCTGTGTCCCCGAAATCTGTGATGGCATCGACAATGACTGTGATGACGTGATTGATGAAGGTTGTCCTACCTGCACACTTGATGGTGGCACATGTGCTGACAGCTCCGAGTGTTGTAATGGCAACTGTGAAGACGGTGTCTGTGGTGAGCCTTGCCGCCGTGAAGGACTGGAGTGCATAGATAGCTCTCAGTGCTGTGGTAACACCTGTAACATCCTCCCAGGCTCTGTGAAGGGCGTATGTGTGGAAGGATAAGTTAAATGACTCAGGCTCCTGTTTAGAGCGTAATAAAGAAAGGGCTGGTCGGAAAAGCTCGTAGAAACCGCGTATTTTGGTGTCGCAAAAACAGAATGTAACACAGCTACACTTCTTGGTTTTTGCTCCTTAAACTCCACGCCTTCTACTTCGCTTTCCTTCGACCAGATCCTTCTCCATCACGCTCTGGAGCCTGAAGACAAAGAGCCAAACACAAGGCCCGAGGCATTTCATGCCTCGGGCCTTGTGTTTGGCTCTTTGTTGTTATGTGGACCTACTGGAAGATCGGTACAGATGGTTTTTTCGTTTTAGGTTTGGTGACATCTGCCCAGTCAGGATTTTTGGTCTTTTCGGTCTTGGTTTTTGTTGTCGTTTTGGGCTTGGTTTTTGGTTTTGGCTTGTCTTTGGGCACCACTTTTTTGGGTGGTGGTGTCTTTTTCAATGAGACAGAGAGGAGCTCTTTGGCTTCTTGATCAAGCAGGACTTCCTGATCTTCGTAGGAGTCAGCCTTGATGAGGAGTGTCACGGGGGAGTCAGGGTTGAACTCATAATCAAGAGGTAGCGTGCCAAGCTTTTCATCGCCGAGATAGGCAGTGGCTGTGACGTTTTGAAGGTCCTGATCAAGTTGAAGTTTGACCTGTGTGAGCGCAGGTTCCTGAGGTTCTGGAGGCGTGTCCTCGACGACTTCAGGAGGGGTTTCCACCTGTGCAGAGGGTGTCTCTGTGGTGGTAGGTTCAGGTGTGACTGTGGGTTGTGGTTCTGAAGGTGTTTGGGTGATGAACACGGCGACAATACCGATGATCACAAGGAGAGCGAGCACACCAGCCGCTGCAATGATGGGTGTCTTTGACGCCTTTTTGGGTTTGAAGATGAATTCTTCGGGGTTTGACGCAAACTCACCTGTTGTGGCGGTGTTTGGAAGAGGAGGAAGTGTGGTGCGTTGAGGGAAACCACCTGTGTTATTGCCTGTGGCATGTTGTGGGTATGTGCCCTGTGTGTTGGCGTAGGCAGGGACTCTGCTCTGGTCATGTTGTTGCGCGATGCTGTTGATATCGCTGATTGTGGTGGGTGTGCCTTCCAGGGATGCTGATGCAGGAGTGGAGGGCGCATCCAGCAAGGAGTGCGAGGAGGCGCTGTGTGAGTTGCCTGAAGAGGACGAGCCAGATGGAGCGAGGAGAGGGAAGTCTTCAAGCGCGTTATCAGGGATCGAGTTCAGGTCACGCAACAGTGCTTCTGCGTTGGGGTAACGTTGCGCGGGATCTTTGCTGAGCATCTTTTGCAAGATGGGGGCGATGGCGCTGTGATGAATCTCTTGGGGGAATGCGATGGATGTGGGGCTGACCTGTTGTTGTAGGACTTCCCAGCGGCCAGTGCCAGCGAAGACGCTCTTTCCCATGAGCATCTCGAGTGCGATGAGGCCAAGGGCGTAGATGTCGGTGTAGGGGCCAAGAGGATCGCCCTTGATTTGTTCGGGGCTCATGTAGCGCAAGGTGCCCACGAGCATGCCCGCCGAGGTGAGGGGTTCGTCCTCGTCGTCTTCCTGTTCCATGAGTTTGGCGATGCCAAAGTCGAGGACCTTGACGAAGTCTTGCTCGCCATACATTTCAACGAGCATGATGTTGGCAGGTTTGAGATCGCGGTGCACGATGCCAATGGAGTGTGCTTCGGCGAGGCTCTTGAGGATCTGTTTGAGGATATGTTTAAGGCGCTTTGGGGCCTGTGGTCCCTCGTGTCGTACGACGTCCTTGAGTGTGCACCCCTTGAGATACTCCATGGTGTAGTAGATGAGCGTATCTTCAGTGGAGTCACGATAATCAAAGATGCGTACGGTGTTGGGGTGAGAGAGGTTACGGATCGCCATCACCTCACGCCGAAAGCGCTGTGTCATCTCCTGGGGGTTGTGTCCATGTGCGATGAGCATTTTGAGCGCAACTTCGCGCTCCATGGGAATATGTCGGGCTAAAAAAACAGCACCAAATCCACCCTTACCAAGCAGTGACTTGATCTCATAGGTATCATCAATAATTGAACCGACTGAAGGGAGTGATTGCATAATGCTCAATAAGTGTGCTTAATTAGAGATCAACGAGCAAAAGACGGCTGTGCCCATCTTCTGGAGTATATCACATAAGACGCGTGATGAACCGCATAGATTCTCTGGCCCAGATCATTTTAGCGTGCTAGGTTGATCATGCAAGAGGTCATCGCAGACTTCTTGGTAAAAGATGAATTTGTTTGTTGATAGGCTACAAGAATTCAGAGGTATCTTTCTGAAGTTCTTTTTTTATGACCATGTTACGGAGAATTGTGTGTACGCGTTCGGATCAAAGACCACAAGGCATTCCTGGCTCGTGTTAATTTGTTGTGCGTTCATGTGTTCTATGCCTGTAAACCTCTGGGCTCAGGAGTCCATGACAGAGGAAGAGCGCGCCGAACGTTTTAGCGCGCTTGCTGTCGAGGCTCGTGAGTACTACGACAAGGGTGACTTCAAGCAGGCGATTGAGCTTCTCAAGGAAGCCAACATGTTAATCGCTGACGATCGCATCATGTATAACATTGGTACGACCTACGAGAAGCTTGACGATTGCTCACATGCGCTCGCCTATTTTGAGGCTGCGCTTCGTGTGGATAACCCCACTTCGGGTTGGCCTGACAAGGTCAAAAGCAAGCGTGATGAGCTGAGCAAGGAGTGTCCTGATTACAACTCATCCAAGGTCACAGGGCGTATCTCCATGACCTCCTATCCTGCGGGCGCAACAGTCTATATCGATGGCAAACGTGTGGGTTCAACTCCTGTGGAGACCATCATGCTCCCCGAGGGACGTCACAAGTTCAAGGTCATGAAGAGCGGCTATGAAGAGGTCGAGGAGACTGTGGTGCTTAGCTCTCAGGCAGATCTGTTGCTGAACTATGATCTTAAAAAGGTGACAGAGCCCGACATCAAGATTATCGATGATCCAGATCCTGAGCCCAAACCCGAGAGCAAGCCCTTGAATATTCCGGCGATCGCCATGATTGGTGCTGGCGCTGTGGGGCTTGGTATTGGCGGTTACATCAACTGGTTCAGGTTGTGTCCTGATGAGCGCTGCTACTTTGTAAAGGAGCGTCAGAAGTATTCGCCCGACTCTCAGGAGTGGCAAGACCTGACGGACAAACGTAAGACCAGCGTGGCGATCATGGCGACCTCCACCACGCTTGGTGTGCTCCTTGGCGCAGGTGGTGCGACATGGCTTGTGCTGGACTCCAAAAAGAACAAGGAAGGCGAAGAACAGAGCTTCATTCTTGCTCCCGTGATTCATTCCGAGGGCGCAGGAGTGGGTATGTCTTGGCGCTTTTAACTCGTTATAAAGAAACATAAAGAAACGCAAAGAGGGGGCGAGGTTGATATATCAACCTCGCCCCCTCTTTGCGTTTCTTGTCGTCCGTAAGGACTCGAGACTAGCTGTAGAGACGATCTGTCACAGCGTTTCCACGAGGAACGCCGCCGATGCCCACAGTGCTGAAGACCAGCCAGAAGTATTTGAAGTCGTCTTCGTTCTCGGACTTCAATGCGTCCATGAGGTTGACTTCAAAGTAGGTGTTCATCAGGCCAGAGGAGTCGCGGTTGTAAAGACGCCATGTGTGGCCGTTGGTCAAGATGCCCCATGAAAGGTTGGTCAGGCGCATGTAGTGATCAAGTTCAAAGGCGGGGTTTGGGTGCTCACCTTCTGCCACTTCCTCAAGCTGGTCGAGGGACTCTTCCCAACCCATGGAGCGAGCCACGCCCACAGCGTTGCTGTAGAAATCGCGTGTGCCACGGTAGACCTTGGCGTTTTTGAAGTCAGCGGAGCTGACAAACAGTGTGAAGTCAGGACGGGTATCGTCTGCTTCAGAAGGGCTGCGCTCACCAACGGAGAAGCAGTACCCAAGACGACGGAGGACGTAGCTTGTCCAGTGATATCCTGTTTCGCCGCGACTGATGCCTTCCTGGACAATGCTGGATCGCTTCTCCCAGAGCTCGTTCAAGATCTGGCGTTGTTCTGCGATGTCAGGATCGTTCCATTCTGGATAGGTCTTGATCTGAGCGAGGTTGCTCTCATCGAACAGGTTCCCTGCGTTGACATATGTGCTCATGTGTTCTCCTGAGGTAAAAAATTATAGATATAGTCTCCTCCCAGTATATACGTGCTCTGTGCCTGAAACCTGGGTGATAAACTCACTCAAGCAGGTGGCTGAATAATGAATATGTGCTGTGTTTTAAGGAGGTGTCACCCTGTAGGAAGGGGCCCACCACACACAATCACTCCATGAGCAAATGAGAGAAGAAGCAACGAAACATACATGATGTATGGTGCTTTGTACGGGATGCAATATTGACCTCATCATGGGTTTGACAAGGTAAGACCCATACAACTTGACAGGCTTGCGATATACTTATTTACAACGTAAGCCAAGAAGAAAATTTAGCTGCGTGACCATACGAAGAAGGCAGGGTAGATGTCAAGTTGCCGTAATTCATGATGTTTACTGTGCCAAGAAAAGAGAGAGAGGGGGCGAGATTTGCGCAGCAAATCTCGCCCCCTCTCTCTCTTTTCTTGGCCTGAAAAATGACTGTTACTGCACCGTCACAGTGACCACTTCCTGGAGGTCGAGGCCATTGCTGCTTGATGTGACAAGGAGTTCATAAGTTCCTGCGACATCGGGGATAAACGCAACTTTAGGTCCGATTGTCTTCAAGTAGACTTCGCTGCCAGCAGGGCGAGAGAAAATGACCCATTCAGCGTTATTCGCGGTCCTCTCTGCGACATCAGGAGAGAAGGAGACGCTGAGGAGTTCGCCGACAGTGGCGCTCTCACCAAAGGATGTGGTGAATGTCAGCTCTTCTGCTGGAATGGCGATGTCCTGTGAGGAGAGTGTGAGCGCCATGGTGTCGGAGATGTCGCTGTTGGAGCTCAGTGTGGCGTTGATTTGATCGATGTCGTTGTTGGTGCCAACAAAGCTAATTTCGATGGGCTGAATGCCATCAGGCTGGATGGTGACAGGGAAGGTTGCGCCATCAGCAAGCTGAATGGTGAACTCTTCGATGCCGCCAGCAAGTGGGTTCAGATCTGCGCCCGTCACTTCAAGAGGAGCTGTACCGAGGTTGTAGATTGCAGCACGGCGTGTTTGCTTCTCTGTGCTTTGTGTGCTGAAGGTTGCCACGGATGGGACCACATCACCGTAAGCGACGCTTGCCTGGTCACCAAGCATGATGAGACGAATGCTGCCGTTTCTTGTGTCGTTGCCCACGAAGTAGTTGTAGTTGATGATCATGCTCGCAAGGCTTGATGAGTCATCTGTGGGGGCTGTGTACTGGATCTGGTAGCTTTTCTTGTTGCGATCAGGGTTGCTGGAGGTCGCGGTTTGAATCACGCTTGGTCCCTGGAATGGGGAGCCATCTTCATTGAGGAGCGCGTAATACTCATCAGCCTGCGCAGGCTCCATGATCACGCCAGTCAAAGAGACGGGCACATCGCCAGGGTTCGCGATCACGATGCCCTGTGTGTCGCCATCGCCAGCGAATGTGAACTTGAAGTTATCAGGTTGTGGTACGGGAGGAAGATCCTGTGAGTTGTCCACAATGACATCCACGAAGTTGGGTGATGTCGCTGCTGTGGACGCGATACGGATCTGTGTATTGAATTTGAGGTTGTCGGGGTTTTCCGAGCTGGGGATGTTGAGCTTGACGGTGAAGACCTCGTTGCCAGAGGGTTCAAGTTCAAATGGAGCAGAAGGGCCTTCCACGGTGATGTACTGACCGTAGTCAGTGGGCTGAACGCTGTTGACTGTCAATGGGGAGCTGCTGTTGTTGGTGATACCAAAGGTTTGCTCTGCCATGAAACCAGGCGCCACGTTCTGGAATGTGATGGTAGGTACGCTCAATGTGATGGAGCCACTGCTACGATCGGACTGGAGGTAGACCAGTGCCTCACCCTGATTCACAGAGCCCGAGTCGTTGCGTGCGTCACTCTTGATCCTGATCGCGCCACAGTAACGCTCCCTGTAGATTTCAGGCACTGTGTCTGGCACGGTTTCTGGGCAGTTGATGACGTTGGCTTCACCTGTTTGATAGGCTTGCACATGAAGCTGAATTTCAAACGCTGTACCTGCTGGAATTTCGTTTGAGAAGTCGGGCGCACCTGTGAGGACACAGATGTCAGATGCAGGGTAGTAGATGGCCGAGGTGCACTCTTCCTCGCTGATGTTTTCTGTACGAGATTTGGCCATGAACACGCGGTCTGGTTTCTCACCCACCCACTCAATGGCGGTCAATGTCAAGGGGACTTCACCTGAGCTCACGATGCGGATGGGGGAGAGCTCAATGGGCTCCTTTTCACGCAGAGGAACGGTAAGTTCAAGCTCTCCGCTTGAGGGCTCCTCAAGACGCATCGCGGGCTCGTCCTGAACGGTGAGGTTGTTTTGATCATCATTACATGCGGAGAACATGCTTGTGAAAACAAGCGCGCTCGCCAGGGCGATGAGTGCCTTGTGTGAGGTTGTGTGTGCGGTCATGTTTCAATGCCTCGTATGTATCACCTGTGTGCGTGTGATTGTGGTCTGACACAGGAGAGTGAAAGAGTGACACTCCCAGACATGTAGACCCGTATAAGAGAGGGGTGTGGTGGGAGCGTTGTTAATGCAAATATGTGTTTGTCAGCACCTCACAGAGTGGAGGTGATGCGTACGCCTTCTAGCATACTTTGCGCTGACATGTCAGCGCGCAAACATACTCTAGTGTGTCTGGTGGTTCAATTGCAAGTTCTTAGGATTCTTGCTTGGATGCTGATGACTTACACTTCCTGAGCCACGCTGTAAGCTCAGGTTCCATGCCATGTTTTGATGCTTTGTAGAGCGTACTTGGAGGCATTTCTGGTGGGAGGTAGCGTTCATCAGGCAGGTAACCCAGAGGGGTATGGTGGGGGGACTTGTAGTCCTTGGTGGGGGATGGGTTTTGCAGTGAACCAGGTGGTGCAAGGGCGGGGTATGTGCTTGCGAGGTCCTTGGCAGCGTACATGCTCTTTGTGACGCTGTGGGATTTTGGCGAGATGGCAAGGTAGAGCGCAGCTTGCGTCATGATGTAGCCCGCCTCGGGGAGGCCGACCTGTTGTGTGGCGTGCATGGCGGTGGTGGCTTGCACCAGTGCGTTGGGGTTTGCAAGACCGATATCCTCGCTTGCAAAGATCATCATGCGTCGCAGGATAAACATGGGATCTTCGCCTGCCTCAAGCATTCTCCACATGTAGTAGAGGGCCGCGTCGGGGTCGGATCCGCGCATGCTCTTGATGAATGCGCTGGTCAAGTTGTGGTGATGCGCGCCACGTTTGTCATAGGCAAACTTGGGTCGTTGCAGTCCTTGCGCGACATCTTCAGGTTCAATGATCGCGACCTGTGATGTGTCCGAGGACTGATTTTTCTTCAGGTGTACGCGAGCCCAGGCGCGTCGTGCGGAGGCTTCCAGGAGACCAAGGGCGGAGCGCGCATCGCCAGCGCTGGCATCCACGATCATGTCTCTGGCATTGTCGGAGAGTTCGAGGTTGAAGTCCCCGAGTCCGCGTTCATGGTTGTGGATTGCGTGGTTGAGGATGGTGGCGATGTCCTCGGGCAGGAGGGATTCGAGCTTCAGGATATGTGTTCTTGAGCGGAGCGCGTGATTGACTTCAAAACCTGGGTTTTCAGTCGTGGCACCAAGCAAGATGACGTCCCCTTGTTCGACATGTG
The DNA here is from genome assembly GCA_950059285.1 of uncultured Pseudomonadota bacterium. GTDB lineage: Bacteria > Myxococcota_A > Bradymonadia > Bradymonadales > Bradymonadaceae > CATLTV01. The sequence continues at coordinate 4,380 of CATLTV010000125.1, read as the reverse complement.
GGAGGAGGGCGTCTTGTTGTGTTTTATTGAAGCGATGGATCTCATCAATGAACAAGATCGAGGGGCGATTAAACATGCGCATGGTTTCATTGGCTTGTTTAATCGCCCCTCGTAGATCTTTGATGGACGCAAGGATCGCGGAGAGCGCGATAAGTTCTGCGTCAATTTGTGCCGCGAGCAAGTTCGCGAGCGTGGTTTTTCCTGAACCCGGAGGGCCCCACAGGATCAAGCTTGGGAGATGTTTTTGCGTGAGGACATCACGTAAAATCCCATCGTGCAGGAGGTGTCTTTGGCCGACAAACTCGTCGAGAGATTGTGGCCTCATTCGAGCAGCCAGAGGGATCTGGTTGCGACGCTTCTGTGTGCCTGATGTGGGGCTAGTCATGGCGCGTTTTTAGTATTCGCGTGAGGGGTTCATGGAGTTACCAGATGCCGCAGGGAGAATTCTTCCTGCTGCACGACGTGTGCGATCAAGGTTATTTTCCTTGATGAGGTCGACGCGCTTGACACGGATGGTGGCGTGGTTCTTGGGCAGATCCTTGTGCTCTTCGCGAAGTTCCTGCTCAAGGTGTTGAGGGATGTCCATGAAGTTTGTTTTGTAGGCTTCGCATACTGGACATTCATAAGGAGGCTGACCTCCTTCGAGCTGGAATCCACAGGAGCGGCATGTCCAGAGCATGGCTTGCATAAAGGTGTTCATGGTAAAAATCCTTGCGGTAATGAGTTGAGGTTAGAGGTACTTGGAGAGGATAAGTTTGTAGCGCTCACGCACATCGTCGGAGATCGCTTCGGGCTTGGTCATGATTGCATATTGCAGAGCAGAGGATGCGTCACACTCGGCCTCTTTTTCAAGAGGAATGCGTGGAATGACCGTCTTCAGGACGCGCTTCACGTTGGTGATGTTCTGTTTCAGGATGGTGAGTACGCTGGAGACGTCCACACCTTCTTCTTCCTCTCTCCAGGAGTCATAGTCTGTGGAGAGGTTAATACATGCGTAGCACATCTCGGCTTCCCTCGCCAGACGGGCCTCGGTGCTCGCGGTCATACCAATCAACTGTGCGCCCCATTGACGGTGCATCAGGCTTTCGGCGCGCGTGCTAAATGCGGGGCCTTCCATACAGACGTAGGTGCCACCATCATGAACGGTGACGCCTTCATCGCGTGTGGCTTGAAGGAGGACTTCTCTGAGCATGGGATGGAAGGGATCGCTCAGGTTGACGTGTGTGACGACCTCTTCAAAGAGCGTGTGTGGTCGGCGGTAGGTCTTGTCGATGAACTGATCGGGGATCACAAAGTGGCCTGGCTCGATCTCTTCGCGCAAGGAGCCCACAGCGTTCACACCGACGAGCCAGAAGACGCCCACGGATTTCATCGCCCAGATGTTTGCCTGGTAAGGGAGGTTTGATGGGCTGAACTGGTGGTTCTTTCCATGGCGAGGAAGAAAGGCCACACGACGGCCATCAAGCTCACCGATGAGAAGAGGGGCGCTGGGCTTTCCAAAGGGAGTATCCACATCGATCTCTTCGATGATGTTCAGGCCTTCGATTTGATAGAGGCCGCTGCCTCCAATAATACCAACGGGTACGCGCTCAGATGTCATGGTCAAATATCCTTGTGGCTAAAACGTGCTATTGGGCATCGTGGGAGGTCATTTAAGAAATGACCTCCCACGATGCCCAATAGCATTGGTTCCAAGTATGGGGCAACTGGCAAGCGTGATTTTTTGCGCAGCGCCAACGAACCTGTCTCAAAATGTGAGTCGAACAACAGGCGCAGTGTTTATGCGTTGCAGAATGTGGACATCGCCATGACGATGCTTCCTGTGCGCAGCGCCTCGTCCATTTGTTCCTTGGTGATGCCAAGTCCGAGAGCGTCATGGACGTGTCCATTGACGCATGATTTACAGCCATTGATGGTTGAAATTACGATGTTTACAAGCTCGGCAAACGCCTTGCCCTGTGTGGGGTTCATGAACAGAGAGGCGCGAAGTCCAGGGTTGAAGCCTTCAAAGTCCTGACCTTCAAAGAGGGAGCGGAACTTGTAGTAGAAGTTATAGCTTGTGGAGGTGGCTGCGATGCCTGCGGCCTCGTAGAGTTGCTCATCGGTGACCTCAAGCGCGCGCGCCTTGTCTGCGAAGAAGGATGCGATCTCTTCGTTGCCCGCGTGGCCTGCGACGGTGGCGGCGATGATGAGCTTGGTTTCAAGCTTCAGCGCTCCACCTGTGAGGATGTGCCTTGAGACGTTCATATAGGTGTCTTTGAGCAGGTCGGGGACGTTGACCATCTTGAGCACAAAGGAGGGAACGTTTTCAGGATCGATCTCGAGCTTTTTCACGGCGCGATCGTAGACTTTTTGTTGTGCAGCATCGAGGCTATCGGCGGACAGGACAGGGAGCCAGTTTGTGGTCGACATGGAGAACCTCCTTGAGGTGGTAAGTGTATGTGTATGTGTAAGAATAGGGTGGTATTTATGTGCGATGAAAACGCGACAGGGGCGGTCTTTTACATGTAAAAGACCGCCCCTGTCGCGTTTTCATCGCTTGACGCAGTCTTGATTAGACATCGAGTGTAGCGTCGCCCTTGTTCCAGTTGCAGGGGCAAAGCTCATCGGTCTGAAGTGCGTTGAGGACACGAAGGACCTCATCGACGTTACGTCCCACGTTGAGGTCGTTGACGCTTGCCCAGCGAAGGATTCCATCGGGATCGATGATGAATGTGCCGCGAAGCGCGACGCCTTCTTCGGGAACAAGGACGCCAAAGTCCATGGCCATGCGCTTGGTCTTGTCAGCGAAGAGTGGGTACTGGAGGTCGCCAAGATCAGCGTGGCTCTGGACCCAACCAAGGTGGCTGTATTCTGTGTCTGTGGAGCCGCCAAGAAGGACAGCGTCGGAGTCTTCGAAGTCGTCGAACTTGTTGTTGAATTCAACGAGCTCTGTGGGGCAAACAAAGGTGAAGTCCATGGGGTAGAAGAAAAGCACAACCCACTTGCCCTTGTAACCTTCAAGGGAAACTTCTTGGAACTCACGACCAACAAGTGCTGTGGTTTTGAAATCGGGTGCTTTCTGGCCAACCATGATAGACATAGGTAACTCCTCTGGGGTGTAAAAAAATGTGTAATGCGTGGTATGACGACCACGTAAGTGATTGATGATTCGGGCGTATCGTGTGTGACTGCCCTCATCGCTAGCGGATGAATTCCGCCAGTCGTCCTTATTTAGACTTAGTCTAAATAAACTCTTCAGGATGAAAGTCAAGGGAGATAGGGAAGAAAAATTTGCGTTCCAGGCAGGGTGCAAGAAATGCGTAAAGAGGGCAGTTGAGCAAATGAATCAAAAAGTGGTAAAGGGCTATTTATAGAACCCGCGTCCGAGTCTTCGAGATACAAGACGTGTAGGTAAGGTCAGGTCGTTTATTAGTATCATCCCTGAGCACAGGGAAAAGGAGAGATAGAATGTCTACAACAACGCAGGCAGCGTTAACCGCATTGACTGAAGATGAGCGCATGATGCAGATGGCTGTGCGCGACTTCGCCACCAAAGAAATTGGTCCTCACGTGCACCGTATGGATGCAGCACAGCAACTTGATGACAAGATCATCAAGCAGTGCTTTGAGATGGGGCTGATGGGAATCGAAGTGCCAGAAGAGTATGGTGGATCGGGCTCCTCGATCTTTACTGCCATCCTCGCCATTGAGGAGATCGCAGCGGTAGATCCAAGTGTGTCGGTGTTTGTGGACGTGCAGAACACGCTCGTGAACAACGCCATCCTGAGGTGGGGTAATGAAGAGCAGAAGAAGAAGTACTTCGGAAAGCTCTGTGTGGACACCGTGGGAAGTTACGCGTTGAGCGAGCCAAACTCTGGCTCTGACGCATTTGCGCTGCGCACCAAGGCTGAGGATTGCGGCGACCACTTCAAGTTGAACGGCACCAAGCTGTGGATCACAAACGGCAAGGAAGCAGGTGTGTACATCATCTTCGCGACCGTGGATGCCGAGGCTGGATACCGTGGCATCACGGCGTTTTTGGTGGAGCGTGACTTTGAAGGCTTCTCCGTGGGTAAGAAAGAGGACAAGCTTGGTATTCGTGCCTCCTCCACGGTGGAGCTCATTCTTGAGGATTGCATCGTACCCAAGGAGAACGTGCTTGGTGAAGTGGGCAAGGGGTACAAGGTCGCGATCGAGACCTTGAACGAGGGCCGCATCGGCATTGCCGCGCAAATGCTGGGCATCGCACAGGGCGCATTGGACTTCTATAACGAGGTGACAGCTTCCAAAGTGGGCGCCGCTGACGGTCAAAAATCCGCCGTGGATCCAAGCGCCCAGCTCGAGCAGACCGACGGAGGCGGTCCCGACAACGAGCCGGAGTGACGGTTGGTGGAACAC
>CATLTV010000124.1 GCA_950059285.1 uncultured Pseudomonadota bacterium | reverse complement strand
GTTCATCTCTGTAGGTTTTTGTTGCAAAACGCTCCGTCAAATTCCTCGTTTCGCCTCTTATGCATAAGCTCTGACTTAAATTAAGCTATTAATAATTCAACTAATTTCGTCGTACTCGAAGGCTACACAAAAAATTTGTCGTCGCTCGCCATTTCGGGGCGGTGATGTAACACCCTCTAAAAAAGTAGCGGCGAGAGCTTTCAATGAAAGCTCTCGCCGCTACTTTGTCTAAGCACAATATGTACAGATGTGATTTACATCAGTGGATTACCATGTGGCCTTGAGTTCGGCGCAGCAGTTGGCTTCGCTGCATGCGGTGGATTCGTCTTCATCATCGATGTCATCACAGCCAGCGTTTGCTTCGCATGTAGCGAGGGCGTTGATCTCGGTGCGACACTCATCAGAGACGTTGCATGAATCAAGACATGCGTTGCCACATTCGGCGCACTTGACAGGATCGGCTGTCAGGGGGTTGTTACAGGCAGGGTCCTGAGTAATGCACTGAACCTCGCAGTTAAAGATGCACTGTGCGTAGGGGCAGCAAGTGCCACCATCTTCACAGATGTCCGCATCACAGGTGCCGCCCGAGTTATTATTCTCATCAGGTGTGGTTGTATTATTACCCGAAGAACCTTCATCACAGAGAAGAGCGCCCGAGACAGCATACAGTGCGACGTCAAAATCACCGTTGATAATCTGTGTAGAGCCATCGACTTCACTGACAAGCTCCACATTGACGAAGCTACCTGTGACCTTGTCGCCCATCGCCTTGGGGCAACCGTTCAGAGTGATGCTCCCTGTGGAGCTGTTGTAAACCTGACCGGACGCAGGAACCAACCAGCTGACAAAGGTGCCTTCTGGTGGCTCGGACACGGAGAATGAACCTGGCGCACGCACGGACTCTGTGGTTTCCACGGTCGCGGTGATGGTGCTTCCGCTTGGGGCGACAAGGTAGATGCTGAGGACTGGTCCTGCAATGGCCGCGCCACTGGTGGCCTGAGAGGCGTCCTTGTTGTCGATTTCGTTTTCTTCCTTGGTGGTCATGCCCGAGGCTTCATCCTTGACCTCCACATCAAAGCTCGTCTTCTCCTCGGAGCCCTGTGTGTTGTTCTCAGAAGCGTTGTTGGTCGATGCATTGTTCGAGTTCGTGGAACCCGAGTCATCGGAGCATGCAGAAAATACGAGCAGTGAGGACAGGACTAGCCCTTTAGTAAGTGTACGGTAAATTGTCATTAAATCTCCTTTCTATAGTTCGCTTTATTGCAATTTATGCAATTCAAGCATTAGTTTTCACGAATTAATAACACCGCTAGCAGGTGTAGTCCATATACGATTTTTTGTGATGATGTATTCAAATTAAAATAACACAGCTCATTTTTTGTCATAATAAGTGCAATAAATTACAAATGTTATCACCTTGCAATCACACCTGAATTTGATTAAGGGAAGACAAAACGCTGTAATTCAAATGCTTACAGAACTTTGATCACATAGAAAAAGAAACGGAGAACGCGTGTTTTTACGAACAACAAACAGAGTCTTTTCATGGCGTTATTTTGCGGTCATGAGCATGGCACTGTTCAGTATACATTGTGGAAGTTGCAAGACAGATGATCCTGCAAAATACTGTGGAGATGGCCAGATTCAGGACAATGAAGTGTGCGATGATGGCAACACCATCGATGGGGATGGCTGTTCGGCCTCATGCCAATCCGATGAAACATGTGGCAATGGCATCCTTGATGGCACTGTGGGTGAAGCATGCGATGATGGCAACAACGTCGATGGGGATGGCTGTCAACAAGGGTGCTTCTTGCCAAACTGCGGTGATGGCGTCCTTGATGCAGGCGAAATCTGTGATGATGGCAACACCATCGATGGGGATGGCTGCTCGGCAAGCTGTGTTTCTGTCGAAACCTGTGGCAACGGCGTGGTCGATAGCGCCATGGGCGAACAGTGCGACGATGGTAACACGATGACAGGTGATGGCTGCGGCGAGACCTGTATGTTTGAGCGCTGTGGCAATGACATCGTTGATCCTGGTGAGATCTGTGATGATGGTAACACCATGGACGGCGACGGCTGTTCAGCAAACTGCCTCTCCTTTGAGACCTGTAGTAATGGCATCGTGGATCGTAGCGTGGGAGAGGCGTGCGATGATGGCAACAAGACCGATGGTGACGGTTGCCAGAGCGATTGCACGCTCGCAAGTTGTGGTGATGGTGTGCTTGATACAGGTGAGGTCTGTGATGATGGCAACACCATCGATGATGATGGCTGTTCAGCAAGCTGTCAGTCCGATGAAACCTGCGGCAATGGCATTGTAGACATCGCCGCTGGAGAGCAGTGTGATGATGGCAACAACGCCACGGGCGATGGCTGCGGCGCGACCTGCAAGATCGAGTTCTGTGGCAACAATATCGTCGATCCTGGCGAGGTCTGTGATGATGGCAACACCATCGATGGCGATGGCTGCTCGGCCTCATGCAAGTCTGATGAAACCTGTGGTAATGGCATCCTTGATGCCGCCATGGGAGAGGCGTGTGATGATGGTAACCTGATGAGCGGCGATGGCTGTCAGATTCAGTGCGCGCTCCCAGGTTGTGGCGACGGCGTGGTCGATCCAGGTGAAGCATGTGACGATGGTAACACCATCGATGGCGATGGTTGCTCCTCCACATGTCAATCCATAGAGGGGTGCGGAAACGGTATCGTGGACACCATACTTGGTGAACAATGTGATGACGGCAACGCACTTGAGGGCGATAGCTGCGGTGTGACCTGCAAGGTAGAGTACTGCGGTAACAACATCCTTGATCCAGGCGAAATGTGCGATGATGGCAACACCATCGACGGCGACGGTTGTTCGGCAAGCTGCAAGTCTCAGGAGACCTGTGGCAATGGTATCGTGGACACCATCCTCGGCGAAGTCTGCGACGATGGTAACACCCTCGACGGCGACGGTTGCCAGAGTGACTGCGCGCTCGCCACATGCGGCGATGGCATCCTTGATGCCAGTGAGGTGTGCGATGACGGCAACAACATCAGTGGCGATGGCTGCTCCTCCACATGTCAATCCGATGAGACCTGCGGAAATGGTGTCATCGATGCAACCAACGCAGAACAGTGTGATGATGGTAACCGTGTCAATGGCGATGGGTGTGGGTTCACCTGTAAAGTAGAATACTGTGGCAACGGCATCCTTGATCCAGGTGAGTTGTGTGATGATAGCAACACGATGAGTGGCGATGGCTGCGCATCGGATTGTCGCTCGGATGAAACCTGCGGCAACGGTGTCGTGGACAGCGCCGTGGGTGAAGCCTGTGATGATGGCAACCTCAATGATGGTGATGGCTGTCAGAGCAGCTGTGCATTTGCAACCTGTGGCGATGGTGTGCAGGACGCAGGCGAACTGTGCGATGATGGTAACATCATCGATGGCGACGGCTGTTCGGCAAACTGTACATCCACAGAAGACTGTGGAAACGGTGTGGTCGACATCGCTGCGGGCGAGCAGTGTGATGACAGCAACATCATCGATGGCGATGGGTGTTCATCAAGCTGTGTCTTTGAGTTCTGTGGTAATGGCGTCGTCGATTTTGGCGAGGTCTGTGATGATGGTAATAGCAGCAGTGGCGATGGATGTTCATCGGATTGTCAGTCCGATGAAACCTGCGGCAACGGTCGCCTTGATTCGGCCACGGGTGAGCAATGTGATGATGGCAATGGTGCCAGCGGAGATGGCTGCTCCTCGAGCTGTCTGATCGAAATTTGTGGCAATGGCGTGGTCGATCCAGGTGAAGTGTGTGATGACAACAACCGCACCTCTGGCGATGGATGTTCATCGGATTGTCAGTCCGATGAGACCTGCGGTAACGGTCGCCTTGATTCGGCCACAGGTGAGCAATGTGATGATGGCAACATGACCACGGGCGATGGCTGCTCGGCAAGTTGTCAGACAGAATACTGTGGTAACGGCATCCTTGATCCAGGCGAGACCTGCGATGATGGCAACAGCAGCGGGGGCGATGGATGTTCATCGGATTGTCAGTCCGATGAAACCTGCGGCAACGGCGTTCTGGACAGCCTCATTGGAGAGGCGTGTGATGATGGTAACACCATGGACGGCGACGGCTGTCAGAGTGACTGTACGCTCGCAAGCTGTGGTGATGGTGTACTTGATGCTGGTGAAGCGTGTGATGATGGTAACACCACGGATGGCGATGGCTGTTCGGCCTCATGTCAGTCTGATGAGACCTGTGGCAATGGTGTGCTTGACGCAACCAACGCAGAGCAGTGTGATGATGGCAACATGACCACGGGCGATGGCTGTGGCGCGACCTGCAAGATCGAGTTCTGTGGTAATGGCATCGTCGATCCAGGTGAGCTGTGTGATGACGCCAACAACAACAGCGGAGATGGGTGTTCATCGGACTGTCGCTCAACCGAGAGCTGTGGAAACGGTGTCGTGGACAGCGCCGTGGGTGAAGCCTGTGATGATGGCAACCTCACTGATGGTGACGGCTGTAGCTCAACCTGTGCATTTGAAAGCAGCAACTCCTGTGGCAACGGCGTCGTGGATGCTGGTGAAACGTGCGATGATGGTAACACCAGCAGTGGCGATGGGTGTTCATCGGACTGTCAGTCGGATGAAACCTGCGGCAATGGTGTTGTGGACTCCGAAGCAGGAGAGCAGTGTGATGATGGCAATACCAGCAACGCCGACTCATGCTCATCGAGTTGCCAGTTGTTGACCTGTTCAATCTTTGTCGAAACGTTTGCCAACAACAACGCAGGCTGGACGCTTGGTACGGAGTGGGAGATTGGTTCTGCGACAGCGTCCACAGATCATGATGATGGCAACCCGGATCCAGGCACAGACCACACGGTGGGAAGTGATAATGGCGTGGCAGGTGTGGTCATCGGGGGGAATCCTGATGTATCAAGCCTGCATGGGTACTATTATATGACAAGTCCTGTGATCAACACGGCGTTCACCACGGAGCTGTATCTGAGCTTCTGGAGGTGGTTGAACAGTGATTACACACCCTACATGCAAAACGTCATCGAAGTGTATGATGGAACTGCATGGCAAGTGGTGTACGAGACAGGTGGTTCACCAGGCGTGCAGGACAACGCATGGACAGAGGTGACCTACGATTTGACGCCATACAGAAACGCTGCGATGCAGGTTCGATTTGGATTCCAGGTTGATAGCACGGGGGCGTTTACAGTCTCGTCCTGGAATATTGATGATGTGAGGTTGCAGACGGCGTGTCCTTAGATAGGTCGAAGCAACGCTGAAAAAAGAAGCGGAGGGGCCGCGATAAATTTCTAACTAGTTAGAAATTTATCGCGGCCCCTCCGCTTCTTTTTTGCTCACCTCATGAAGCATTCCTAAATAAACATATTGTAAGTCATTTATATTATTATGTTTTATTTGCAACTCTGATAAGGTTAGACATGTTCACGATCATCACGCAAAGGGTTGGCACGCATTGTGGAATACCCATAACGTGACACTCGGTTTGAAGGGAGAGGCGGATGTACACGCTCAACCCGTTGGTCTTTCAACGAGAATACCGAACCTACCTTTAACGTGGATACATCACTTCTCGTTCCCTTACCTCGGCAAGGGTGTGTGCATCCGCCTCTCCCTTCAAACCAGATGTCGGTCATGTCTTCTCCATGGCCGACATCTTCTTGTTTGCTCGCCTGCACCAGGAGATACCCATGGTCAAGTCAACACCGCCAGAACAGATTGAACGCGAAGATCTTGTGGCTTTCCTCAACGCATGTCTTGCTGCGACCGCGCAGGCCGAGTTTTATCAAAATGAACATACACAAACATCAGGTCTGCACTTCCTGCACGAGTATATCGCGCACAACTACAGAACCATCTACGCGCACACGCTCGCGCTTGGCATCAACGATTACAACCGCGCGCTCATCATCAAGAATCTGCTCTACTCGGGCGCTCCTCGTGACAGGGAGTTAGCCACACGTGAAGCACTCCTGATCATGCAAGCGCTCCACGAACTCCCGGCAAACAGAGTCTATAACCTGTTCCTTGAGTGCGTTCATGACCGACGTTCAAACGCCAGGCTTCGAGCCACGTTCACGCGCTATCTCCACACTCGTCGGGACTTGCCCTTTCACATCATCAAGTACAGGAGCAAATTGCGCAGGATCATACGTCACTTCCATATCAAGCTTGATGACGAGGCGCAGTCTATTTTGTTCAGCGCTCAAGACAAACAGCACAAATATAAAACTGAAATTTATGAAACATATCGCCGCGCACACTTTAGCAAATCCGACATCTACAACCTGCCATATACCGTGGCGGAGGGGATGATTTCAAAGCACAATATCAGCAGAAAGACGTTCCTTGAGAACATCCAACACACCATGACACGACGTGAAAAGGAGCGGTTACAGCAGTCCGCAAGATCTCACAAGGTGGACCTCTCGAATGCATCTCAACATATGGAAATCACGCGACTTTCAAGCATGATTCTAAGCCTTTCGAGACAGGAATCCATGGCGCGAAAAGATGAGCTTGAGCAATGGATGCGTCAAGCTGCACGGCGAGCATGTCGTATCTGGCCTTATCACCTGGAGTCTATCGGGCTCATTCTTGATAACAGCTACTCCTCAACAGGTTCGAGGGAGCGCTCCAAGCGATTGTTGGCCGTCAACCTCTCGATGCTCTACATCGCCCAATCGATCGCACGTAATGTCACCGTGCAATGGACCTCAACACCTCCTGATGGCGAACCCTTTCTTGTGCAACCGCGAGGTCAAACCAACCTCGTGGAGCCACTATTCAAGCTTTTGGAGACACCACCCGAGCTGATTATCATCTGTTCCGATGGGTATGAAAACGATCCTGCGGGTGGCTTTCAACAGGTGTGGCGATTGTGGAAAGAGAAGGTCGCACATGCACACGGTCATCACACTGAAGCGGTCCATATGAACCCGATTTTTGATGCCGAAGGCTTTATGCCAAGGCGTCTGTCTCAGGATGTGCCCACGGTCTGTATTCGTCATGGTGAGGATATCCCGCTGGCGTTGACCATCGCACGCTTTGACTCGGGTGAAATGAAGCTAGACTTGCTTAAAACCATGCTGGAACAGCAAGCCACACAGAAAATCAAAACCATGTGTTAACACAAAGGTATGAGCCATGTTACAAGAGCGCTCCAACAAGCTATCCAGATCACTGACCTCCGATCATCTTGAACTCAAGGGATTGCGTGCGGCTTCATCGCAGGTGTGGGGTTCTGTGCGGTTAGTACCCTTGATTCGAGAGCATGTGCGCGAGGATTTCAGAATTGCCAAGCATCTGTTTCCAGAGAGCACTCGTCGCGATGTGACAGTGAAGGGAACCGAGAAGAAACCTCGTGTGGTATACTCCTCGTATATTCCACACGGTTTAATTGTATCACATGGCCATAATGCCAGTGATGCATCGGTGGCGTGGCAGACACAGCTTGGTCATGCAGATAAAAAGCAAGACATGTGCGTCGCTCCCAGGTTGCACAAGATGGTCAAACGTCTTGGACCAGGAGCATTGCGCATGTTGCCCATGCACATGGCGCTTGAGGGCTTTTTGACGCTACATTTTGGAGGACCTGATGTGGCGTATAACTACTACAGCAAGCGCTCACTGCGTTATGGTTTGAGCCCACGCGTGGAGTACGGCATTACAGGCACAACAATCCCTGATCTTGGGCCAGCGCTGGCGAAGTTTGAGATCCACAAGAACCAATGTGGGGTGTTGATTTATGTAGGTGATGCGCTGGCGAGCGCGTTTGTGGTGGGACATCCAAAGGATTATGTACGGCTGCATCAGAGCGTACTGGAGGATCTGTATGCCGAGCTGTTCTGGTATTATGGCCTGATGTACAGACATCTCCAGACCTGGCAACTCGACATCAAGAATACAGCTTCAATTCATGACCTTGCATCGTTGAAGTCAGCCTATCACCACGCGCTTGAAGAGTTGCACACCTTTGAAGTCATGGACATGGGCCGTGAGCTTATTCAACGCGAACTGCGTAAGGAGAAGTTGTATTCGTTTAGCAACTTTGTTCTGGAGCGGTTTATGACAGACATTGAGGACACCAAGCAGGAGATCAATCACATTGGCGAACGCATCACCAGCAAACAGGGTGAGTTGATGTATTTGAAGACATTCAGATTATCATCACAACAGGTTGAAAAAGCGAGACTATTAAAGCTTCTCGCAGACCATCAATGGGATCTTTATCTGGCCTCGGTGCATGGCAAAATGTCTGCCATGCAACTGAAGGATCGCATTGTAAAAGCTGGATTCGGCTATGTGTTAAGGCACGGTGCAAATACCAGGTTGTAGGAGTTGGTTACACCTTGAAGTTGAACACAGTGGCACACTCTCAATGACTACCTGAATCAGGCAACAAAGATGGCCACTACCAACACGGTCAATATACAAAACGGAATAAACGTGGCGATTCCAATAGCGATCGCAGGTCCTACCATTCCAACATCGCCACCTCGAGCTATTTGCTGCTCAAAGTCAGAGGCAAACAGCTTTTCTGTAAGCGCTTTGAGCCCAAACAAAATGCCCAGATTTAAGAGCATAAAAATGAAGCTCAGACCGTCAGGGATCAGCAAGGCCAACATCAAATAAAGCGGTGTTAACACACCACCCACGGCAAGAAGCATAAACCCACGTGTTTGCTGTCCCAGCTTGAAGGCATTGATTGCCATAACCAAAAAGCTTGCGAACATCGTCCCCAAAAAACCAGCGATAAATACCGCTTGAGAACTAAAAAGCCTGTATGATGGTGTGTAATCACTCGGGGCAGGTTGTGCATATTCATGGTGTTCCATGTGACTTATCTCCTGATAAAGAATCATACTTACATAATACAACTGATGGACATCTGACTTGCGATGACTCTATCAAAGGAACACATTTCAATAAATAGCATATGTGTAAAAAAGCACTGAACATATGTACCAGCAACTTAAATTATTTAAGTTGCTGGTACATATGTTCAGTGCTTTTGCTGTTCTCAACGATCATAATCGACTCCTGACGACAACGTCTTATCGCTGTATACTTTGTGTGTGCTGGGCCAATACTGCGAGGTTTTAAACGACATGACCTGTACTTCAAGAGCTGCCTCATGGGGGGATTTGCGTGCCATGCTTCAGGAGGATCATTATGTATCTTTTTCGAAAGTGTGGTCAATTCTCTCATCATTTCAAGGAGATGAACAGTTATCTGCGCTTGTCTACACGGAGCACCATTTAAAACACATCATGGGTGGATTGAGCGATCAGCTCGCTGAATTTCCCCGCTCACTGCTTGAGTCCTGGCTATTACACCTGTCCTGGTACGAGCTGATGCTGCATATTGACCTCTTTGACGGTTACCCCGAAATCTGGCAGCAGGTTCTGGCAGACATGGCGCTGCGAGAGCATGTTCATGACAACTTTATACCACCCGAAGCGCTTCAGGCGCGTCAAAACCAGCTCCGTCAATCAAGCCACTACCACCAACTTGCAGAACAGGGATACTGGCTCAATGACATGATGCTCGCCCTGATGGAGCCCAATCCAGTCAAGGCCACACAACGACTTCATCACACAGGTGCACACTGGAACGCTGTGCCAAGGGCGAGCAACGCCATGTATGAAGGACTACAGGAGGGCGGCAGGGGGCTCGCACGCATGGTGTCTCGCATTTTACCCTCCCTTGGTGGAGGTCTTGGCATCAGCCAGTTTCATGGTGGATCTGGAGGTTTTTTTGACCGTGCAGCACAGACAATCACTCACACTCAGGATCGTATGACGCAGGCTCGCGATGTGGAGTTAAGCAAGCTCGAAACGTTCTTTGCTCATTATGCGCTGACCTGGATGCACCAAAAATACACATCCTGAACTCGATATTTGAATCAAAACTAAGTACACTGTGGGCAATCAATTTTTGATTCCATGTCAGGGGATTATTTATCAAATGAAGTCAACACGTTACACAGTTAAAATCCAACTACAGAAGCAGCCGTTTGTGTATGTTACAACGCTTGCTTTGACGATATGTTTTGCCTCAATGATACAGATCCCCAACACTGCACACGCTGAGGAACCTGCCACAATTTATCAGCTTTCGCGCGAGTGTAACGTGTTTCTTGAGTGTGGTCTTGGCTCTGAACAACCACTCTTTTATCAGGCAGGCTCAGGTGAGATGCAAAACGCAGATATGCAATTGCATGTCGCCGCGAGCTTTTTCAACATGCGACGAGACTGCCCAACATCGGGAAAAGTTTCGTTTAGCTCAACGTTCACATGCCATGACGTGAATGGAAATGGACAGATGGTAAACGCCTCGCTCACCGCAGGTGGACTACTCAAGCAGGGCATGAACTCTTACGTGGCTCAACTTGAGCATGATGTCACTCAGGAGACCTACTGTTATCCCGAGATAAGCGCCACGCTGACACTTGAGAATGGACAGACTGTGTTTTCAGACTGCCAGGAACTCTCAAAACCAGCCAACTCGATTCAGTTTCTAAATCCCGATCGTTTTCTCATACATGCCACCACACTTGAAAGCACACCCGACCTTCCTGCAAAATCAAGCACACCACAGACCATTGCACTTAACCTCTCCTCGGATTATCTGGACGCATTACCACAACCAACGCCTTATACGTTGGAGCACTTTTTTGCGCAGGGTAACCTACAAAAAACCTCGACATTTAAAACATATGCGGTCAGCAGCGCACCTTGCGATTACTCACTTGACGAAATCACCGCCTGTAGCAGTGACCAGGTTCCTGTGTGTGGGTGTGATAATGCCGTCTGGAGCGGAGTATGTGAGGCCACACAAGCAGGGGTAGGCATCCGTAGCAGCTCTCCTGAACACCCACAATGTGTCCTTGGCAAGGCCACATCATCAGGTGGTGTTACAATGCAAGGGTGGAGCCATCAACCTGTTGTTTTTCAAGGTGATTCTTTCTGTTACAACGCGAATGAACCGCTGATGGAGATGACCGAACCTCTGGATAAAAACTCCGCCCGAGAGCTCCTGGTACGTTATCAACCCTCGGCGCTCGTACCCTCTTACATGACATTCCTTCAGGGCCAGATATCACTCGATATGGAGGAGCCACACCACTTCTCCACAATCCTGTTTCACGACCCCAACGCGTTACCCTCACAGTGTCTTCCTGCAAGTTATCGTCTCCACTCCTGCGCCTCCACAAATCCCTGCTGCTCACCTGACGGAATTGATGCGGACTGCAACCCACACGACGCTCGCCTTGCCTTCTGCCAGAACAACAATGATCGCGATTGCGATGGGTTTCCCGATGCTGAAGATCCTGGCTCTGTGATCAACACAGACATTGATGGTGATGACCTGAGTGACTGGCTTGAGCTCAGGCATGGTCTTGACCCCTTGAATCATGATTCAGACGGCGACGGACTCTCCGATCACGAGGAATGGTTTGGAGGTCAATCCGACCCATGGGCTTATGATACGGACAACGACCTTGTCCCTGACGGGCTGGACAGCGCGCCACGTATGGCTGATCAGGATCGTGATGGTATTTTTGACGGCGATGATCCCTATCCACGCGATCCTGACCATGACCGTGATGGCCTACCTGATGGCGAGGACTTTGACCCCAACAACCCTGACATCGATGGCGACACCTTGCTTGATGGCCTTGAGGTCTTGATTGGGTCTGATATGCGCGATGCCTCTGATCCCGAGCAAATACCTGTAGATAGCGATGGTGATGGCTTGACCGATGACATGGAAATTCACTTTGGATCTGATCCCATGATTGTGGACACGGATGGTGATGGTCTGAGTGATTTTGAAGAGAGGTTTGCGTTAAGCGACCCGACCCTTATCGACTCTGATAATGATGGACTCAATGACTATGATGAATACAGGGTATACTTCACAGATGCAGGGAGCAGGAGCAGTGACAACGATGGTATCTCTGATTTCGAAGAGCTTTTTTATTATAATACCGACCCACTGTTAACTGACACCGATGGTGATGGCGTCTCTGATTTTGATGAACTCTTTACAACGCGAACATCACCACACCGACGAGATACTGATGGAGGAGGTGTCGAGGACAGCGTGGAGCTCTCCATGAGAGGACGCCTCCTGGACGCATCAGATGACTTTGCACAACAGTTTGCGCACTACTCCTATCAGCGCCCTGTTGAAGGCTACTTTTATTATGGCGAAGGTCAGCCCAATATCACGGTGAGTAGTAGCCTTGAGTATGATGAGGGAACTCCCTTATCTGTATTGAGTCATGATATGATGGAGCTGCCACATCACGTGCTTGGTTTTGCTACGAGGTTTTCATTAGGCAACTATGTCAATGTACACAACATCCTGCATATCACCGCAGATGAGTTTGATCTTAAGCACAGCGTTCTCTTTACAAAAAACGCCACAGACGACCCCAACACCATGCATCTTGTATTCAGAGAACAGGTTGTACCCTTTCGGGATCTTCGTCTGAACGTCACCACCAGAATATCGTACACAGGCTCATATACACTGCCGAGTGATTTTAGACCCATCTATTTTACTGTGGATGCAGACGCTGTGGATGCTCAGGGCGCAGAAAAATCCATCACACTTGAGTTAAGAGGTGATACCCCCCTTGCCCCTCAGAAGTATGAGCTTCAAACCATCATCCATGCCGAGATTCTGGAGCAGGGTGTGCTCACATTTGAAGAGATTTGTGGCAATGAACTTGATGATGATCGCAACGGACTGACCGACTGCTGGGACAGGGAAGCATGTGCCAGCGAGTGCACTACGACCGAAGATTGCTTTGATGAAATTGACAATAATTACAATGGATTGGCAGATCTTGATGATCCTGAATGTGCACAGTACATCCCAAGTCCCGAGGTATGTTGGGATTTTTATGACAATGACCTTGATGGCTTTATTGATGGCGATGACTTTGACTGTCAGGAGTCTCACAACTGCAATGATGGCATTGATAATGATGGCAATGGTCTGATTGATGCCGAGGACATCCTGAGCTGTGCTGCCGAGATCTGTGATGATGGCGTGGACAACGATGGCGATGGATTCGCCGATTGTGTTGACCCCAAGTGCGCACAGGATTTCTTCTGTTGTGATTATGATGAAAGCTGTGGCGGCGAGATTTGCACGGATGGTTTTGACAACGACTTTGACGATCTGGTGGATTGTTATGATGATGACTGCGCCGCCGTTCCTGTATGCGTCACACCAGGTCTACCCCCCAAACGCAGCCTACGTGATCGACTCACGGGTGGGTGCGGCTGCAACTCACTGAATACAACAAGTCAAAGCACACCGCTGAACATCCCTCATGAAGGTCTTGTCATCCTGGCTCTTGGTCTGCTTGTTGGTTTGCGACGACGACACAAGAGGCTGTGATTTCTACCTTTGAACACAGACTGTTCATCCATTATCTTGAACAGGAAAAGTCTTATATGTTTCCAGGTATTCTAAATCATGATCCCAATTGCCTTTACTACCCATAAATATATGTGCATCAGGCCTTCTATCGATATTGCGATCAAGACTGCCTGCGGGAACGATGACAACATTACCTTCTTTTATTGGCATGCCTGAACCACAGCGAGAACAAAAACTCTTGCTGTGCCTTGTTCCTTGATGATTAAACTTCACCACATCAAGCTCACCTTTTTTCCAGTATAACTCTCCGCAATCAAAGAATAAATTTGCAGCGTGAGCGCTCCCTGTATCTTTTCTACAATAGTCACAGTGACACAAGTAAAAACGCTTAATTTCACCAACTACCTTGAACTCTATATTGCCACATAAACAGGACCCTTTATATTCCATTATCTTTCCTAATTCCTTTACCCTAAACTCACTGATCTCTCTGCTGCTGGCTCTTCGATGGGTTCTTGTTCAAGAACCTCTGGCTCGGATGGATGTGTTGTCTCTAAAACTTCTGAACAAGAAGTATCAAGAGATTTTCCATCCGTTTGAATCGAGTATATTGAGCACACAAACTTTTTTTGATTGCATTTGAATTGCCATAAATAGAACGATTCGCCATTCAAAATATGTCGAGATTTTAGCAGGGGTTTGTAGCTCGTAATATCGGTAGGTAAACAGCCTGTATGTCCTGATGATATAATGACGAATCGTTCAGGCATTTTATGTTCAGTTGCTGGCGCTTCGGCATGTGCTTGAACTTGTTGAGTTTGTTCTGTTGAACTTGTACCAAAACAAGCCATTGTAGAGGGGAGCCACACAAGAGTAACAAGCATGTAAAAGATTTTATTGATCATCAAACAACACCTTCAGAGCTGGCAGTTATAGAACGTACAAATTTCAAGCTATACATCGTCCTTCATATCTTGAAAAGAGATGTGTTTTTGACGCCTGTGTTACGTCTACAAACCTGAGTCTACCAACGTGGTTTACCTGGATTGATCGGGCTGATCTTCGGGCATGTCTGGTGTGGAGTCCATATCCTGTGTGGCTTCGCCTTCCATCATACCCATGTCACCGTGAGGTTTGAGGGGAAGGAGCGCAGGAGGTTGTGCAGCGATATCGTTGATGATGTCCATCAGCAGGTAAGTAAGCTCTGTGTTCTGAGGATCATGAAGGATGAGTTTTTCCACGAGTGCACGGGCGCGTTTTGGGTAACCTGCATCGCGCAATTTTTGAATCTGGGGGAGGATGGCAACCTTGGCGCGGTCAAGGACCTGGCGTGTATCGGGGTGTGACCAGAACACGCTCTGGGAGGACATGGTATCGAGCTTATCGAGAGCACGTTCGTGCTGGCGGTCATTCACAAGTTCAAGGGCATGGTCAAGAATGGTGCGGTTGACCCGCTCCTTGCGGGCGCGATCGACAATTTCCTGGACCTGCAAGACCTCTTCGGGGGTAAGGCGAGCCTCGGAACGATCCATCTCATCAACCTCACTGATGACCTCTTCGATAAGGCCTTCCGAGAGCATGGGTTCAAGCTTGGCGGCGCGTGCTCGAAGAGCGGCAAGTTGGCGGTCATACTCGGTCACAACCTCGGGGGTTTCCACGGGGTTTTCAGCACCAATTGTGTTGAGTTGCTGCTTGTTTCTGAACAGTGCGATACTTGTGATGACGAGCGCAAGAATCAGGACCGAAATCAACACAATATAGGGTTTTTTGGACGAATAATCGACGATCTCAACGTTTTCATCTTCTCCTGAGCCATCCTGTAAATTACTGATTCCAATCGATTTTTCAGCACCACTTTGTGTGATTGCCCTTGTACGTGCGCTGGCAGGGGGAGGGTAGAGCTCCTCAAGTGCGGAGGGATTTTGAGGCGTGGCGTGGTGGAGTTCTGGTGATGATATTTGCTCAAGATGAGAGAGCTGTTCGGGGAGATCGTCAAAGGGGAGGGTCGAGGCAAAGGGGGAGATTTCGGGGACGCGATCCGTCTCGGACGTGGGTGGTAGATCCGCCATCGGAAGCGGGCGACCTGGTGCTGATTTATACTGATCAGTGCCCACACGGTGCGCACCCATAACGGGCGTCTCTCGCTGGCTTCGCAGGGGGTCAGGTGCCGAGTGAGGATTAAGCGACACCTTTTTGGCGTCCTTATCAAGGCCGTGAAGTTCGTCGATGACCTCGATCTGGCGCAGCGCGTCGGCAAATTCAAATCCGTCCTGATAACGGTAGAGATGGTTTGTTTCGAGCGCCTTTCTGATCACGGGTCCAAAGGAAGATTCAAGCAAGACCTCTGGAATGTAGAGATCGCCGCGCACGTGTTGGAACATCGCCGCGACAGGTTCAGGGTGCGAGACAACGGGCTCTCCGACAAGTAGTTCCACGAGGATCAAGCCCATCTGGTACACATCAAGCGCAGGCGTTGCGATCTGGGATGTGGAGTACTCGGGAGCCATGTAATGGGGCGTCCCAAACGCGGAGTCTGTGTGTGTAAGCCTTGCGGTCGCTGTGTTGATACGTCGCGCCACACCAAAGTCGAGGATGCAGAGCTGCTCGTGTCGTTTACCTGGATTTTTAAGAAAGATATTGGAGGGTTTAAGATCCTTGTGCACGATGTTCATTTCATGAGCGCAGCCAAGCCCTTCGAGCACCTGAATGAAGAGTGGAATAAGCCTCTTGGCGTGCATGGCACCGCGTTGGCTGACCTGAGAATCAAGGTCCCAACCTTCAAGTAACTCCATGACAATATAGGGAATATTCTCATCGGTAACGCCAAGATCAAAGACCTCCACCACGCAAGGGTGGTGGACACTGACGGCAAGTCGCGCTTCGCGCTCAAAGCGTTTAATGTAACTCTGACGAGAGCGCGCATCGAGGTTACGATCAAGTTCAATAACCTTGATGGCAACGCGACGCGGAACCTTGGTATCGCGTGCATCATAGACGACAGCGAAGCCACCTGAACCAATTCTTGAGGTAATTTCGTAGCGTTCACCGAGCACCGTTCCAGGCTGAAGATCCTGTGATACGCTGGCAGGCGAGGGGGTGCTTTGGGCGGTTTGCGCCAGATCAAGAGCCTCCATCCAACAGGAGGAGAACACCTCAAGCAGTACGTTCAGGCTTGACGCGTTGGGTTCATATAAAAGGACGTGGTGGCCATCCTGTTTATCAGGAGCAAGAAAGATGGGTCTGAGCGCAGCGAGCGTGTCATCAAAGTCGTGGAGTTTGATGGGAAGCTCCTGATGAAGCTCCTGCACGCGTTGTTGCAAAAACTCACGCTGTGATGAGGGTGCAAAGAAGATGTGACGTTTCGACGAGACATCAATAATGCAGTAATCGACAAAACGTTCAAATTGAGCGGTCAGAATCATCTGCTGGTGTGCAGTGATAGGGTCTTCCATCAGCGCGCTGGCCCATATCGAGCCAACAAACGTCTGACACTGTTGTGTGGAGGGGTCGGGATGATCCTGAAAGACAAACTCTGTCGCGCCAAGTGAGGAGAGGAGCAACAGCAAGGGGAGGGCAAAGGATGCGCCCTCACGAGGGAGGTCTGTGACCTGGGGATCAAGGTCTACGCTACTTGGCCGCAGCGTGGGGTTCTCCTTGATACTGTCTGGCACAGGGTAATTTTGTATTTTTTCCCAGTGTTCCAGCGCGTCTTTAAATGGGTACACATCAGCGTTGATGTGACGACTTTCCTTGCTTCCAAGAAAGAGTCGAATTGCAGCGCGTCGTCCAGAGCTCTCTCCAAAAGGCACTATAAACTGCGGATAACCACCTGAAGTTGGTGGGTAAAGCTGTTTATATGTGGTGGAGGGTTGGCTCATAGGGACAAACTTCATTTAAAGTCCCACACGACCACAACGAGCAAATACATAAAAGGGTGTCGTGACGTGTGGAGGAATATCACATGATGAGTAGCGTGGCTCGGACACCGAAGGCACCGTGCAGACTGCATCGTTTAACAACAGGATGCAAGTAAACAAACACAATCCAGGCAAAGAACTCCACGCACTCCATAGAGAAACACAAGAATTCGTAAAAAAATTCAAAAACAGCGTAGGGATCTTGCATGTTCATACCTCTTTTATGAGTGAATTGCCTTGAAAGCAACGCAAAATGGGTGAATGATCAGACATTCACCCGACATGATTTTTACATACTGACAGTACAACACACAGGTAATGCTATGATGACAGGGTCAAAAACCTCTCTGCTCCTTACTCTCCCACTGACAGGTCTCCTCATTGCAGGTTGTGGCCGACGCGCGGCTGAGGATACGGACATGGGCTCCACCACACAGGAGCCTGCAAGCATGGAAGACATGACCATGGTACAAGACATGACTGTCACGCAGGATATGCCTGATGAGGATATGGACGGCATGGAAGAGACCGACATGTCCACCTCTCCCGAGGAAGTTCGAAGCGCAGGTTGCATGAACACCACACCAGGCTGGACACCTGCACAGAGCAGTGAGGAGAGCATCATGTTTGGCGGCCAGGAGCGCACCTTTCGCGTACGTTTGCCCGAAGGCTATGACCACACACAATCCTATCCTGTGGTCTTTGCACTTCACGGCGGCTTTGGCAGCGGTGAGAGGATGGAGAACGAGACGACAAACTTCAACCCCGTGGCAGATTCCAATGGAATTATCATGATTTACCCTGATGGTGTGGCACAGTTTCCGCGCGCTGACTCTGATGTGACGAGGATTCGCACATGGAACGCAGGTGGGTGTTGTGGTCATGCGCAGTCCGAAAACATTGATGATGTAGGCGCGTTGAAAAAGATTCTTGAGTACACAGAAGAGATTGCGTGTGTGGATAGCAAGCGCGTTTACAGTACAGGCATGTCCAATGGAGCGATGATGAGCTACAGGCTTGCATGCGAGGCGAGCGATACGTTTGCGGCCGTGGCTCCAGTGGG
>CATLTV010000123.1 GCA_950059285.1 uncultured Pseudomonadota bacterium | reverse complement strand
CTGCTGCTGGTTTTCCGACACAGCGCTCGCTCCTTCAGACCAGTCAGCGCCCGTACACAATTATTTTAACCGCTGTATGTCCACGGAATTTAATCTTGAGAGAGCATCAGACGGATAAAGAAGGTGCATCCCTGACCAGGTGAGGAGGTTGCCCACACATCGCCATGGTAACGGTCCACAATCCTCTTGACGATGGATAGCCCAATGCCCGAGCCTCCAAGGCTTCGACTATCAACCTGCTTGAACGGTTGAAACACAAGCTCTTCCTCCTCTTTCGCAAAGCCTGGACCATTATCAGCCACAGAGAGGAGCACATGGTCAGAGCTTTGTTGCTCCACATGAATCGAGATGGTCAGTTCAGGGGTATGCTGACCAAACTTGAGCGCATTGGAGATCAGGTTCTGAAAGATATGATAGAGCCCAGAATGACTTGCAAACACATTGGGCAATTGCTCGGGCAACGCTATGGTGGCCTGCTGTGCTTCAATACGCTCGCTCAAGTCCTGGAGGACTTGCTCAAGCACATCCATCACGGGCACCGACACAAGCGCATCATGTTGTCCTGCGAGCACATAACGCGACAGGTCCTGAATCAGCGTATCAAGCCTCTTGGTTGAGCGCTGAGCGTGCTCGAAGTATTCTTTGAGGGGGTCTTTATCAAACACATTGCTCTCAAGACGCATCAGGTCGAGGAACATGGCAATTTGACGCAGTGGTGCACGCAGATCATGGCTTGCGATACGCGCAAAGAGTTCAAGCTCCTCCTGACGCAAGGTCGCCTCATCATGGGTCATGTCGCGCATCAAACCAAACACACCGATCAGTTCCCCATATTCAAGCACGGGGAATCCCACAAAACGCATGGACTTGTACTGTTTGTCCTGTGCATCCTGTGCACAACACATGCGCGCAAGGAAACTAAACGAGTCTCCCTGAGCAAGTGCCTGCATTGCCAGATTTCGTGTGCGTTCCACATCATCAGGGTGCACACAAGCGATCATGTCCTGTGTGGTGAATTGTGTGCGTTCAAGAGGAAAATCAAGAATACGATAGAGTTCACGTGACAGAGATACATCGCCAGAGCGTGTATCAATGGAGAAATACCCCGCATCCGACACCTTCAAGCTCTCCTCCAAGAGCAGCAAGGTTTGATCGCGCTGGCGCTCCAACAAGACGCGGTCTGTCACATCGCGTGCAGAGCCATAAAACAACCCATTAAGAGGATGACTTAACCACTCCAGGTATCGCCATGTACCATTTTTGTGCCTGTAGCGATTGGTCAGTTTGTACACATTTTTCCCATGGAGGAGATTATCAATTTCAACCATGGTTGCATCTCTATCATCAGGGTGAAGAAAGACAACAAAAGGGTTCGACAGGATTTCTTCCTTGCTTCTACCCAGGTTGCGAGCAAACGCTTCGTTCACAAACACGAAGTGCGTTGCGTTTGCGACGCCGATCATATCGTCTGAAAGCTCAACCAATGTCTCATAATCGAAATCACTCATTATCACCACCTACCACAAGCAATACTTCCGCAAGTGCTTCACAAAACGCTTAAAACATGACAACTTGCGCAAACATACCTGCAACAACTTGATAAGGCAAAAAACAAAATAAACTATATGAGTGATACTAGCACAAATTTACAAACATACCAGACATAGATACACACAAACCGTCTTAAAGTTTGAGAAATTAACACTGCGTATGAAGCACGCACAACCATACACAGCACACAAGCGCTGGCCCAGAAGGAAGCTGCGTCAGAATCTGAGCACAAAGGTGCACAACACATCATGGATTAAAGTGACAGTGTGAAGGAGGCTCTGATCTGTTTACTGAGGAGGAAGCATCAGACAAATAAAGAAGGTGCATCCATGGTCAGGAGATGAATTTACCCACACATCACCATGGAAACGGTCCACAATTCTCTTGACTATGGATAACCCGATACCTGAGCCTCCCAGATGTCGACTATCGACCTGCATGAATGGCTCAAACACAATATCCGCCTTCTCTTTCGCAAAGCCTGGACCATTGTCGGCCACAGAGAGGAGCACATGATCGGAACCTTGCAGTTCTGCATTAATCGAGATGGTCAACTCAGGGGTATACTGACCAAATTTGAGCGCATTCGAGATCAGGTTCTGAAAGATATGATAGAGACCAGAACGAGTTGCCAATACAGAGGGCACCTGCTCGGGCAACGCTATGGTCGCCTGTTGTGCTTCAATACGCTCGTTCAAGTCCTCCAAGACTTGATCAAGCACATCCATCACGGGCACGGACTCCATTGCATTGTATTGACCCGCGAGCACATAACGCGATAGATCCTGAATCAACACCTTCAACTTGGCCACAGAGCTTTGCACATGCTCGAAGTACTTCTTGAGAGGCTCCACATCAAACACATCGCTCTCGAGCTGCATCAGATCTAAAAACATGGAGATCTGTCGCAAGGGAGCACGCAAATCATGGCTTGCAATACGCGCAAAAAGCTCCAGTTCTTCCTGACGCAAGGTCGCTTCATCATGGGTCATATCACGCATCAAACCAAACACACTGACGAGTTTCTGTGCCTCAAAAATGGGAAAGCCCATCAGCAGCATTGACTTGTATTGTGCACTATCCGCATAACGCATACGTGACTGAATACTGAACGGTTCGCCCTGAAGTAATGAGCTACCAGCTTTGCTTCTGACGCGTTCCACATCATCAGAATGTATGCAAGTGATCACGTCAGACAACGTAACACCACTCACATCGGGAGCCATACCAAGAATGCGCAGCACCTCCTTGGAAAACAAGACATTTCCGGTCTCCATATCAATTAAAAAATAGCCCGAATCTGAAATTCTTAGACTCTCTTCAAGAAGCTTGAGCGTTTGCTCTCTTTGACGTTCCATCATCAGACGAGATGTCACATCACGCGCAGTTGCATAATAAAGCTCGCCAATAGGACGACTGTACCATTCGAGATGCCTCCACGAGCCATCTTTGTGCTTATAACGATTGGTAAATTTAACGAGCTCTTCACCTTGTTCAAGCACACGCACTGCTTCGTGCGTCTTACTCACATCATCAGGATGAAGTAAGTCCATAAAAGGCATCGACAAGAGCTCTTCTTTACTCCACCCCAAGTTCTTGGTGAAGCTATCATTGACAAAAACAAAGTGAACCGCGTCGCCAACACAGATCATCTCACCTGCGATCTCCACCAATGTCTGATAATTCAGGTCGTGCATCGTACTCATTTTGATATCCTTAGACACAGGAGCAATTTTATCGTTTACAAATACTATATCGCCCCTCCTTTCACAGTATATCGCCCCTCCTTTCACAGCAAGTGTATTCACGAACACTTGACATACAAAGCGCGCAAAGTTAACACTATTAACAACACCGACCAAAGCCACGGAGAGGGTCACCATGAATACACGTAAAAAAATTCTCCAACACGCACGCGACATGTACGCGGAGCATGGCCGCGAGAATTTCTCCATGCGCAAGCTCGCCAAAACCCTCAACATCTCTGCGACCGCCATCTACAGGCACTTTCCTGACAAGGAGCATCTACTGCTTGAAGTATGCCAAGAAGGATTCAAGCTGTTTGGTATGAGCTTGATGAAGGGCCTCCAGGGTCGTGATCCTCTGGAGAGGCTCACCCTGACAGGTGAGGGTTATGTCGACTTTGCACTCGAGCATGGGCACTATTACAGGGTCATGTTCATGTCTCCTCACCCCAACTTTGACACCCTCACTCAGGAGTCAAATCAGGCATTTGCACCTACCTTCCAGTTCCTCATCGACCGTATCAGTGAGTGTCAGCGCGCCAACCTCATTGACGCATCCCTCCCCCCCGAGCAGCTCGCCGTGAGCATCTGGGCTCACCTCCATGGCACAATCTCCCTCTGGCTTGATGGACACCTGAGCCTCATGTTCTCCTCCGAGGACGACCTGCGCGCGTTCCTTAAACAATACACCGCCACCGCCATACCAACAACACCCTGAACTTTCAGCAACTTACACACCAACATCACACTCTAAACCTCAAAAGTTAACACCGTAAACAATACACACTCCACACATCACACCCGCAAAGTTAACACCGTAAACAAAGGCCTTCATTTATGTCATTCTCACGCTACACCGTTGACCCCTCCCACACTCCCCATGACACCATCGTCGTCTTCCTTATCGGCATGCACATCAACGCCCTCTGGAAACCCTGGCTCTGGATTCCCGTGGCGCTTGCCATGACACGCATGCTCAAGGAGCTCGCGCAAAAACCCAACGCGGGCCTCCTCTCCATCCGTGGCAAGGGCACCACCATGGTGCAATACTGGGACTCCATTGAATCCCTCCACACCTATGCCGCCGACACCTCGGGCCAACACTACCCCGCCTGGGCTAACTTCAATCGAAAACTAAGAAAGACCAACGCTGTTGGAGTCTGGCACGAAACCTTTGTCGTCCATCGCTCAGACCTTGAAGCCGTCTACGTCAACACCCCTCCCGAGGGGCTCGCCAAAATGCTCCCCACCATTCCCGCACACAAGGGGCTCTCCACCGCAAAACAACGCCTTCAGGCACTCCCCAAGACACACGCTTGACCCATACGAGATTCTCTTGGCTTTTCAGACCCCTAAGAAGTACACTTGTTCCAGGAAAACCCTCGCCAAAAATGGAGCTTGCTCATGTCCAGACATCTCACTCGATCCATCCTCACCACAACCTTCCTCCTCTCGGGAATCACTCAGGGCTGCGTCGTCGACACTGCCTCTACCTCCTCCCTGACCTGTGAAGAAGAAGGCGCCGTACAAAACAACCGAATCTGTCAAAATGGGTTCTGGTTCGAAATGCTCGACATGACATCCTCCCCCGATCTCGATACTCCCGATTTCGAGATGCCTGATCTTGATACACTTCCTGATCTCTCGCCAGATCAAGACATGGACATGACCCCCGAGCCTGACCTCTCCCAAGATATGGACATGGGCCTGGACCTTGGCCCCGATATGGACATGGATACATGCCCCGACTCGCCCGACCCTCAGACCTGGTGCCAGAATCAATGCGACACCTCCATCACCATTCCCGAGAACGATCCCTGCTTTGCAGGTCAAACCGTCCTATGTGACCCCTCTCTTATCTGTGGCGATGCGCGCACATGTGTTCAAGGCGAGTGTGTTGACTGCCCCACAAACAGCGAACAGGTCTGTAAGATTCTTTCTCAACAACAGACAGATACATTCTGCGGCACCTTCGACACAAACATCATCCCTGGATGTACTCTCGCAGGCGATCTCGACACCATATGCACATGCGAAGACAATCAGGTCTGCGACACATCTACGCACACCTGTCAGGCCTGTGTACCCAAGGATCAAGACACGCTCGTCATGGAGCACAGCATCCCCCAGGAGAGCTGCAATGCCTTCACGCTTGATGATGGTTGCGGCTCCACAACCACCACACAGCCCCTCTCAACCTGCCTCCCCATCGAAACTTGCGACGTCAACACAGACCTCAGCCAAATCGAGGGACAGGCTGTATCCACATGCAAAACATCCCCTCCAAGTGACCTGCCAGCACCCACGCATTCCCCCTCATCGCTTGCAAAATTTGGTGCCACGCTCGCCATTCACAACGACATGCTCGCCGTTGGTGCTCCCAACGATGACGTCATCAACTCCAGCAACTACACCATCTCCTGTGGCGCGGTCTACATCTACACACACGACACACAAACAAAGACATGGACTCGTTTCCAAGCGCTTTACTTACTCTCTCTTTTTACACTGTGCTCGAGAACAGTGAGCCGTGTGGAACTCGCAAGCTCATTCCACATAGCCTCACTTACTCTCGCACTTTCGCAAGCGAGCTTGTGATGGCCTGCTGCTCTCGAGCCAAGTGCATAAAAGCCACCTTAACACTCCCTGTTGCTTTCTCTTTGCCTCTCTTCTACAGTCTACAAAGCACCAGGATACGTGACATCCTGCACACCACAACCCCCCACAACTCATTGCATTCCCACGCTTGCTCTATGTCCAACTATAAAAATATTCTGTTCCTTTGCGCCCTCACCACCATCGTCCCCGCATGTGCATTCGACACATCTGGCTTTGATGACATCTCCTGTGAAGAAGAAGGCGCACAACAAGATGGCCGACTTTGCCAGGATGGTTACTGGCAAGTGATCGATGAGACCACCACACCTGACCAGTCTCAAGCTGATCAGGGGACGGGTCCAGAGGACATGACTGAGCCAGCCCTCGATACAGATCTTCCCGATCAGGCACTCCCTGTGGATATGCGCACCACACAACCTGATATGAATGATGATGTGGACATGGGCAACATGCCTGATGCAGACATGACAACACGTCCAGAGGACATGACCCCTGACATGCCAGGCACACCCGAGGATATGGGACCTGCTGACATGAACCCCGATGATGACATGGGGCCTGTCGATATGGGAACACCTGTGGACTGCCCCACGACCACACAGGAACAATGCGCAGCTCTTGCAGCCGAGGTCAACACACCTGACGCTTGCTTTGATCTGAACTCTGAAAGACAGCTCGCCAATGGCTGCACGCTCCCCGCAGGACTGAGCTGTGATTGCCAGGAGGCTGATGATGTCTGCACCATTGCAAATGGACAGGAGCAAGGCACCTGCAACCAGGCCTGTGTCCCTGAATCCGACGCAGATTACTGCGCGCGTGTGCAAAACCAGTCCCCCAACACCAACATCTGCGGCACACGCTTCACCGCTCTGGATAACTGCGCACAGCCTCGCCAAAATGTAGCATGTAACTTCTGTGACGCTACAGAATCATGCATGGATGACAACGCACCAAGTACATGCGCATGTGTCCCCAAAAACATTGCAACGCTCTGTCAGGAAGCGTTCAACCCCTGTGGAAATGTGTCTGTGGATAATGGCTGCGGAACACAGGTCGAGCTCGTCAACTGCTCTGCATGTTCTGCATATGAAACCTGCGAGGCCAATCCAAACCCCACACCAAACAGCGCGGCAAATATCTGCCAGCCGCTCGCAGTACAACCCTTGCCTCTGCCTCCACAACTTGCCAATGACGCCATGTTTGGGTTCTCTCTCTCCACTCAGGACGACTGGCTCGCTGTAGGCGCCCCCAAGGACACCGTCACCAATACAGACAATCAAACGCACTCCTGTGGTGCCGTACATATGTACAAGTTTGAACAGGGCCAGTGGGTGTGGAAACAAAAGGTAGAAGACGCTCGCGGAGGTATTTGTAACAACGGCGCTGAAGAGTTCGGCTACAGCATTGACCTGCTTGATCAAAAACTCCTCATCGGCTCTCCAGGTGATGGTAACGCAGGGCGTGCACACCTGTTTGCCCTTGATAACAATGGCATCTGGCAGCGTGAAGCAACCTTTGGTCCAGGCCAGGACATCAGCACCAATCAGTACTCTGACGATTCACGTATCGGTCACAGCGTGGCGCTCTCCCCTGAAATCAACAACACCAATGGTGACTTCCGCTTTGCCATCGGCGCTCCTCTGACAAACATTGGAAGCAACGCCACAAGCTCTCAAAACGCTGGCGTCACCTACAGCGTGCGTCGCTACCTGTCTAACATGGGTAATGACCCCGATTACTTCACTGACCTGCGCCTCCCCTCTGCACAAGACAATATGTTCATGGGAACAGCCGTGGACTTCCTGAACGCAAGCACCTTTAGTGTCGGCGCGCCTGGCTACCAGAGCGCGACAAGTGGCGGCGGACTCTACGCCTACTACCTCAACCAACAAAACCAGTGGCAATCCTTTCAGGGCTCTCCATTTACAGCCTTCTTCTTTGATCCCACAGGCACACATGGTCAGGGTGAACTGGCCAGCGCGTTTACATACAGTAACAACCGCTGGAACATTATCGGTGCGCCTGGTTACATCAGCGATCGTGGACGCATCTACATTGCCGACCTCACACAACCTGGCGCCTATATCATCGCGCACACCAACCTCGATACGGGCGACGCCTTTGGCTACAGCATCGCCGCCTTTGAGGACCAGTTCATCACAGGAGCCCCTGGAGACAACGGCGCAACAAACTCCAGCTCACAAACAGGAGCCGCCTACATCTATACATGGACAGGTCAAAACTGGGCCGAAGATGCTGTCGTTCGTATCCCGAACGAACCCTCGGGGGCGATGGCTGGCTCAAGCGTCGCACTTCTGCAAAACTGGGCGTTTATGGGCGCTCCTGACCAACAAAAAGGACAGGTCTACGTCATCAACAGGCTCGCTTTGCCCTGATGAATACCACAGAGAAAAAAGAGGCGAGGGGGCGAGTTTTTACGCAGTAAAAACTCGCCCCCTCGCCTCTTTTTTCTCTGCACCCTCAAGAACTCAACACATTCAGGCAGAATGTACACGCTCTACAAGTTGCAACAAGCTTGGCTGCTCAAGTGGCTTCTCCAACAAGTCCACACCGCGCGAACCAATCTTCTCACGTAACTTCTTTGAACTCCCTCCTGTCATGAAAATCATACGATCACATAGCTCGGGACGCACCTGTTGAAGCTCATCAAAAAACTCCACGCCTCCCATAATCGGCATGTTCACATCGCACAGGATAAGTTGTGGCGAGTAACCTGATAGCAGCAACTCCAACGCATCAGCACCATCAAGGCAGGTCTGCACCTGGAAGTGTTGCCCCAGTACGCGCGCAAAACTCTTGAGCAAGACCCTCTCATCATCCACCAACAGCAAGGTTGGCTTCTCATCACTTGACTCCTGACGTTTTGGAGGCTGCTGCAACACCGCAGGAGCTTGCTCAACCTCACCATCAAGTGGCACGACAGTATCAATGCAATGTGGGAAACGTAACGTGAAGGTCGCACCTTCACCATACTCACTCTCCACGCTCAACTCCCCTCCAAGCTCCTCGCTGAGCATCTTGCAGATATACAGGCCAAGCCCTGTCCCCTTGCCCTGCTTCTTGCTCGTGAAGAACGGTGCAAAGATGCGGTCCTGATCCTCCTTCGCAATCCCCACACCTGTATCCGTCACGGCAAACACAAGCGTGTCATTGGGCTCTCTCTTGAGCTGCAACGTCACACAGTGGCGATGACTCATATCGGGATCAGACAGCGCAGCACCTTCAATGGCATGCACTGCATTGATCAACAGGTTCGTAAGGATCTGTACAATATAACTGGCATCAAGGTGTACATGGACCTCCTTGCTCTCAAAGTCTGACACGATCTCAAGACGCGCAAACTGAGCAAGCTCGGCGCGTACCATGCTGAGCGCTGGCCCCACCAGCGAATCAAGAGTCACAAGCTCCTGCGTGGGCTCTGTACTCTTTGAGTGTTGTGTAAAGGAGCGCAAGTTGCGAATGATCTTGACCACTCGCTGAGCCCCCTGCAATGCATCATTCAGACTGAACTGTAGGTCGTCATAAACTTCTGCGTCTGCATCTTTCTCGGGGCGCTCAAGCATGGGCAACAAATTGATCGCCAGCTCCAGGTTGGACTGCACAAATGCCATCGGGTTATTGATCTCATGACCAATACTCGCGGCCATCGTCCCCATGCTCATGATCCTGTCCATCTGAATATGACGCGCCTGCTCGGCGCGGCGCTCGGCCAAATCCTCGGCATGTACAAGCACACTTGGACCACTCAGCAAATTGATCGCCTGCGCGCGTAAACGTACCTCCTTGAAGCCCTCTCCTTCTCCCATAAACCAGCTCTGCTCGCCCTGAAAACTCGCTCCTGTGGCAAGTTCGCGCTGACAGATATCCCAGTCGTCCTCGGTCATAAATGAGACAATATCTTGCTCATCCAACGAGTGCTCCTCACGATCAAGCAGCTTGTAAAACGCCTTGTTCAAAAAGAGCAGCTTTCCATCCTCCCTGGACACCACACACAGCGGATAGGGACTCTCCTGAAGCAACAACGGCAGATCCTGCCGTGTACGCTCGGCCAACGTCACATCAACAATTGAACCTGCCAGAAAAGCAACTCCCTTGCTGTGCTCATTGAGATACGACTTCCTCGCGCGTACACGAACCCACCTGAGCTCATCTCGCTCGGAGGACACCCTGAATGTGTGATCCCACAGCAGTGTTTGATCAGCGAGATGACGCTGGAGACTTTCATCAAAACTGGGCAGATCCTGGGAGTGAATCAATGCGCGCCAGTCTTCCATACTGATGCTCTTACCCCTTTCAAGCTCCTCTTCATCTGACATGATCTCCAGCCAGCGTGGCGACACGGTCAAGGTGTCATCACCAAAAGCAAGCTCCCAAATTCCTTCGCGCGTACCATTAATTGCTCGAATATACTGTGCTTTTGCACGCTTGAGCTCGTGCTGAATAAGCTCAAGCTCACGGATCTTTGATTGCAGGTCATCGTTGACCTTTTGCACCGCCTCAAACTGACCTTCCAGATGCTCCACCATTGAAGCACCACCGCGAAAGAGCATGTCCCAGGAACGCCTTGCTCGCGCCACCAGCGTACCCGAGGTCGGTGGCGTGATCATGAAGTGTGCATGATCTCCCATCACAGACATGCTGACCACGGCATCCTTCAAACCAATCAGTCGTGTCGCCGTCACAATCATCGCTCGGTTGAGCACAAAGAAGTGTGCACACGCTGAAAAACCTGGTTTAAGCCTCATCTCAAGACCATACTGACCATTTGATAAGGCATTGATTTTATTAGGGTAAACACACGGAAACGTCATGGGAGCAAACCATCGTGCTGCCATACGATACAACACATGCGGATTTGCAAAAAAACCAGCAAGCGCATGACCAATCGAATAACCTGGGAGGTCGGTCAGCGCTCCTGTCACCTCAAATAAAACGCGATCTTCCTGACCAAACTCCAGAAAGAAGTTCTGTGTCACAATCAGGAAATCAGCCCAACTTATGGTCTGAGCAGAGCCAAAGTCTTTGACAGACTTACCCGTTCCCTGAATCAACGCCTCCCGAGCGATCTTTCCCTTGGTATACTTCCAGATGGGCTCCAGTGCACGCGGATGCACGATCTCCTCGTGATCGCGCTCCTCCTTGAAATCATCCCTGGTCCACCCCCTCTCGGGTGGCAACACTTCGCGAAGATTTTCCAACATATTTCACCCGTGTCGAGTCAAGACGCTCAGGCATTTTGGCCTCCTCACAGACCGTAGCCTCATACGCATTTGCAATGTAGCACGGGAGCAAACTCAACGTGACCATGATGGGAATCTGATCCTCGTTAAAACCCATATCCATAAGCAATGACACCTGACATGTCAGCAAATTGGGCTGAAGACCGTAACGTGCTTTGATTATAGGTTGAATTTGATGAAAGAGATTCCAGTAGGTCGTGTCCGCTTCTCCCTGGCGGTAGTGTTGATCAAACCACCCCTTGATTGCAAGATATCTTTCATCTTCTCCACGACCTGCGACACCAAAACCTGCCAGACGACCACCTGATTCCACACGGATCTGCTCGATCACATCCTCCAACGGAGCACCCTCTGAAAGAAGCGCTTTTAACACACGCAGCATACTCACAACCTGTGCGGCAGGACTGGCCCCCACGCTCGCGCCATCAACCATCAAGAGCGCTGACCCCAACGCCGACCAGAACCCTCCCGAAGACCCTGCAACTCTTACCATTTTCAAGGGCCAGATTCGAGGATCGGCCGCAGCCGATGCCGATAAAATCACATCCAACAAATGACACTGAGCATCGCTCAGCTCTGGCCCCCTGATCGCCAGCGACATCATCCTCCAAAAACTCGCCTGACCAACCAGCTCATCCTTGACCGAGTATCCTCTATAAAGATTATCCCCATCAATCGCCAAACCTACGCGCGTGACATGTGCCATCAAAAACCTCTCCTGTACCAGTTCAAGTCAAGGTGGGCACACAGCCCACCTTTCTTCATATTTCAGTCACTTACACTTCGTGTACATACTCAAACTCAGGCACATTCACGGGGTAATCCTTCAGTCGTGCAGGGGCAAAAAATGCCTCCGCCATCGCCAGTGGTAAGCCTGCCATGGTCAACGCAGCTTCCTTCTGCCATCGCTCGGTCAAACCACTGACATGCAACAAAGCCACGACACACTCATCCAGAGACGGATTATAATGTTGCAACAACACCAACTCCCTGTCATTGAACCCTCTCAGCGCGCCCTTCACAAACTGCCCTGCACCAAGACGCTGCTCACGGGTCATGGGAAGCTCACTATCAGGCACCTCAAGCCACACCTGCAATTCATGCGTGTGATCCAAAATACTGCGTGCTCGGTTGGCAAGGCTAATACACGCTGCGCTCGCCACATTATGCGACTCGGCGCGCTGCACTCTCGCCAGCCTCGCCACATGACATGGCGTCTCCGCGATATCCATCATGGCACACAGTTGCAATGCTCTCTCAAAACGTGCCACCTGAGCGGCCTCGGCGAGCTCACCCGTCAGCGTCAACAACACCATACTTGAATAGCTTGCTCCTCGACCCATCATCTCCAACACCTGCTCGCCATGCACATAGAACTCATCTTCATCAAACTGTGCGACATAACCTTCAAGCACTTCCTGCTCACTAAATCTGTCAAGGGGGCTGCTCATATCCATATACTTCTTATTCATTGCATTCACCTGTTTTAAACTTTGAAAATCATCACCAAAAATGAACTGTCTTACTTCCTGAAACCACCCACTGTAGCGGCGCGTGCTGCCATGGGAGGAGGCACATCAGGGTCCACGATGACATCGATCAAACAGGGCTGTCCCAGCTTGAGCGCCTGCTCAAATACATCCTGTATCTGACCGCGCTTGGTCACCTTGAACACCTTGAGCCCCATCGCCCTGGACATGGATGACACATCCACATACTTCTCATAGACAATTGATTTCATTGGCTTTTTATCACCAACCAACTGTGACCCATGCCAGGTAATCCCATGTCGTTGATTATTCTCGACTATCCACACCACAGGCACGTCGTATTCCACGGCGGTCAACATCTCCATGCCGTTCATCGTGAAGCATGCATCTCCAATCACTGCGACCACAGGACGGTCCACGCCTCCCAACACCGCACCAATAGGAGCCACCGTGCCATGTCCCATTGAGCCAAAGCTCATGTTCAAAATGAAGCTCTGCTTTGCCTTGAGTTCAAACTCATGCACATTGAACAACATGTGCCCGCCAACGTCCGAAAAGAGCAACACATCCTCGGGTAAAACCTCCGAAAGCTCCGCGCGCCATTGCTGAGGTGTCAACATGTGCGCCTCGTTCACATCACGAAGTTCAGGGTGCTCGCACCTTGCCGCGCCTTTCTTCAAGGGCTCCGCATTGTGCCATTGAGATGCTGTCTTCTTGCCATTCATCAACCTCCTGACGTGGAAGAATAGCTCGGTCAAAATCGCTCTCGCATCACCCACAAGCGGCACGTCCACAGGATAATTTCGGCCAATACGATCCACATCAATATCAAGCTGCATCAAACACTTGCTTGGAAGGATCTCCTGCCTCCAGTTAAAGGTCGTTGTCTCACTCAATGAGGTGCCAATGGTGAACAGCAAATCCATCTCCGGGCTCAATAACAGATCTCGTGCCTGTTCATGTCCACCCACACCAAGCACTCCTGCAGCCAACTTGTGATCCTCGGGAAAGACGCCCTTTCCTGTCGGACTGGTCGTCACACGAGCACCCACAAGTTCGGCAAGAATCCTGAGCTGCTCCTGGGCTCCCGCTGCACGCACGCCTGCGCCAGCCAAAAAGACGGGATGCTCCGCATCAATCAACGCCTGCGCCGCCCTCTTGACCGACTCACGCTCAAACACCTGCGTGCTAGGACGCCAACGCTCAGGCTCATACGTGAACTCCTCGTTTGGAATGGCGCGTGCCCAGAAATCTACAGGAACGTTCAAGTGCACAGGCCCTTTACGGCCACTCATCGCCAACCTCAACGCTCTCCTCAAATGCCTGGAAAACGCCTCGGGAGAACTCACCATCGCAGAGTACTTTGTAATGGGCTTTAACATCGACACGATGTCGATATCCTCACGCCCTGTCTCCTGTACAGCGCCTCGACCAATGTTGCTGGAGGACGCCTGTCCCGTAATCACAAGCATCGGAACACCATCGGCAAACGCGACCGCCACACCTGTGAGCAAGTTTGTCGCACCTGGACCTGATGTCCCTGCACACACACCGACTCGACCTGTTGTACGCGCCACGCCATCGGCCATAAATGCAGCGCCCTGCTCGTGCTTGGTCACCACCAAATCAATATCTTCATCGCGCTCCACTGCCACAAAGAATGGGTGAAGTAATCCGCCAGGCACCCCAAACACAGCACATACGCCCTCAGCCTTCATGTATGAAAGAAACAGCTCCGCTGGCGTTGTGGTCCCCTCCGTAATTCCTGCATTAATTTGTGCTACCTTCGTCATTTTTCCACCTCTTCATCATGTACGATAATCAACACGCAAATATTGATACACCAATCCTCACACCACACACCTCAAACTACTGAGATGTCTGATAATTCAATTCAAACCACCCCCTCAATTGTCAGAGGGTATTTATCGAACATGATCAATGTTCGGCACAGCGCTGAATACTCTTTACAAAAATATGGAAAAATTACACAAGAGCAAAAATAACTATCAAATACACTTGCATAAACCCTCAATTTACAGACACAATTTACCCATTATTCCGAGGTAAAAATAGTACACGCATCCAAGCGTACAGCTCTCAACACCCCAGGATCTGTTGTAAAAATGAAATTCTCTTGGAGTTCTCGTGAGGATATGCGATTCTTTAGTGTGCTACTCTGTACACATGCCTGGCCTTTTTATGATGCACAAACACCTCTACATACCATTCTGTCTGCTCATGACAGCGTGCTCCTGGCAAGGCATCCCACTACCTGCGCAACAGCCCACACCATCGTCTGACATGGACACGCCGCCCGACATCATCACCGATGATATGGGACAAACCCTTGCCCAGTGCACACCTCAGGAAGCGCGCTGTATCGGAGATAACGTACAGCTCTGCAACGACACAGGGACAAACTACACGATCACGCCTTGCCCCCTTCAAACACAGTGCGAACAAGGCGAGTGCGTACAAAATTCGACGGGTTGCATTCCTGGTGAAGATGTCGCGCTCTCCCATCAAAACATCTTCTTTCAGGTCTCACCTGATGGCAAAACATCCTCCGAAACACTGGTGCTCACAAACTGTAGCGCCGCACCCATGCTCATACAAAAAGCCACCATCTTTGGCGCATCCACTCCTGATCGCACACAACAAGTCTTTGAATTAAGCCCCGAAAGTGCCTCGGCTCAGGGTACGACACTTCCTCCTGGTGAATCCTTCCCGATCAAGATTGAATTCAGACCTCGCTCCACACAAGGTTACGAGAGTGGCTCGTTCTACCTCTCCATGGTTGGCGACACAGACATCATCAACCATGAGATCCCGCTGCGCACCAATACATGGTGCCTTGGCACACCTCCACTGCTTGATCTGGGTGACATTCCCCAGCAAGAACTCACATCCGTGGAGATCCCTATTCACAACTGTGGCACACGAGCACTTGTGCTGTCTGGCAGCGCGTTGAGTGTAGTGCAAGGTCAAGAAGATGCCATGTCGTCCATCCGTGTGCTCGGCACAGAAAAACCCTCGCTCATTGCTCCTGGCGAAACCCTGCCCATCACCCTCGAACTGACACCCGAACTGAAGCACACCATTAATGCAGAACTAAACCTCATCTTTGCACCTCGCGATCAGTCCAAACTCCTGGAGTCCACGACCACCATTCCTATTATTGGGCGAGCCATATCACTCCCCTCACAAGTGTGTTCTACTGACGTTGACACCACCATCTTCATCGATGAACTCCCCTCTGCACAAACCACACTCCTGCCACTGCTCCCCTATCAGCTCTCACTTGGCTCGCTGGATGAGGAAAAGTTCATCATCAACCCCCAGGACACCGTGCGCTTTGAAGCATCCTCCACGTTGCCCTCCAGAGTCGAGCCATTCTTGACCTCAATCGAGACACTCTTTGGTCCTTCTGCGCTCCTGATTCCCTACTCTTCGGGCGCGCATCAGATCCAGGCCACACGCTTTGTGACCGAGGATGACACCACATCGTGTGAAGTCACCCAGATTCAAAGTCGTGTCACGGGCTATGGCGAATATACCTTTGAGCTTCAATGGTCCGCGCCAGATGACCCCATTCCCTCTGATGGACTCCCCAATCAGGGCGTGGATCTCGATCTCTATGTACGCACCATTGCAGATCCTCTAAACCCCACTGAAAGCTGGCTTGATCCTCACACATCATGCGCCTCCACTCGCGCACCTGAACGTTGTGCAAACGATCAGGGCTACGCCTTCCAACAGAGCATCACAGGCGCAACACCCGAGTTTATTACGCTCTACCCCAATGACTCCACAGCACAGGTCGAGGTGGGGGTGCTCGTCAAAAACCTGGCAAGCTTCGAGTCTGTATGTGCAACCCTGAGAATTTGGCGCGGAGACACCCTCATCGCACAATCCCCACCGGAAGAGTTTGCGCAACTCGCCTGCGGCTCCCCCGCAGGATACCTCATGCTACAAAACAATAACTTCTGGATTCCAGGCGTGCTCGATCTGCAAAACGAAGCCATGGACATGACGCAGGAAAGATTACTCTCTCGTGGAATTCCAAATATTCCAAATTAGAGCGTGATGGAGAAGGAGCTGGTCGAAGAAAAGCGAAGTAGAAAGCGTGGAGTTTAAGGAGCAAAAACCAAGAATAGTAGCTGTGTTACATTCTGTTTTTGTGACACCAAAATACGCGATTTTCACGAGCTTTTCCGACCAACTCTTTCTTTATTACGCTCTAAGCAAATGAAAAGAAGGCGACCCTTGCTGCGCAAGGGTCGCCTTCTTTTCATTTGCTCTACATCTCTAAAAGCTCTCAATAACTCTTCAAACCTGAATCGATCTTCTCGATAGCTCGCTCCACGAAGGTGTCGCCACCCACAGGCAACGGAGCGCCAGCAATCAACTCCACACAGT
Organism: uncultured Pseudomonadota bacterium; assembly: GCA_950059285.1. Lineage (GTDB taxonomy): Bacteria > Myxococcota_A > Bradymonadia > Bradymonadales > Bradymonadaceae > CATLTV01. The sequence continues at coordinate 1,349 of CATLTV010000123.1, read as the reverse complement.
CAAAACGATAGCCTCTGTGCACAAACCAACCAGGCAAATAAGAGACTGGCCTGAACCCAAAGTCCAGCAGACCAAGAAACGCCTCCTCCTGATTGACAGGGATCACCAACCGCACATCTGCCACGCCTTTTTGACGCACCTTCCCAACAAATTCACGAATAATCTCAACAGGATAAGGACCAGCACTACTCTCAATCGTAATGTAGTTCCCCGAGGAGTGATATGTCGGCCACACGCGACCAGAAATCACAGGTGTACCCGTGCCTCGCGGCGATCCCACAGGATAGTTCTTTGGATAGGGGACGCCGTATTCAACCGTGCGATACGACTCAATGACACGCGTGGCAAAAGACATGCGGGTGATCGCATTATCGGGTGGTTCCGCCCTTGGAAAATCACCATCCTCATCAAAGATGCCCATGATCAGGTCTGCTTCGCTTAATGTCCTCTTCCCTGGCGCAGGCCAGTACCCCCAACACACCGCGCCCACATTACGACCTCGTCGAAACGCCGCCTCGGTACGTGCGCGAAACAACGCAAGACCATACTGCTTGAGACCAAGACGCCTCAGACCTTCAAACAATGCCTTGCCCACCTGTCCTCGGCCAGGCACATCATCCACCGACAGTGAGCCCATCTCAAGTGACTGATTCCACGCCTGCGGAAAACCAAGGCCACACCCAATAATCTTGCGATTCTCAAACGCGACGACCACCGCCAGCTCCTGATCTCTCAACAGACGGCGCACCACCTGTGCCGAGAACATCTCCCGATGAGGAAAACTCTCATCATGCACAGATTGATAAAACTCGGTGATGAGCTCTGCATGTTCAGGACTTGCCAGTGTTAACTTCATTCTACTGTACTCTCTCCGTCAGGACGCCACCCTGGACGCCTCTTTAACCTAACACCAATTGTAAGGGGCTTGTGTTTATCTCTTTAACAATCTCATGAATGGGCCAAGACGCAACTTGTTTGACTCTTTCCCTCCCACAATGTGCCAACCAAGCGCCCACCAAAACAGGAGCGTTGCAAAAATTGCACACAGTCCACCCACAATCAAGATCACGGGCACGCCCTGAATTGCCCACTCCAGATCCTTGAGCAAAATCGCCGATGAGATCGCCAAACCTGCCGCAATTAAACCCAAAAACAGCCTTGTTCCCAACGTGTTAAGATGCTGACCAATATTATCAAGCGCATCGTTCCTCATGTTCAATGAGAGGTTGCCCCCCTCAAGATCCATCAGGATCTGATCCATCTGCTCTGGAAACTGTGTGATAAAGCTCGAAAATGCCATCGAATGGGGATTTTTTTGAGTTCGAACCACTTTTTGGTTAGGTTGCGGT
>CATLTV010000122.1 GCA_950059285.1 uncultured Pseudomonadota bacterium | reverse complement strand
AAGCACATCTTGAACAGACTCCTGTGCTGAAAAAAACGCGTGTTTCTGGTAAAATATGGAGATCCTCGGGGACCTGGTCCCGGATTCACAAAAACTCCTGACAGAAGGTGAAAGATGAGCTTGCTCGAACAGATCATGGACACGGGTTATTCATCCGAGACCACGTTTGGCAAGGCTCTGATTTCCGCATGGAGGCAGAGGGTTATCAGGGCACTCGTGTCTCCTCCCTCCCGGCTCCCCTGGCCTGGCCATCCGGGAAAACTTGAGCTGGATGCTGCGACAAACAGGCTCAATACGTTGCATGACTACCTCGAAGGAGTGGACATGATTTTGCGTCAGCGTTATGGCGTCCCTCACCTTCACAATGTCAGGGATCCTCTGGCAGAGCTTCTTCTGATTGTCCTGTCCAGAAAAACCCCCGAGGATGCTTATCTCCGTGCCTTCCACAGGTTGTTGCAATCACATGATTCGTGGGAGGACATCCATCACATGGAAGAGGATGAACTTCAGGACATGGTCGAGGATGGCGGTCTGGCCTCGAAGAAGGTTACGGCCATCAGGGGCATGTTGACCACCATTCATGACACCTTTGGTGAGTATTCACTCGAGAGTCTCGAACAGATGTCAGACCAGGATGTGCTGAAATTTCTTGCATCTCTCGACGAGGTGGGACCAAAGAGCGCGCTGTGTGTCATGATGTATGCCCTTGAACGTCCGGCGTTTCCCGTGGATGCTCACGTGGGCAGATTTCTGACCCGGCTTGGTATCTTCACGGTCCTTGGCCTTGATCTTGGCGCACTCGATCACAAACAGAAACAGCGCTATCTTCAGGACCTTGTACCTCCCGAGCTCAGATATTCACTGCATGTCAACGCCCTGATGATTGGAAGAGAGCTGTGTCCTGCATCCAGTCCCTCGTGTGAGGACTGTCCTCTTTCGGATCGCTGTTATACCGGTTTGCAACGGGTATGACTCAGGAAAAAATTAGTGTTTTCAGATGCTTTGCTATGGCATGGGCCATGAGTGGTGGCACGGCATTTCCAATCTGGCCATACGCTCCTGCCAGCCCGCCATCCGGTCCAAGAATGAACCGGTCGGGAAAGCTCTGGAGCCTTGCCGCCTCACGCACGGAGATGGCACGTGCCTGATCATCATCAAAGTGAATGTGGGAGTATGTATCCTTGGACAGGTGCGCCGTCACGGTCCAGCTGGGACGTTCAGGGTACAGTTTCTGCCAGCTATCGGAGAATCCACGTGTCTCGTCGTAGGGGGGGACAAACAGGGGTCTGTAGTGCTCCCTTGCGCTCTCCGTGATGGTTTTCAATTCTCCCTTTTTGACAAGAGATTTGAGGTGGTCCTCGAGTCTCTGTCGGGCATGTTTGAGCGCGGCAGGATAGGTTTCGCCATGCGCCATTCTTCGAAAGGTTTCGAAGTCACGACGTGTCCAGCGGATGTGATGCCCCTGGACACCTTCTCTGGCAGAAACAGGACCATCCCATTCACGCATAACGCGGGCAAATTCAGAGACCTGCACATCCTCGGGGTAGTCGGCGAAGGTGTTCCACTTGCGTCGTGGCCAGGGGTTTTTATCCACACCAATGTGATCGGTAATTTCTGGTAAATCACCCAGTGCATGACGTACCGTGGTGACGGAGGCGAGTTGATCAACGGCGGGTACAGGGAGGGTATAATGTTTGCGCATCTTGCCCCTGAACATTTCCTGCTGCCCATGGTGCTCGGGCCATTTCATGTACCCTGATGATGCGGGTGGTCCAGGAGTGAGACGTGGAGGCATGGATGGCGTGATACCAAGGTCCTCACGGATACCGATGAAGATGATACGTTGACGGTACTGGGGAACACCATACCAGGAGGAATCGAGCATGGCATAACGCACCACATAACCAGGCTTGCCCTCATCGGTGGGGTCTCCGAGGTGTCGTGCTGCCACATCGGCAAGATTTCGACCATCAATCGAGAGCATCCCGGGGACGTTTTCCATGACAAATGCATCGGGTTTGAAGACCTCGAGGAAATGCACGAAGTTGTGATAGAGCTTGTTTCTCGGATCAGCCTTGTAGCCTTTTTCACTCAGGCTGTTGAGCTTTCCCCTGCCAATCTGGGAGAAGGCCTTGCAGGGAGGTCCCCCCACGAGCACATTGATATCCCCGGTCTCCTCGTAAATCTCCTCGGGGGAGACACGTGTCATGTCTCCCTTTTCAGCACCACCATGAACGCTACATGGCATACCCTGGAAATATTCAATGTTGGTCTTGAATGTCTTTGCTGCCCATTTGTCCTTTTCCACGGCACCAGCAATTCTGTATCCAGCACCAATAAAACCCATGGATATGCCACCCGCACCAGCAAAGACGTCGAGAACGCTGGGAGATTTTTCATCGGGCAAATTGAACTTGATCGTATCGAACATTATATGACCATGACTCTGTAAGTAGTTACTCATGACAGATGTAGATTGACATGAAATATCAATCAATAAAGAGAGTTTATGGGGGGTGTTTTGATTGTGAATTCAGACTTGCCAGTTAGTAAACTCGATGTGCTCTGTCATGATTATTTCATGTTGCGATGGGAGCAACTGAACAAACATACATCCCTGTGCCAGGAATTCAACATTGGAATCAGGTATGAGCTTTACAAGTCCTGCAAATCATCTCTGTGCCTCAAATATGGATAGCAATCCAATGAGGATCAGGATGGTAAAATGTGTACCAGGATATGCAACGAAACCTGAGTTGTCGTAGTTCACATATTATTGAAATTAATCGCGAAGGAACGGATATGCTTTCATGCCTGGATGAATGTGAACCTAGTCAATGACTGGAGTGAGCTTGAAAAGAGAAATGTATGTTTCAAAACGCTGTTGACTGAGAGCAATGAACAGATAATTTTGAAACGCTGCGCGTTGAAAAGTCAGAGTTCAGGGATGTCAGGAGAGTGTTTGCCATACAAGACATAAGGCTGAACGATACAACGTTCACTGGTTAGTCCGAGCCCGAGCACACAATTTGAATGTGAGTTGGGTAATTGATGTGCGTACATTAACCAACTCAGTTTTGCTGTGTTCAATCGTTCTCGAGACACGTCTTATCACAGGAAGCTACTATTTCCTGCTTGCCATTTCAGAGGATTAACCGCTAAAAGAGATCAGCTTACAGTCATTTATATAGCGCCGGGAGGGACGTAATCCAGTAAAGAATTACAGCAGCACTCCTTGAACCTGGATTGATAGTCGCGTTGACATTATCATGGATTTTTATGGCCAATGTATCCGAAAGAAAGACTACCATTCTTCTCAAACAGCTTGATGAAGGAGAGCATTTCGACCTTGATATATCTGGTGAATCCTTCAGACGTGGCTTTTGGATGTGTGGGGAACAGCGCTGATGCACAGTATGAAACTCGAAATCAATGTCCTCCTGGCACTGCATCAGCACAGAGAACTAAGGTCAGCCGAAATTGGTCATCTCCTCAACACACCAGGAAAAAAAGTTCTCGGTACACTCAATACTTTGAAACAGAAGGACTTTATCTGTGAAGATGTGAACGATCAATGGAGCCTTACATCCATGGGCACCATGTATCTGAACTCTCTACGCGCCATGGCTACATCACCAGCTTCCGTGTCGCCTCTCCCTACAGACGATCATGATGTACGTATGCGCATCGTGAATCGATCCGTGGAGGCGAGGACACTTGTGACAGCTGGACCCGGCATGGGAAAAACTTATCTGGCCTGTGAGCGTGTACTCAAACTTATCGAGGGTGGGGTAAAACCCGAGTCGATTCTGTTTCTTGGCTTTTCACGTGCTGCAGTACATGTCATCAGACAACGTACTGCAAGCTCCGCAATTTTTGATCATGTGCATACAAGAACACTCGACTCACTTGGTGTGGCGCTTCATGGCGAGGCTGTTACAGGCGGAAACTATCTTGAATCCATTGTACGTGCGCTGGATACCAGAGAGCGCTGGGCTGACGTTGTGAGAGCACGATACAGTCATGTTATTGTGGACGAGGCACAGGATATTCGAGGGGACCGCGCAAGACTTGTGATCATGTTTCTTGAGGCGCTTGATTTCAAGCGGGCCGGATTCACCGTGTTTTGTGACCCTGCACAGGCCATTTATGACTTCACTCAGGATGACAAAACTTCCATCAAGTTGGTAGATGAGCTGATGGACTCCTTTGAGATTACCAGGGATGATCTCTCGGTCATATACCGAAGCAAATCGCCGGAGCTTCTGAGTCTCATGCAGGAGGCGAGGACGCAGGCTCTTCGAGACGACTATGCAGCAATTGCGAAACTGGTTGTAACAAAATCCAAACCGTACAGTTTGGAAGAGGTGCCCTCTGGAGAACTCTGGCTTTTCAGAAGTCGGGCCGAGGTATGTAATGCCATATTCAGGGCCAACCTTGACAGGTGTAATGTTACGGTGCACCTGCGAATGGGAGGAAGTGCACCTCCTGTTAACTGTTTGCTCCCGACCCTGCTTGGTGAGTCAAGCTGGCCTTATATGACGCGTGATGATGTCCACCAGATAGAAGCCCGTCATGGGTCTACAGGACAGTATGAAAAGCTCTTTGATGCTGCGCTTGTCCATGCACGTCATAAAAAGGATCAGGTGGATCTGAAACGATTCGTCAAGGTGTTATGTCAGCAACGTATACCGGAGGAGTTTGAGGAAGTGCATGGCGAGGATACACTCACGCTGAGTGTGATCCATGCCTCAAAAGGCATGGAAGCAAAGTCTGTACGCTACTTTCATCAAACACGAAGAAATCAGGATCCCGAGGAAGCTCGCGTCATTCACGTGGCTATTTCAAGGGCCACGCAAGAGCTTCACATCCATAAAGCATGGTATGTGAATACGTATGCAGGAGATCAGAACAGAACATGGACGACAGGAAAAAAGAGGCGGATGCTGATTCATTCTGTTGATGATGTGGACCCTGTTTACCGTCTGGGTGTGTACATGGATTGTGATCCGGAGATCCAGACACGTCTCAAGACTTTTGAGGGCTCTCCCCGCAGGTTAACCGCACTTTTTGATGGGACACGTTATGTGTTGGCGATTGAGGGCGACGAACAGGCAGTTGTGGGGGCCCTGTCTCCGGGCGTCATGACCGATGTGGAAGCACGATTTGGTCAGCACTTCTCACGCCATGGAGGCCTTGGAGGCCTCTACCTGATTGGTGTGAGTTCAAACACCTGCGATCCTGAAATGTCAGTACGGGGTGTGTTGCGTGCTCCCTATCACAGAACACGTACGTGGCTTGTGCCGATCGTAGCCGGTCTTGCCTTGCCCTATTTACCAAAAGGATGAATGAGTATGAGAAAGGTTGAAAATTCAGATGTGGAACAATGTCATCGACTCGTTGCAGAGTATGGCGAAAGCAGGGCAGTACACACTCTTGATACCCTCGAAGGTAGGAGCGGGTGGGGTGAGGTTGTGTTGGCAGAGTACAAACGACGCCTGAGAGAAATCTTTGAACAGGATGGCGTGCTTACAGGAGATCCAGACACAGTCACAGGTCTTCTTCCAGGTTTTGAAAGGTTGTACTGGCCAACGCTTGAAACTTTTCTGCGCGAAGAGAAGCAGTGGCCCTCTCATGTGGTGGACTCCATCGCGAAGACCTCGGCCACGGTCATGTCACACCTTGGTAATCCTGGTGAACCTTGTTTTGATTGTAGAGGACTCGTTCTCGGATATGTGCAGTCAGGTAAGACCGCTGGTTACATGGCGGCCCTGGCTCGGGCCGCCGATGCAGGTTATCGTCTTTTCATCGTTCTGACAGGTATGCTTGACACGTTACGCAATCAGACACAGGGACGCCTTGATGCAGAGCTCTTTTCACGAACACCACACTGGTACCAGATGACCGGGGCCGAGACAGACTTTAGTCGAGGTGCACACAATAATCTGGCCACGTTGATTCTTGATAACAAGGACTCTCGTGTGATCTGTGTCGTCAAGAAGAACACTCATGTTCTGGCAGAGCTCTGTGAATGGTTAAGGGAGGCAGGTGCACTAACGCTTGAGGCCTGTCCCACGCTTGTTATTGACGATGAGGCAGATCAGGCAAGTTTGAACACATCAGGTCAGGACCGTTCGGCTATTAACAAACATATTACTGACTTGCTGGAAATGCTTCCACGGTCAACCTACGTGGCATATACTGCCACACCCTTTGCCAATGTACTTGTCGATCCTTCTGACGAAAAAGATCTCTATCCCCGTGATTTTATCATGAGCATGCCAGAGCCATCCGATTACTTCGGGGCCAGTATGTTGTTTGGCAGACAACCTTTGACCGAGGAGGAGAGAGATGAAGAGCTTGGTGGAGTTGATATGGTCAGAGAGATTCCGGAAGATGACATCCTGGCTCTTTGTGCCCCTTCAAGAGATGAACGTGATAGCTTTCAGCCCATCATGACCGATACTCTTGAAGAGGCACTTATCTATTTTTTACTGACCTGTGCTGCACGTCGTGCTCGCGGTCACAAGGACCAGCACATGAGCATGCTTGTACACACCTCAGTCTACACTGTTATGCACGAGAAGCTCGCCCATCTTATCCTGGAATGGTTCAGGAGCTTCAAGGCAACCTGGAATAAGAACAGGAGCAGACTCGAGGAGCTCTGGGAACTTGAGAGCGCGCGTGTCAGTGCTGAAGATATGCACGAGCGTCCCACGAGTTTTTCGAAGTTGAGTACACATCTGAAAGATGTCTTTGATCACACATTCATTGTCGAGGAAAATGGTACCAGCGATCGTCGACTTGAATTTAACAAGGGCCCAAGAATTCAGATTGCTGTGGGCGGAAACTCACTTTCGAGAGGGCTCACAATAGAAGGGCTGTGTGTGAGCTATTTCCTGCGACGCAGCATGCAATATGATACTCTACTCCAGATGGGACGCTGGTTTGGGTATCGCCACGGTTACAGTGATTTGCCACGTATCTACACCACAGCAGAGCTTGCTGATGCCTTCGAGCACCTGGCTACTGTGGAGGAGGAAATTCGGCGGGATATTACGATCTATGATCGTGATGGCTTGACACCCATGGACTTTGGAGTTCGTGTCAGGACACACCCCGAGATGGCGATAACCTCACCCAATAAAATGAGCAGCACTGATGTCTGTAACATCTCGTTTTCCGGTCGTACTGTGCAAACCACATGTTTTTCACACAAGGATGCGACGTGGCTTGCACAAAACATGAGCGCAGCTCGCGAACTTGTTACAAAAATTGAGCAAACAACCAGCGCAGAGCTCGTCTGGGGAGAACGACATGTACTTTACAGAGATGTCAACGTTGACCTGGTGCTCGATTTCCTGTCAAGCTATGCTATTCATAAAAAACAAGGTCATATGAGTAATAGTTTGCTGACCAGCTACATCAATACACAGAGAGCTAATAAAGCCCTTGAGAACTGGAATGTGGCCATCATAGGCCGTACAAAGCATGTGGCTGGTTCACTGGATGATCTTGTTCCTGGCCTGAAAGTGGGCCTGCTTAACCGCTCACGGTTGAGTAAAAGCAGTGATGCGGCCTGTGCAAATCTGGGAGTGATTACCTCCCCGCTTGATATGGCAGTGGATCTTGTGGACTCCGCTTCGGAGTTCAATACACTTGATGCAACACAAAGAGCTAACAGGCTTCGTGAGCTTCGTAATCCAAAACCCGGTACAAGATCTGGTCTGCTCTTGATTTATCCCATCAACAAGGACTCTCCAGGCAAGAGCAAAAACAGGGAGGATCTTTCTGCCAGCGAGCATGTCATCGGCATGGCCATGGTATTCCCTGAAGCTACCACGCATACAACGGTAAGTTATGTATGTGCTTCGTTTAACTTTGGAGGTGTACAGTGAGTGTTGAGCCTACAAATCCTGAAAATATTCTTCCAGTACTTGATCTTCACTCCGAGAGGTATGGGCCGACAGGAAATGTGGCCGCCGCAGGGATCCAGAATCAGCTTGGCCGTCCAAAGCTTGACCGACTCACGGTGCTTGTACGAGAGGCTCTCCAGAATTCGTGGGATGCACGCGTGCGTGATGGCAAGGGCATGCGCATGCATGTGGAGCTTACAGCACTGGACTCCCGGAAGGAACTCATCATCAAGAAACATGTACTGGCTCACCAACCCCCGCCACCTGCGATTCAGCTTGATGAGTTGTTTGGAGAAATACCCACAGAGGGTCAGGAAGACTCCTCACCATCCAGTCACCTGCGACTGCTCATGTTCTCGGACAGACACACGACAGGACTCGGAGGACCCACAAGAGCAGATGTGGTGTCTGGAGATGGGTGTGATGAAGCACGTGATTTCGTGGACTTCTTGCGCAATGTGGGGCAGCCTCCTGATCGTGAATTCTCCGGAGGTACATATGGGTATGGCAAGGCAATACTGTACAATACAAGCGCGATCCGTACCATTCTTGTCTACACCCGTTGTATGAGCAAGGGGGAAGTTGAATCCAGATTTATTGCTGCACGACTTGGAGAACAGTTCACCGTTGAGCCTCCTTGTGACAGGTCTGGCATCTACACAGGTAGACACTGGTGGGGTAAAGCAAGTCCCACGGAATGCTTTGTAGAGCCTCTTCGTGGTGAGGATGCAGACCGACTTGCAGAAAGTCTTGGTATGGCTCGGGATTTTGAACCGGGGGAGCGGGGTACCACGATTGCCATTGTTGCTCCCGAACTTGATCAGAGGGCTCCGGAGCGCGCGATTCGCTACATTGGTGAGCAAATTATCTGGAATTTCTGGGCTCTTCTCAGGTCTCCCAGTGACTACTCTACCGAACGCATGGAGCTCTCTCTCTGGCTTGATAACGAGCGAATTCCAGTCCCAACCATCGATGAATACGAACCTGTTTCCCTGATGTGTCGGGCGCTGACAAACCTTGAGGCCTACCTTGCAGATGAAGATCTCCCCTTTGGACAGGGTGAGGTTATCGAATGTACGCGTTATAACCAGGTAGTGGGCCATCTTTCACTATTTAAAGGTATGGTTAATAAACCACAATGGCTTGCCTCAAACACAAAGGATCGAGAGCTCTTACCCACATCAAACAGAATCTTGCATCACGTAGCCCTGATGAGGGCACCACGAATTGTTGTACGCTACGAGGAAGGGGATAGATTTCCAAGCGACATGCTTCATTACGGTGGTGTCTTTCTTGCTGATCTTGACGTTGATCATGTGTTTTCGAGTTCGGAGCCTCCTACACATGATGACTGGGTGCCAGAACATCTTTCTGACAAGACAGATCGCTCCGTGGTTAAAATGGGACTCAAAGAAATCAAAAAACATACAGCACACTATGTGCATCCTCCCGAGCAAACGCCAAAGGAAGAAGAACAGGTCGACCTCGGTCGTTTTTCTCGCGTCCTTGGCGGTTTGCTTGTCGGACAGATCGGGACAGGAGCGGAGGTGACCACGCCTGCCAAGAAGAGAAAGAAGAAGCGACCCTCGCAGACCACAGGTATTTTGATCGAGGATGACGAGGATGCAAGCTTCTTCGAAACGAGAAAGAAGGCAGCTCGCATTCATGTCGAGCAGGTCGAGCTTGCTGTGCACGATGAGAAAGCTGTGACTCTGGTACGCTTTCGTGTCAATCATGCAGAAGATGAACAGATGACACCTGTGCGAGCTGATTTGAGAGTTGTGCTTGAGAGCGGAAAGTCCGAGTCTATCAAGGATAATAACTGGCTTGATATGCCCCATGTGCTCCTCTGGAGGGAGTACGATTCGGGCAAGGTGCTTCTGGAGCGGAGCAACCGAATAGAACTGGAAACAGAGGTAATGTGTGAGGCCATGGTGAGTATGCCAGCCGAGGCACGTCTCAAGGTGCGTCTACTCGTCGATCGTAGTGAGGAGGTGATATGAGCAGGGCATTGATAACTCCATACAGGACACCATCTCCTGACACAGTCAACGCCAACGCATGGCACGTCGAAGGGAGGCGGGTGGAGTCCAGTCTTGTGGACTGGACTCCAGGAACTCCTGTTGTGCTACAAAGGCAGATCATGGTTGATGTGCCAGAGGTGTTGAAGGCTTGTGGCCTCCCGGATACAGCAAAAGTGGCGCTCGTTGCCGTGGCAGTGTGCGCAGCCACGACGTTACGTGTGGCCTCAAAGCCCATGATTCTTGGTATTCAGCACCAGCCCAGTTACAAAAGTATGGTAGAACTCGAGCTCCCGGGACATGAGCTCGCTTCATCAATCAAGGTCCATACCTATCTTGTTTCTTATGGTCGCAACCCATCTTCACCAATCGTACCATGGAGATCGGGGTTTGTGCTCTGGGAAGATGATATCGGCATCAGACTTGAGGGAAAGGGTGCGAGATTCCCCATGGAAGTCAGGGACTTCAAGAAACAGGACAGAATCAACTGGCCTGCCCGGGCAATGTGGAAACTTGACTGGGATCCTGACGATCTTGATGAGCCGATGATGGGTAGCCTGCGTCTTTTTCTGAACACGTCACATCCTGCAATCAAAAAGATGTTGGAAGAGTCAGACAAGGAGTCCGGACAGTACATTATGAAGATGGTTCACTATGAGGTGGGCAGGCTCATGGTGACGACGGCGCTACGTAGTGGAGAATTCATCGAAAACATTGAGGAATATGAGGATAATACGGTGGGACACATGCTTCGCTTGCTCATTAAAAGTATGGCAAGAGCAGGAGACTCCGTGGAGAATATGAGTCAACGCCTCCGCAATAACCCGGTACAGTTCGAGGCAGAAATTCAGTCACGATTACATGTAATGGAGGACAAATGAATCAGGGAATTGCTACACTCCTCTATCCACAGATTCTCAGCTCTGTTGCCAGGACCAGAGCAGAATCAATCTGTCGCTGTTCACTCCACGAGTTGGAAGACATGAGCGAGCTCTCTCCTTCCGGTGTAACCTATACACCGACAGGAGGTAGTCGGATCGAAGAACATCATCTCGAGAAGCTCCGACAGGGCATTCGTCAGAAGGCCAGGGCACTTGGCTATCCAGATACACTCAATGCACAAAAAACCAGCCTGTTTGACTCGGGTATGGCAGAGTGGCTTCATCAACACATGGATATTCGTCCCTCGGAGGCCTCACGTCCGGGAGTATGGTCTTACATGGGACTTTATCTCGTACCGGAAATGGCTCGATGGCGTTTTCCTGGTGATGATGTGACCTCCGTAAAACGTTTTCTTGGTTCGACTCGAGGTATGAGAAATGTGCTCGGTCGCTTGTGGTGGAGAGCCGAGTACCTTAAACAGCCAGAAACGTTCAGACACAGCAGAATACCTTCAACACTTGACCAGGAGGAACGTTACCTGTTGACCGAGGACCCCTATGGGCTTGTCAAGATTCTGGGAGAGGATGAACTTGTTGGAATTACTGAGCGTCCCACTCTCGCCGGAAACAGAGTGTTCTGTCGAGCAGTAACCCGGGCTCTGGTCATTGCCAACGAGGAAACCCAGTTTGGAAATCGCTCCTTTCTTCTGAGAGAGGCCATGAAACGAGTGTATCGACTTGGTGGAGTCATGGTATTTGAAGCGCTCTCCGAGACCGAACTCGTTGACGAACTACTTGATGTCTTTACAAGTACAGCTGCCACACTCAAACCCAACTGTTCCGGAGCCACACCATGAACCAGAATTTACGCAGACAGTATCTCGATGCGGTCAAGCTTGATCTCATGGGTCCCTTGCTCGGAGAGGATGAGGAGATCGTTCTGAGGGCAGGTTCCTCACCCAGAGATCTTTATATAACAGGTTTTCTGGGACCGCATGATGACAGGGAGCAGCTTGAAACTGATGAGGAGATTGTCAACGAGGACGACGAAATCTCCGACCCTGGAAAAGGTATCTCGCTGGCATCCCAACGCGCGCCCACATCCATGGGGATATCGTTTGCATTGCCAGACTCCCTTTGCACAATCGAAGCTACAGCAAGCGGTGGCTTTTATAAAGTCAACGCATTGAAGCAGGACGGACAGGGAGAGTCTGTACGGACATGGTCACGCACACCGTTTGTCCACAGGATGAATATTGATCTTTCATCTGTACATGGTCACGAGAGCTTCCCCATCCCCGATACTGATCTGGAATGGTATGTCAGAGCTGTGCATGTACGTGGGTCGTTTCAGGTTACACTTGTTCTATGCAACACAGGAAAATCCACGCCACAGAATGCACTCGAATACACTCTCTTTCAGTCATGTATAACTGTGCGTGTCCAGAATGGGGGTGAATTTGTGCCCCGTCCGGTTCAGGGAGGTCAGCAGACGGGACATTCACAGGATGAGGATACGCGTGCCAGTGATCTTCTTTACCGTGGCAGTCAGGAATGGGCCGTGGGCCACTCCTGTGCGGCCACATGGACTTTTGAAGATGGTAAGGCTGACAGTAAGGGGACTCCCATCAAAATCAGCTCCACATGGCTGCCCGAACAGGTTGTGCGTGCCATGTCTCCATCAGGGGACCCCTGCCTTGCAGAGCGCAGTTCACACATTACAGGCGATGAACGCGCAGCATTTGATGCGCATCGTCTTGCGCAGGCCCCGGATGCATCCGAGTTAAGGAGCTTGCTCGAAATTATACCTGATGCCTACAAGGAATGGCTTGAGAGCCAGGAGCAAAAAGCAAGGGCAGACAGGCAGATTGAAGAGGGTGGAGAACTCTGGCAGACCTTTATCGATCACAGGAGTCGTGCCGGTGCGATTGTGGAGCGTATGAATGAGGGTATTCGTATACTCTGTGAGAACGCGCTTGCGCGGCAAGCCTTTCAGATGTCTCAACGAGCGATGATTATGCAGCTTGGCTGGGGACAGGAAAGTTCCTTGCCACGAGCAGAACATGACAGGGTAGAGCTTTTCTGGAGGCCGTTTCAGCTTGGCTTCATATTGTTAACAGTGGCAGGTTTGTCCGGGGGCTCGCTGGAAAAGCCTCACGGTGACAGGGAGATCATGGACCTGTTATGGTTTCCTACTGGTGGAGGTAAAACAGAAGCGTATCTTGGTCTGGCCGCCTTCACCATCTTCTACCGCAGATTACGAGACATCACATCAGGCGAGGAGGGCAAGGGTGCTGGTGTGACTGTCCTGATGCGCTATACACTCAGGCTTTTGACCATTCAACAGTTCGAACGTGCCTCACGTCTGATTATAGCTTGTGATACGTTGCGCATGGATGATCCAGATATGTTTGGTCATGAACCTATTTCCATCGGTCTCTGGGTGGGCGGCGCAGCCACGCCCAACAAACTCAAGGACGCGCGGGAAAAGGAGTTTGAAAACACCAAACAGCTTACATCATGCCCCGTGTGTGGGGTCGACTCGTTGCGGTGGGACACAGCGAATACCCGGGATATGGATGCAGATTTTTATGTGGGATGTGTTAATTCTTCATGTGATCGTGCAATGGAAACCACTGGAAAGCTCCCTGTGTATACCATCGATGAGATGGTCTACAGAGTCAAGCCCACCCTGGTGATTGGAACTGTGGACAAGTTCGCTCAAATTGTACGCAAATCCGATGCAGGTGCGCTTCTTCGAAATAAGATGTACCTTCCACCAGAGCTTATTATTCAGGATGAACTTCATCTCATATCAGGACCTCTCGGGACAGTTACAGGCCTCTACGAGGCTGCCATTGACCGTATTTGCACCCGACACGGGGTGCGACCAAAAGTTGTGGGAAGCACGGCCACAATCAGAAGAGCCACGGAGCAGGTGCGTGCGTTGTTTGACCGTGATGTGTGCCAGTTTCCTCCTCCGGTTCTCGATGCCGATAATTCCTGTTTTGCCATCGTGGATAACACCTTGCCAGGAAGGCTTTATGTGGGGCTCTCGACGGCTGGACGGAGCCCCAAATTTTCGCTGCAGCATCTGGGCGGTGCGCTGCTTCAACGAGCAGCTTGTAGTGAAGGTATTCTGAAAGATGCTGCAGAACAGGATCCGTACTGGACCTTGCTCATCTATTTCAACGCGCTGCGTGAACTTGGTGGAGCTCTGGTCATGGTTCATGATGATATACCCATGACCATGAAGACGCTCTCCAGTATACACGGGACATCAGAGCGTCAAAACCTTGAGCATCTCGAGCTTTCGTCCCGTCTCGGTGCCATAGACATTCCTCATGCCATTGAGGAGCTTGGCAAGAAAGTACCTGATCAGATCTATGATGTCGTGCTTGCCACGAACATGATCTCCGTCGGTGTAGACATCTCCAGGCTGGGTCTCATGGTTGTCAATGGGCAACCCAAAAGCATGTCCGAATACATTCAGGCAAGCTCACGTGTGGGACGTAATGCACTCGCCGGGCTTGTTTTTACGGTGTACAACGTGGGTCGACCGCGTGACCGTTCTCATTACGAGTCCTTTCGAAGCTGGCATCAGGCGCTCTACTCTGCTGTGGAAGCATCCAGTGTAACACCCTTTTCTGCACGAGCTCGTGACAGGGCTCTTCACGCATGTTTGGTTGCCCTTGCAAGGCATGTGGTTGCACGAGAACACGATAATCTTGCTGAATTGCATAATTCACCCAAGATGTACGAAAACGCACGTGCAGAGCTTGACCTGCTCGTTGAACATCTTGCTCAACGAGGAGCACGCGCCATGTCTCACGTTGTTGGAGGTCAGGGAATTCGACGACTCAAAGCACTTGAGTCCGAGATTATCCGTGACTGCCATGCCTTTCTTGACATCTGGGAACGCAATCAGCCCAAAGAGTACTGGAATGACCATAACCCTGATTGTAGTCTGCTCATCAGTGCAGAGGAAGCAGCCGCAACAAACTGGAATGGCGTGGCGCAGGCCACTCCGAACTCCATGCGTGAAGTTGAACCCTCCGTCGTCATCAGACTCTCAAGAAAATAACATCGATACCGTGGTGTTTCTATCACCCCTTACCTCAACGTGAGAAATTTCATGGCGCGGAACGACCATAATAAAAATTTAAAGACTGTTACCAGTTTTGTTGGAGAGATCAGGCGATCCAAGCTCATATCCACGGCAGGACCAGGTGCGATTATCGATCTTGTTGTGAGGCCCAGTGGTGAGCCCGTTTCTGGAGTGGTTGCAGGGCTTGAACAGTGGACTGACTATGAGCGAATCGAGGAACGAAGACTCCAGACACGTTACAATGTCAAATGCCTGGGTATGCCACCCTTACGACAGCGTGACGATATGAACAATGACCATACACTTCCGATGGTACGCTTTCCAGGATGGCTACAATGTCCTTCCTGCAAGGTACTGCGACCCGCCGAACACTGGGCGAACAATTCCTCCAATCACACCCACGCAGGACGTTACTGTCTGTCATGCAAAACCGATCGTGGCGATCTGACCCCTGTTGTACCCGTACGTTTTATCACTGCATGTGAACATGGTCATCTCGATGATTTTCCATGGAAGGGTTGGGTGGGATGCACCTGCTCGTGGCATGACACACGCTTAAAGCTCGAGCAAAAGGGGGCAGGACTTGCCGGGTTGTTTCTCTCGTGCACAGTCAGCAGCTGTCCCGGCTTCAAAGGGAAGTCTCTGGAACATATATTCGGGGAGAGTGGTCTTGCCACTGCAGGATTTTCCCGGTGCAGGGGAAAGCGGCCATGGCTTGGAAGTGATTCACAGGATGAGGACTGTAGTGCAACAAGACGGGTGCTTCAGCGTGGTGCGTCCAATGTATACTGGCCCAGTGTGGATAGTGCGCTTGATATTCCGGAACGACAACCAAGAAAACGACCGGAGTTGGATCTATACACAAACAAGTATCTGGCGAAGTCTCCTGAGAAACGGCCTGGATTCATTGAGGCACTGGAGCTCGAACAGGAGTCAGGGCTGACAGCCACGGAGATTGATAACTACTACATGGGGTTTGCCGAGCAAAACACGGAGGACCCGTTGACATTTGAGGAGTACGAGCACTTCATGATGGCAAAGGATGGCCCGATCAGGGCGCCCGAGTTTGAGCTTGATAGTGTGAATCTCCCTGACGAGTTCCGCTCCACCTTGGGCATCCTTGTTCAGGCTCAGAAGTTGCGTGAAGTACGCCTTCTCCATGGGTTTACAAGAATCTACCCTCCCACAGGCGCATTTTCTCGTGATTCGGTTCAGAGGTCTTCCATTTCACTCAACACACCTGAATGGTTACCTGCCGTTGAACTCAGAGGAGAAGGTATATTCTTTACACTTGATCTCAACTTGCTTTCGGAATGGGAGCAACGCCCCTGTGTACAGAGCAGAATGGATAAATTGAGGGAAGATATTCAAAAGAATCTTTTTGAAAAGGAAGAAATCCCACCGGATCTGAGTGCGCGTATGGTGTTACTTCACTCACTGTCTCATGCGTTGATGACCCAGCTAACCCTCTCCTGTGGGTACAGCAGTGCCTCACTCGTGGAGCGTATTTATGCGCACTCTCCCACAGCGCAATCGCCGGGGCCTGATATGGCAGGGGTACTCATTCATACCGGGACACCGGACGCTGATGGTACGCTTGGTGGACTTGTGGAACAGGGTGAAACCTTGCAGTTTGGACAGGTGCTCATGGACGCCATCTCAAACAACGCCTGGTGTTCCTCGGATCCTCTCTGTATTTCAGGTACAACTGCGCTTTCAAGCGCACGTAATGGGGCAGCCTGTCATGCCTGTCTCCTGATTCCTGAAACCTCGTGCACCATGTTCAATCGCTACCTTGATCGTGCCTTTCTCGTGGGTGAGCCAGGATGTCCAGAACTCGGGTTTTTCGCTCACCTTGTGGGTACCGTGGAGTAGGTTTTATGGGCCACGCACAGATTGCACGTGATATGAAGACTCTGTGGGATCTTGTAAGGCAGGAGGGCATAGACCCCTATGCCCCCCATGCGTCAAAACAATTGGCAGAGTTGGCGAGAGCAAGAAACTTGACCTACTTGCTTGCCTCGACAGGGACAGCGTTTGAGGTTATTGATGTCATGCGAGCCATGTATAAACAGGAAATTGAGCATCAAAAACAGCTCGCTGCGCTTGAACTTGTGACGACCCTGCCTGGCATGACGCAGGAAAACTCAAGAGATACAGCTACCGTGATTGAGTCTCTGATCTCGGAGGCACGCCGGTCCATTCTTTTACTTGCCTACAGACTCACGGAGCGTGAGTTATTGAACAAACTTCATGCCTATCATCGCCAGCCAGGTACGCGGTTAAGACTCATGGTAAGCCACGAAGAAGACCTGACAGGTATCATGACACGGTGGCCAGACAACGCCCGTCCTCGACAGGTCGAGGCATTTCAGTATGTGAAACGTGAGGATAGCAAAATTCAGTTACACACAGGCGAGATCATTTACCCCCCCTTCCATGCCAAGACAATTGTGACTGATGGTGAGTATTGTTATATCGGTTCAGCCAACTTCACCCATGGTGGTATGTCACGCAATGTTGAGGTGGGGGTACGTGTCCAGAGCGAACACATTGCGTCTGATCTGTGGCGTGTGGCAGAGGCATTCCCAACACGACTTTTGCATCGTTGGGATGGTCATCAGGCCCGTATCATCTCACCTGCATGATATGTGAACCCGTTGCACATGGTATACATATCACAAGTCATTGGCATAATATCTCAGGATGTTACAAAACTGGCAAAGTGGAAGGATATTAACACGTGTGGGAGAAGAAACCTCATAATTTAAAGTATTTGGCCATGCTAGTTGAACAACTTCAAACATGGCTCTTCAATGTTCTTCCAACAATCACAATCCTCCTTCTTTCAAGTGTCATAACCATGATGATCCGTGTTTTATGGCATCCAGAGATGTGGTCTCTGAAGCAACGTGAAATAACGCGATCAATGAGAGGTGCCCAGGTAGAGGGTCTTGAAGGGTCAAAGTTCCCCACAAAGGACTGTACACGTCTGAGTCTTCGGTGGATGTGTGGCCGGGTGGAATGAGGTGATGAGGGCGATGTCGTGGTCAGGCGACGGGCAGTTTGAGTCAAGGCCACACCAAGTATGGCGTAAGTCCAGGGTCCAGGCTGGATAACCCTCCAGAGGTGTAACAGCACACGGGATGGTACGTCTACTTTCCGTACTGTAGAGCCCTGAACAGACGCTGGACTGACAGTTTGTGCATCAGAAAGGTCAATGCTGTGTGACAGAGGTGATTACACCTTGCCTGATGAGCCCTGACTGTGTCATCTTCGCTGTCAGTGATATGCGTTACAAGTTATAGTCAAACAATGTGTATTAAAAACAGAGCAAGATGATGCACCATCTTGTGTGAAAATTTGTATAGCTGTATTGGGCAGTTAAAATTATAACTACACAATAGTTAAGCATCAAGTATGCCCTGAAAAAGGTTCTCCCAGAGAGGAGTTAGATGACATTATTGGCATCAGGCCTTTTGGCCTAGTGATGATTCGACTGTATAAGTTAGTTCTCTACTAGAACACAGGACGTGTGAAAATGGCATATACAGCGGATTAATTAATTCTATTCGAAAATAGTGATGTTGTGGTAGTCTAGTTCAAACGTGTTCAGGAGGACTCT
>CATLTV010000121.1 GCA_950059285.1 uncultured Pseudomonadota bacterium | reverse complement strand
GAGTTTGCTAGCAAACTCGCCCCTCGGCCCGCGCCTCTTTTGGCTGTTGATTTGACTTACTGTACGGGGTCAGGAGGGCATGTGCTGCCTGTTGTAATACAGGTAGGTGTGCTCAGCGGTGCTGCGTTGCAACACTCATTGCCTCCATCACACTGTGAGGGGCTTGTCTCACAGGTGATGATGCGACAGTTTTCAGGCACAAGTTCACAAGTACCCACGGTGTAACCAGGGTATTGACAGCAGAAGGCGCCTGCTCCTGCGGTGCCGCAGTCCGTGTCCGAGGTGCATGTGATGACCTCGTTTTCACACTGGGTCAAACATGCTCCTGCTGTGTTTGCCACAGGGTTTGCGTTACAGCACTCCTGGTTGCTTGGGCAGTCTGCGTCGCTGAAGCACACGTTTGTGCGACAGGTTGCGTTCTGATCAATACAGCGGAACTCGTTGAGTTGTGACACGTAACAGCACGCCTGAGTTGGATCGACGCAGGGTTGCTGATCGTTGACCTGACACACAGGGTTGGGGTCTGGTGGTGTGTCACACTCGGAGGGGATGACACACGCAAAGGAGCCACCGTTGATGCAGCAGGTTCTTGGTTCGCCACATGCGTCAGGTTGGTCCGGGTTGCACTGGTCAGGCTCGCAGCTCAGGCTGTTTGTGGCGTTGTCTGTAAATCCAAGAGGGACGCACTCTCGGCCCGCACGATCACATTTGCTACACACTTCACTGCTTGAGCAGTCATCATCTGTGGTGCATGCCTTGGGATCTCGTCCTGGCAAGCAGAGATCATCCTGTGCGCATTGTTTGGGTGTGGTGTCATCGCCAAGGCGACAACAAAGTTCTCCCGAGGCACATTCGGAGTCCAGGTTGCAGAGATCATCCGGGTCCTTGTCAGGACACCCTTCGGGTGCTTGCGCAGGCCAGTTGAAGTAGAGGTCGAATTTGGTGCGGCTGCACACCTCAACATCACCGCTTGCACATGTGATGCGGACCTCATTGTCGGTGACTGCGATGAAGTGCTTGAACATGGTCGCACCATCACGGAACTCCCATGTTTCAGGCATGTCGATGTCTTCTTGTGCGATGGCAAGGTAGCACATCTGACCATCAGGCGAGATGGTGCGGAACTCCTGACGAAGCCCGTTGGCGGTGGGGCGATCGCGATAGACGACCTGTGAGCCGTTGCGATAGACCGAGACCTGTTGGTTGAGCAAAGGATCGTTAAAGCAGGTGTCCTGTTCGGTGGTGTTTCCAAAGCAGGAGAGGGCCGTGTACAGGCAGCTGTTTCTTAGATCCTCGGGACAGGTGCTGATGCCAGGGTCCATGTCTACATCCATGTCCTGGGGTGAGCCCATGTCCATGTCTGTGCGCATGTCGGTGTTCATCATATCCACGGCCTGATCGGGCATATCCATGGTGTCGCTGTCGGGCACGTCGGGCATGTCTGAGGTTTGATCAGGTGCGTCCTGATCGGGCAGGCCCGCGATATCTTTTGGCATATCAGAAGGCGTCATGTCGCCTTGTGTGGCGTTCATGTCGCGAATGGATGCTGGAGGCGTGTTGCAGTCTCCACAACCAGCCAAGAGCAAGGCCCCTGTGAGGAGTAGCTTTGTGGATGTGGCTCTCATCAGAGTGTGCTTGTGTTCAGGGGTTCTACTTCGTGTCATCTTGAACTCTTTTGGGTTGTTGAGGTTGAACGGGTTCACCAGTGAACGCTTCTTTGAGTTGGTTTGGAGGTGCAGGCGGCAAACTAAAGGGAATGCCAAAGAACATTGCAGGAGGTGCTCCTGTGGCAAGTCCAGGAGAGCCAATGAACGAAAACGCTGGCTCCTGATACAGGGCTTGCTCAAGTGACACCCTCTGTAACATATCGGTCAGTTCCAGCTCACGATTAGGATTCCATAGATCAGAGAAGGTATCCATCGCGTTCAAAAGGTCGCGTATCACGCGGCTATCCTTGACTTGCGTCTCGAAAATAAATTGGTTTTTTCCTTCAAACGGTCGCGCATACCCGTTGATTGTGAAGTTGTGTGGCTTGTTCTTACCGATGGGTTCGCGAAGCTTTCTTCCAGGTGGAAGATAGAACATGTTTACAAGATCTGTGAGGTTGGCGTTGAGCACCAGTGTAGCGGGTTGCGCGGCAGGTTTTTCAGAGATCTGCGCGTCGAGCTTTTCGCAAGCATCTTCACCGAGGTAGGAGAGGTACTGTCCATCAAAGATTGTCCAGCACACACCAAGCTCAATGGGTTGCTCTGCGGTGATGACCTCAAAGGTGAGTTTGTGTGTATCAAGCTTTGGGTGTTTCTTGAGTTTGACCGTTTCAACCTTCGAGATATCGGCAGGTTGTACAAGGTGAAGTGGTGCCCAGAATGACTTGACGAGCTCTTCGTTGAATTTGAGTGCGTGGTTGGGCAAGCCTTCAAGATCGCTTGCTTCAAAGGCAATAAAGGTCTCGGCGCTCAGATCGTGTTTCTGCGGGAAGAATGAGAATGTGGTTGCTCCTCGGTTGTGATCAAGCAGGTCACTCAGAAGTCCTCTCAATGAGGTCATTGATTCTTCGCCCTTGGCCGCCAACATGTAGCGCGCATGCTCTGGCATGACGAGGTCGAAGGTGTCGTCAAGTTCAGAGCGATCCAGGCGAAGTTTGAGCGTGGCTGTGCCTGGTGCAGCGGGTACGGGAGGATAACCACCTTTTCGTGGCTGCATTGCCTCATGAAGTTTTTTGAGTCGCTCAAATCCTTCATCAGGGCTCTCCACAAAGGCGGATGTGCGGATCATCTTGGGTTTGCCGTCACGAATTTTGTATTCAAACTGGAGCTGAATGGGCTCGGGCCAGTTTGAGTTTCTGGCAAGTTGTTGAAGTGCGTAAATCTCAAGGTTGACCATACCTGCACGCGCAGGAAGAAGGCCGTGCCCTGCGGTGGCGAGCCTTTGTGAGAGCTCCTGATCGAAATCATCCCAGCGTTGGGTCAATCCAATATGTGAGGGCCACACGGCGACATGTGCGTGTACGGCAAGTTCGCGTCCGTACTTGTTCACGATATCCATCGCGTGCAGCGCTGCTGCCGAGGAGCTGCCGATGACAATTTTATCGCCCTTATCGGAGGTCCTTCCACGGATATATTCAGGTTTTGCTTTGAGCACCCAGAGCTGAGATTTGCTGGCGTTCAAGCGTGAAAAGTCCTTGTCGATGTCCTCCACATCCTTGCGCTTTAAGAACTCATCTCTGGATTCCACAGGGAGCACAATGAACCACTCGGCTTTGGTCTGCCCCAGGGTTTGTTTTCCCTTGCTTTGGATCCAGCCAATGTCCACGCTCCCCGTCTTGCGTAACGATGAGAGCGTCTCCTCGCCAAGGTAATCCACCAAAATCTGATGGAACGAGAGCTCGCGTTCAAGCTGGACACGATCTGCGTCTCCTTTGGGGGAGATAAACGCCTTGGTGCTGCTCTCCACAAGCGCGAGATCCTGAATGCGGAGCATCGCCATCATGCGCTGTTCAATTTGCTCAAGGTTTTCCTCTGCATAAGATGCCTGATTTGTATCCGTGATTTCTGTAGTGTCCTTGGATACAGGTGTGCCCGAGCATGTACAGTCTCCACAACCCATGCTTAACGCGAGCAGTGAACTGAGCTTGAGTAGAGTTCCTTTGTAGGTGCGGTCTGATAGCATAGTGTGTTGATTTCTATGGGTTTGTTTGTTTTTAAGCTGTGCGGCTAGATGGGAGTCTTCCCAACCTTAGAAATGGTGGTCGTTTGCGTCAATAGACTTGTTTAGTTATTGCGCGCTTTGCTATGGTGTATGGAAGATCCTCGAAGGCATGGTAACACACACTTCTTTTTAGTTCTCCTTAATTCATCAGGTAGAAGGTTTATGTCACATATCCAGCGCCCCCGTCATTTCTTTGGTTTGGTGGTTGTTTCAACCCTCTTTGTGAGCGCCGTGTCGTTTGCACAGCAAGGGTTCAAGCCACCCAAGGAGATTCCCAAAGGGCCAAGCACCAAGCAACCAAGCTCGGATAAGCCAGGTCCCAGTGTGGAGGAACTTCAGGGGCTCCCTGGGGCGCCTGATCCTTCAAACAACGATGTGCCAAGCGCATATGATTCGTACCCCGAGTGGGAGAAGGCCAAGGAAGCCAACGCCTCCGAGGATGATGGAAAGGGCAGCTTGCCTCCCATCGAGATCCCCAAAGGACCCCATCGCCTGGAGTTCAAGATGCTGCGCCCCGTCGAGTACGCTGTACGCGGTATGCATCGACTCGCCATTCAGGATCGTGAAGACCTCAAGCAGGTATATATGAGCAGCGCCAAGGTGCGTTATGAGAAGCTCAAGGATCTGTCGGACCGCCCCGAGTCGATCTGGGTCGTCAGCAAACCTCATGAGGAGGGCGCAGCGCAGAGGCGTGATATGATGCCTGTGCTTGTCTCCGTGGAAAAAAGCGCAGGACGTTACACCTACCCTGAATTACTCGCGGATCAGGAGCGTGTTCACCAGATTACGCGTAACGCCAAGTTGAGTTACCTCCTGTCTCCTCAGGGCAAGATTGAGGACGTCCAGGTACACGCCCCCACAAATCCTCTGGCAAAAACATCACTGGAGCATTTCTCCACGATGCTGTCCATGTCTCAGGCGGCGTTTCCTGACAAACCCGTGGGGCCTGGTGATACATGGACTCAAAAAATTCTGTATCGTGACGCTGATGGCCTTGCCCAGTTGAGCGAGGACTCCACCAACACCTTCACATTTGATCGCTGGAGGAGCTGCCGCAAGAGCGTGTGTGCATTCATTCGCTTCAAGCAAGATCTTCGCTCGGCAGGGCGCTTGCTCGTGGCCGATGAGGAGACACGTGGTACATCCATTGGTGAAGGTGAAGGCTGGATTCTGTTTGATTACAAGGCAGGTGAGGTCGTGAAGGCGTACATGAAGCTCAAGGGACTTGGCTCTGTGGAGGCGTTTTCAAAGAAACCCTCGGGTGTTACACCCGATGCCAAGGCCAGGGTTCTGGTCGAATATGAAGTGGTCACGGAGCGCGTAGACTCCGAAGATGCCGCACCGCTTCCTATCGATGCGATGAAGTGAATTTAGTTTTAGTTTCAATGATATAAAAAGGTTTTAAGAGGACGAGGGATTCATGCGTATAGTTACTCCTGATCGCCTGATGAGCACGATGGCTCAGGCTTTGATGTTGCTCCTTTCCATGGCAATTCTTGCCTCGGGGTGTAAGCCCTCATTCGAGGAGCAAGACGATTGTGCCGTCAATGGTGATTGCTTTAGTGATGAGGTTTGCTCTCTTGGCAAGTGTATTGAAGGTGAGGTTACTCCCGATACACAACCTGTACAGATCGTAAGCTTCACGTCATCCGCTTCGACAATCGAAGAAGGCGAGGAGGTGACGATTTCCTGGGAGATGGCGGACGCAGTCACAGCAAAGCTCTCCTTTGATAACGACATGGACGACTTCGTCATTGCAGAGGATGCGCTTGAAGAAGGCTCCACGACAGTGACCCTTGCTGCAACAACCACGTTGACTCTGGAAGCTCAGGGCAGCGCGGATGGTGACGCGGCTAGCTCCATGGTCACCATCACGGTCAATCCTTTTGTGCCTGAAGAAATCACCCCTGTGATCGAGAGCTTCAACGCATCAAGCACCTTGATCAAGCCAGGTGAGAGCACCACGTTAAGCTGGACCATCAAGGACGCAGATCGCGCCGAACTTGATGATGGCACTGATGTCATCACACTTGAGATGGATGCGCTTGAAAGTGGCTCCCTTGAGGTGACTCCAGCGAGCAACACCAACTACGTTTTACGTGCGTACAATGAGGATCGTATGGTCATGCGTACAGTGCAATTGATTGTACAGGGTGATGCTCCTCAGATTACCGCGTTTACAGCAGATCAATCGCGTGTGGAGCAGGGCAGTGATGTGACGTTGAGCTGGGAAGTAACTGGCGCAGAAACACTTGTACTTGAAGATGAATCGGGCGCATCCATTGACCTGACAGGCCTGTCTGTGACGATGGACACTCTTGTACAGACGCTCTCCACAAACAAAAGCTTTACGCTGACTGCCGAGAACGAATATGGACAGGACAGCCAGAGCGTGAGCGTGGTGACATATGAACCTCTCGTGATCGATAGCTTCACCTCGGATCTTGAGTTTGTGAATCCAGGCGATGAAATTGTGCTTTCATGGGAGATTGCAGGTAATCCAAGCTCTGTGACTATCACACGTAACGAGGAGGCGATGCCCCTTGACTTGATGGGGGCTTCAAACGCATCAGGCTCGTTGACCATTCTTGTCACAGAAGAGTCCACCTACAAGCTCGTCGCAGAAAATGGCGATGGCGATATGGCCGAGGCGATGGTGACTGTGAGCTTGCTCCCTCCATTCCCTGTCATTAATAGCTTCACAGCCTCCAACTCTTTTGTCGCCATGGGCGAGACAGTGACGCTCTCCTGGGACATTTCACACGCCACGATGATTACCCTTGTGGATGATCTTGGTGCATCTATTGATGTCTCTACCAAGATGGTCGACACAGATATGGTCGACGTTGTGGTGGACACAGATCGTGTATATACGATCACTGCAAGTAACCTCGCCGGGGCAAATACCAAGCAACTTCTTATTGCCGTAGGTGAACCTGTCACAGCACAGCTGATGGCGGATGCCGCCACAATTAACGCAGGCGATCCTTTGACACTTTCATGGACCACAACAAATGCGTCTCAGATCGCGTTGACGAACTCTCTTGGCGAGACCATTGACCTGACAGGTAAGAGCGTTGATGCTGATTCAATCACCTTGCAACCAGGCTCAGATGTGACCTACACCCTGACCGCTCAGGGCTTTGCTGGACCTGTCACCTCCTCGGTGATGGTCTCGGTCAATGCTGTCGTGAGCATCCGTAACTTCAGCGCGGCAAGCTCGCAAATCTCGTTGGGTGACTCCACAACGCTCTCCTGGGATATTCAAGATGGCACCTCATTTACACTGACTGCGACAGACTCTTCGGGCACAACACCCGTGGATACGACAAATCTTACATTTGTAGACAGCGTGATGGTGTCGCCTACAGAGACCACCACATATGAACTCGTTGCGCTTGGCGATATGGGTGATATGGACACGCTTTCACTGACTGTGGTTGTGACATCTGCACCTACAATTGACACCTTTGTCGCATCTCCTGATACCATCTCCACCATGCTTGGTGAGTCCTCCACGCTCTCCTGGACCACGAGTAACGCTACTCAGATTGAGCTCCTTGATATAGATGCGGGCATGCCAGTCCCATTCACCAATCTTGGACATGGTGCGGGTGAGGCTGTGGTCCAACCCAGCACCACCACGAGCTACATGTTGCTGGTTGGAAACGCAGTGGGTCAGACTACGACACAGATTGTGACTGTGACAGTTACTCCCTGAGGCTTGCAGTCTCAGAAGATAAAAGAAGAGAGGGCGCGGTTGCCAAAGCAACCGCGCCCTCTCTTCTTTTATCTTCTGTTCTACGCTCATAGAAAAGTGATGTGAACTGCGTAGGGATTGTGATGGCTTGTGTCTCTTTTGTAATACTCTGAGTTCGACATCTACGCGTGGTGATTGCTGTTGATGCATGATGATGCGGGGTGAACTGTCTCTTAGGATAACTTTGGAGGTGTGTAAGGTTATGAGATCTAGTTTCTTTGTTTGTGTTTTGTGTGGTGTGATGGGCCTTATCTACGCAGGGTGTGGAACCCGTCAGGATGAGAGTAAAAGCCCCTTGATGGATATGATGCATGATGACATGAGCTCCTCGGAGTCAGTGTCGGATATGATGCATGAACCTGATATTAGCCCACCGCCTGATTTGTCGACCGTGGACATGTTCGTTGAGGATATGGAACCTGTAGATATGTCTCCTGATGCGTCTGTGAACATGTCTGTATGTGACCCCTTACTTGGCACTCCTCCATTGCCTCCCTGTACTGTTGATGCTCCATGCTCTACACGAGAAGGCGAGGTGCTTGATACTCCTTCTATTGAGCCTGAGTGTATGACCACACGTCGAGATAGGCCGTTTTTTGACGACGGCCCTGCTGAGTCCCTTGCAGATGCAGATGGCTACAGCCGTTATGCGTGCTTGTTTAAGCCTGAAGGTACATCAGCAGAACATCCTCGACCGTTGATTATTTGGCTGCATGGTGGTGCTGGCGATGTGTCCAATCTTTATAATTCTACATCACTGCGTGAGAAGGCTGTCGATTACGATTTGAGCGCTGACCCTGAGCGTCCTGGTTTTATACTCCTGGCAATCCAATCAAGAGTTTTGCACTACCCCTATAGTTGGTTGGCTGATGGCCCTCATCATAACTCGTTGACCTGGAACTTTGAGACCAATCAAGATCTTCACAACCTGGATGCATGGATCGATTTGCTTGCACGTGATGGCCATGTTGATACCTCCAGGATCTATGTAATGGGGTGGAGTGAAGGTGAGATGCTCTCAGCGTTATATGGATTGACACGTTATGACACACCAACACCAGGCGGTCATCGCGTGGCAGCGATGGCTTCATATTCAGGGAGCAACCCGTTCAATCGTGCACTTGACGATAACGAACGGTGTGTTCGTCAGTCTGTTGAGCTGTCGGCGCTCCCGATTTACCTTGTGAGCCGAAGCTGTGATGGAGCGGCGTGTAATGAGCAACATCAGCAAGACTTTATCCGCCGTGGAAACAAGGCTGATTCTGTCCCCATGTCTCAATGGGTTGATGTGCTGGCACAACGTCAGGCGGGTGAGGTTGTTCACCAGCTTATCAATGATGAAGGTGTGCCCGTTGAGCGTTGTGCTAGCACGTGCACATATACCCGTGGTGCGTTGAATCATCTGACCTGGCCAAGTGGTGCAAATGGCCAGGATAGCGTAGATAATGAACCTGCCATGCTTGAGTTCTTGCGTAATCATCCTCGCTAATTTGTACCTCTTGGCACTAAAAGAAGAGCAAAGGGGCGCGGTTGCTTTGGCAACCGCGCCCCTTTGCTCTTCTTTTACTTTCTCGTTGTTGTTGTTTAAGTGATTGTATTTGAATTGTTTTTGTGTTGATTGTGTGTGTGTGTGTAGGGTTGAACCTCTCCTTTCATCTGGACGCAAGCGTGGTGTCCATATATGTCACACTCTCCTTACTGTGTGCTGTCACGACAAGAACGTGATGCGCGCTCCAAGTACTTCGATTGAGGCATGATAGGATGATACAACCAGGCACATTACTCACCGACGCAAAGAGTCAGAACTCAAGGTTCAGGGTCAAGAGCTTGCTCCAGGAGGGCAAGCACTATCAGATCGCGCTTGGGGAAGACACTCAGATGGATGACAAGAAGGTCTGCTTGAAGACGATTGATTATCCCGTGGATTTGATGGAGAGCGCGGAATACGTTCAGGGGCGTCGACTGGCGCTTGAGGCCGAGTTGAAGTTCTTGACGCACCCCTCTCCGATGCTCCCCGAGCCCATGGATATGCTCTACCTGTCAGGCTCTCCACTGGGCGATTTGGAGCCTGTGTTGGTGTACGAGTACATTCAGGGTGATACGCTGTATGACTACATCAAGAAGCGGTTCCCTCGTGGTATGCCTCCTGTCAGAGCGCTCGCTATCCTCAGAGAGCTTGTGCAGTTTGCCACAGATATTCACGCATCAGGTTATGTCTTCCGCGACTTCGATCCTCGACACATTATCATTGGTCTGGATGAAGTTGTGCAAGTCGTGGGCTGTGGTAACGCTGTGGTCAAGGGTGAGAAGATGAATGTCTTCAAGATGAACACTAGCCTTTGTTACACTGCGCCAGAAATTCGTAAGGAGATATCGGGCAAAGTCGTACGTGAGGCATGCGATACGTACAGCCTTGGATGCTTGATGAGCTTTATGCTGACAGCCTCGGAGCCAAGACCGATGGCAGAAGCTCCGCTCGATCATGATGTCTATGATTATTTACGCCAGCAGATCCCTGTGGGTTACAAGCTTCTGATTGCCAGGTGTTTGCAACCACTGGCTCAGAAGCGCTTTGTGTCCGCCTCCGAGATGCTTCAATACTGTACGCCTGAGACGCTTCCTACACCTGCAACAGAGGGCTTTGGTCTGGTCGAGTTGCCTGCTCCCTGGGAGGGGCCAGAAGGGATGGATAACAGAGCGCTCAGGAGCAAGATCTCCCCTGGTCCGCTGGTCTCTGAGAAGCACAAGGAAGAGCCCGTGGCTCAGGAGCAAGTGCTGGCCACAACTGCCGAGGATGCGCTTGAAAAGCCATCTTCAGACAGGTCAAAGAAGAAGACCGCGTTGATCGTGGGGCTCATAGCATCACTGCTTCTCTTCCTTGGTTTGATCGTCATCGGTGTGATTGTCGCGGCGATGCAATAGCGCAATGTTGACCTGTTTACCTATGATTCTTCCTTGTTGTGTTGTTCGATGAACACAGCAAGTTCAGGCAGATTTCGATCAGGTACAAAGGGATATTTGTGGTGCAAATAATGGTGAAGCACACCTTTGATATTTGAGTGGCTAAAGAGAACTGCCCAGACGAACTCAAACGCACGCGGAAAGGGGAGTGATTCAAGCCTGTAGTAGAGCTTGTCAAGGTGGAGCAAGTAGTCAAAAATCCACCATGCGGCTGTGTTTCCAAAGCGCGTGACAACATTGTAAAGCACAAACAACTCCCATGGTGAGATGATGGCCAGACCAATCCAGATCGCAGCGTGAAATAAAAGCTCCAGTGCGAGCTTTTTGGTCAGTCCCTTGCGTCGAATATAACGAAGTACAGATTGTTCGGGTTGTGTCAGCGCCATCAACAAGGTCCACACAGGATTCCCATGAATCAGATAGTAGTCAGGGTCCTGTTCGTCGCCTTCATGTCGATGGTGGTGAATGTGATTGTTTCTTAGCGCATGATAACCAAGTTGCCATGGTGCCATGACAATGGGAACTGCACGCATGGTAATCCAGAATGTGCCACGTGTATCGACAGCGTGAAATGCCTCGTGGAGCGCGTTGAAATTCCTCACAATAGCAATGACACCAACTACAAAAAACGCCCATCCAGGGATAAAATCAAGTAACAGAAGCGCATATGCTGTGTAGAACATAGCAGCCCAGCCGAATGCTGCACGGTCGTAGGCGAGTGATGCGTCAGGTTTGAACGCGTCATGAACCTGCTTGTTGCTGCATGGTAGTGTGGGCTCCATTGCTTTTGTCATGGCTCTCCTCCAGAGACTTTATGAACGACGAGTGTCATCTCTATCAGAGATCGAGCTGTGAATAAACTGAGCAAAAAGAAAGCAGGCGGCCATTTGATGCAGTCAAATGGCCGCCTGCTTTCTTTTTGCTCAGTTTACAGCGGTTGAAATGATTGTGTACGAAGGGCTGACGAAGGATGAAGGAGTGAGAGCAAGGAGGGAAAACAAAGCAAGTGCCTTGTACTGCTGCTGGTTTTCCGACACAGCTCTCGCTCCTTCAGACCAGTCAGCGCCCGTACACAATTGTTTTAACTGCTCTAAATACTCAGTCTTCTTTTTTGCAGAACACAAGCTTTGATTCATCCTCAGCGGTATCGGTGAGGATGGTGTCGCCTTCTGCAAACTTTCCTTCAAGAATCTCAACAGCGAGGGGTTGTTGAAGGTGTGTAGCAAAGGAGCGCTTCAATGGACGCGCGCCAAACTCGGGCTCGTAGCCCTCCTTGGAGAGGAACTCCAGAGCGCTGTCCGTGAGTTCGAGGCCCATTTTCTGTTCTGCGAGCAGTTTCTTGACCTTACGCTCTTGAATTCTGGCGATTTTCTTGATGTCGCCAAGATCCAGCGCACGGAAAGGAATTGCCTTGTCGAGGCGGTTCAAGAACTCGGGGCGGAAGTGGTCTGCGAGGATGCGCTTGATCTCTTCTTCAAGCTCGCTTTGCTCAAAGTCATCGGACTGTGTGATGTCCATGATCTGGCGTGAGCCCACGTTTGAGGTGAGGATCACGAGCGTGTTTGTGAAGTCAATGCGACGGCCCTGACTGTCCGAGAGGCGGCCTTCATCCATGACCTGAAGCAAGATGTTGAACACATCGGGGTGTGCTTTTTCGGCCTCATCAAACAGGACCACGGAGTAGGGTTTATGGCGAACGGCCTCGGTGAGCACACCGCCGCGCTCGCTGCCCACGTAACCGATGGCGGAGCCGATCAGCGTGTTGACCTTGGATTGCTCCATGTACTCGGACATGTCGATACGCACAATGGCGTCCTCATCGTCAAAGAGGAACTTGGCGATTGCCTTGGCAAGCTCTGTTTTACCCACACCTGTGGGGCCAACGAACATGAAGTTACCGATGGGGCGATTGCGGTCCTGGAGTCCAGCACGTGAGGTGCGAACTTTTTCAGAGATGTACTCAATGGCAGCATCCTGACCAATGACGCTCTCCTGAAGTCGTGAAGACATCTGGAGGATCTTTTCTTTCTCGCTTTCGACCATCTTGTTGACGGGAATGCCTGTCCAGTCACCGATGACAGCTGCGATGTCGTTCTCGTCGATGTGATCTTTGAGAAGGCGTTGGCCTGGGCTAAGCGCGTCGTGTTCTTTACGAGCCTGTTCAATGCTTGCCTGAATTTTGGGCAAGACAGAGTACTTGATTTCGGCGGCGCGGCCAAGTTCACCATTGCGTGTGGCGTCTTGCATCTCGCGTTCGGCGGCATCAAATTCTTCTTTTTGCTGTGTGAGTTGATCGAGCAGGCGCTTTTCACCTTCCCAACGCAGGTGCATCTCCTGGGCGACCTTTTGAAGCTCTTCGATCTCGTTTTCGATGCGCTTGCGTGTGGCGGCGGCATCTTGTGAAACCTCGTTCAGCAGAGTCTGGTGCTCGCTTTCGAGGTTGAAGATGCGACGCTCAACGTTATCAAGTTCGGTGGGCTTGGAGTCGATCTCGATGCGCAGGCGGCTTGCCGCTTCATCGATGGCATCGATAGCCTTGTCGGGCAGTGCACGATCAGGGATGTAGCGAGATGTCATCTTGGTTGCGGCGATGAGCGCTTCATCCTGGATCTGCACGTTATGGTGGATCTCGTAGTTTTGCTTGATGCCACGCAGAATGGAGATGCACTCTTCGGTGGAGGGTTCCTCGACCTGAATTGGCTGGAATCTACGCTCAAGCGCAGGGTCGACCTCGATGTTTTCGCGGTACTCGTCCTGTGTGGTGGTGCCGAGCATGCTGATTTGACCACGCGCAAGCGCGGGTTTCAGGAGGCCCGCTGCGTTCATGGGGCCATCTCCACCGCCTGCTCCCATCATGGTGTGGAGCTCATCGATGAACAGCAGGATTTCACCTTCGCTGGCGATGATTTCATTGATAATTGCTTTGATGCGTTCTTCAAACTGGCCGCGCAAGCTGGTGCCAGCGACAAGTGAACCCACATCGAGGCTCATGATTTTTTTGCCCTTGAGGCCAAGCGGGACGTCATCTGCGACGATGCGTTGAGCGAGCCCTTCGATGATGGTGGTCTTACCCACGCCAGGCTCTCCAATGAGGACAGGGTTGTTTTTGGTGCGTCGTGAGAGCACCTGCATGATGCGACGGAGTTCGGCGTCACGACCCACGACGCGCTGGAGCTGTCCGTTTGCTGCAAGCTGTGTGAGGTCAACCGCATACTTGGAGAGAATATCGGAGGCAGCGCCCTCGGGGTTTGTGACTTTCTTGCCCTTGCGCGCTTTCTTGAAGTGTTCGCGGAGCTTGTCAGGGGTGGCGCCCTGATCGCGAAGGAGCTTGCTTGCGTAGCCTTTTTGGAAGGCGCTGATGCTGACGAGGACGTGCTCAAGTGTGACGAACTCATCGTTAAAGTCAGTGGACTCACGGCGAGAGTCTTCCAGGACCTTGAGAAGGTTCTTGCTGACGAAGATCTGGTCGTTTCGCTTGTAGCTTTTGGGCATCAACTCAAGCTCATCGATGAGCTTGCGGCCGACCTTTTTGATGTCGATCTCAAGATCATTGAGCGCCTTTTTGGCGACGTTTTCATCTTCTTCAAGGATGGCGACGAGGGCATGCTCGATGTCGACATTCTGGTGCTTCAAGGTGCTGGCGAGGTTCTGTGCTCGCTCAAGCATCTTACGGGCAGGTTGGGTAAACTTGGACAGGTCGAACTTGGCAGTCATCCATGCTCCTTGGGGTTGGGTTCAAGTCTGTAAAAAATCATCAGCAGATCGTGCAGATCTGCGTGTTGAGTATAAAGTCATGAGTGAAGAACGGGACAAATTGTCGTGCCGATCGCACTAAAAGACAAGTGATTATTCCCTTATTCGGGAAGCGCGCCCAGTCTGAGGCGTGTCATCATGCGCTGATTACCGCGCTGAAGCTCGATATCAATGGTCTTTCCCACTTCCTTGTGACCAGCAAGCCACGAGAGGTGGTTGGCGTCTTTGATCAGCTCCTTGTCGATTTTAAGGAGGATATCTCCTGCCTGAAGCTTTGCACGTTCGGCAGGACCCCCCTTGACGACCTTGCGCACAAGCGCGCCCTGATTTGAGGGGAGCGACAGTTGCACGGAGAGCTGACGTGGGATGTCATCAATGAAGAGTCCAAGCCAGCTTCGTTTGACCTTGCCCTGTTTAAGCTGAGGGAGCAGCTCCTTGACCATGTTGATGGGAATTGCAAAGCCAATCCCCTGAGCTTCGGCGCTGATCGCAGTGTTGATACCAACAACCTCTCCATGGATATCAATCAGAGGGCCGCCTGAATTCCCGGGGTTGATGGATGCGTCGGTCTGAATGAAGTCCTGATAGAGTAAATCGCCGCCAAGGGGCACGTGTGTACGGCCCGTGGCGCTGGTAATGCCTGCTGTGACGGTGCTGGTGAGCCCCAGAGGGTTTCCGATGGCGATGACCCATTCACCTACACGCAGCTTGTCGGAGTCTGCTAGCTTGAGCGTGGGGAGTTCTTCGCTCGCCTCAATTTTGATGAGCGCTGTGTCTGTGCGAGGGTCCTGGCCAATGATGGTGGCCTTGAACCTGCGCTCGTCGAGCAATCGGACTTCAATGTCGGTGGCATTGGCGACGACGTGATGGTTGGTCAGCGCGAGCCCCGAGGCGTCGATGATAAAGCCCGAGCCAAGGCTTTCTCGCACGCGCTCGTGGGGGACATGGGGAAAGAGCGGGTTGTTGCTTTTGCTGACTTTTTTGGATCGCGTAAAGATGTTGATCACGGCAGGGCGAGCATCTTCAACGATGTCGGCAAAGCTTGGGTACTGGGCGATGGCAGGTGTGGCAGCGGGTGGGGGCGTGTGTGAACTTGGCGCTGATGTGGGCGTGGCTTCGGGGGTGGACTGTGGTGAGGTGGACGCGTCCGTGTTGCACGCCATCATGGGTGTGATGAGGCTCAACGAGGCGACGATGCGCAAGGTCGTGGTGAGGTGTGGATGTGTCATGTGTGACCTCAGAAGTTCTTGACGAAGAGGCGCGATCTGTGGGTTGCCCTCCATCATGCTCTTAATAAAAAAGGCCGCCCCTTACATGTGTGGGGCAGCCTTCTTTTTGCACGTTCAATCGATCAAGGCTGCCGCGAGGCATATGAGCCTACAGTCGCCTGGTGAGGGTGTTAGCCCTGCTTTTTCTGGGCTTCCACAAAGGCAATACGAAGCTTGTAGAGTAAACCCTTCATGAGCCTTTCTTCTTCCTCATCGAGGTTATTACGCGTCTTGTCCTGAAGCATCTTGAGGATATCAATGGTGTGCTTGGCGGACTCAAGGTCGATGATGGTTTGTTGTGTATCAGGGTGTTCGATCTCGCCGAGTGAGACCAGCGCGCTCTGGTAGAGTCCAACGACAAAGCCGCCAAAGTCTACGCTGATGTTTTCATCTGCTCCGCTTGGGACATAGACGCCCGCGTTATCGCCGAGGACTTTTTCTGTGTCTTGTTTGGAATCACTCATTGGGGTTCTCCTGATGATGGTGTGAATCAAACATGATGGGCTTACGAAGGCTGTGTGATGAAGCAAAGTGAAGCTTCAGGCGCCTTGCAAGCCCAGCACATATGACTTACGTGTGTTGTATTAGTCTTTATCTTGTGTGAGGACGTTCTCGACGAACTCGGCCTCAATTTTTTCTGCACGTTCAGCGCTGTCATCCATGGTCTTGAGGTATTCTTCATACTCTTTGCGAGTGATGAGACCTTTTTCGATGTTGCGTTCTACGATGCGAATATCAAACAGTTTAGGGTTCTTGTCAGACATTTCCCGTGTCTCCTTGAGTTGATTATCACTGGCCTCTGATGTGGTTGATCAGAGTGATTATACAAGTGTTGAGTAGGTTTTATTTTGCACACAATGCAAAAAACACAACACACCTGCATATGCAAGCGTGTGATAAGGCACTCGCCGTCCCAAGCTAATCTCGGGCTGTGTATCGGCAAGTGAATATTATTTTGCGACGCCTTGCGCGCATGATGTTATGAAACGAAATGCATCTGTGCGCAAGTGTTATCCTTTAGAATGAGTGTACTTTTCCAGATTACAGGGCCTGCTCGGGGGCGGGGTGTTCGGCCAGCGCAAGCTCGATTCTCTCACGCATGGTGCCCGTGGCGTTGGGGAGTTCACGGTTCAAGATCTTGCGCGCCATCTCGTGGTGTTGTCCATTGGAGAGGTCGATCAGAGCAAGCTGTGTCTGTGCGGCGCGGCGATACGGAGAGGAGGGCTTCAAGGTACGATAAATCGCTGCGGCTGCATCGTATTTTCCAAGTTCAAACTTGATATTGGCGAGGTTGAAGTAGAGGCGTTCACGGTATTCAGAGGGTGTGGCTTCAATCGCTTCCTGAATCACATGCTCGGCTTCACGATGTCGCTCAAGCGCGGAGTAAATCAGGCCAAGTTTACCAAGCATTTCTGCGCGAGGGCCAAATTTTCGCAAGAACCACTGTTGTTTGTAGAATTCCAGCAGCTGCTTGTGGTCTCCACGCTGAAAACGACGCGCAAACTCTTTCTCAAAGGCGCTCCACTTCTTGCGCATCATCGCAGGATAGAGGATGTAATACAGAGGAATCCATGCGCAAAACGCTGCAAGTATCCATAATGGCACATCGAACATCAGGTGAAGAATCGCCATGAACCCAAGAGAGACGGGCAGCGCGAGCGCTTTCCACTCTACCGTCAGGCCAGATTGTTCTTGTTGTTTCATTGATTCCTCAAACGTATGGGATAAAGCCATGATGATCGATCCTTGTTCAAATATAATGGTTTGATGTGCGATGTACAACAGAAGTGAGCGGGAGTGAGTATTGTTGGAAAAACTACAAATTAGATGTCTGACGGGTTCAGGTGATGTGAGCGCAAATGCATACCTCGTGGAAGGGGAGGGGTGGAGTATATTGCTTGATGTGGGCGCAGTGACTGGTCATGCCCGATGGTTATCTCATCTCAAAAACTCGCCCGACCTGGTCTGGGTGTCTCATGTTCATGCCGATCATATCGGCGCGTTGCCCGAGCTGTATAAGCGATATCCTGGTGTGGAGGTCGTGATGACACCTACCAGCGCAGCGCTGTGTGCATGTGTTGGACGTGGTCAGGATCGTGCTGTCGCCGATGTGTTTGATGTGCTTGGGCAAGTGAGTAAATCCTTGAACTTCAAGAAGACCATGACGCGGCGTTTTGGTGAAACCTGTGTGAGGATGACACCCTATGCGTGTGGTCACATCCCAGGTGCGGCTTCTTTACTGTTGGAGGTCGAACATGGTGAGAAGTTCCATAGAATTTTATATTTGCCAGATTTTAGCGCACACGCTCAGCCCTTGACACCACGCGCAGAGTTTCCTGTGTTCGATGAAGAGACACCACTTGATTGTTTGATCATGGAGGGAATGCTTGGCTCGGACCGCGTGAGTGATAAGCTTGATTATGACAAGAATTTACAATCACTTGTGGATGGTTGTGAGCAGCACAGCACAGGAGGTGGACAGCTTGTGGCGGTGCCCTCGCTGGGACTCTCTGGAGAGGTTGTGCACGCGCTAAGTGAGGCGCTTGATGAGGTGTATGTGCATGATTATCTGGAGCCGATCTTCAAGATCACTGCGCCCTTGCTCGGCGAGCTGTCCTGGGCCGATCGAGGCGTACGATTTGTGACACAGCCTCAGGCCACACGTATGTTGATGGCGGGGCAGGTCGTGGTTGCTTCCGATGAGCATCTCCAGAGTGGATCTCCCTCAAGGGCGCTATTTATGAGCATCGTCGAGGACTCTGATTCGAGGATCGTCTTGTGTAACAGCACGCGAAAGAAGAGCTTTGCGGGTAAGGTTTCGGCGACTCCTCAGGGCGAGGTCTTTCAGCAAGGAGGGTTGCGTTTCAGGAGAATGCTTGATGTGGAGCATGTGCTGCTCCCCAATCATGCGCCTCGATGGGCATTGATGGGCACGGTCAAGTTGTTAAAGCCTCAACAGGTGGTGCTGGTTCACGGGCAGCGTAATGCGTTAAGTGGGCTGCAAGGCGCGCTCAGGAAGGTCGTCAAAAAGAAGAAGCTGACGTGTGAGGTGTTGGTGCCTGGAGCGCTTGATGTGGTGGTTGTGACGTGAAAAAAGGCCGGGGCAGGGGGGGG
>CATLTV010000120.1 GCA_950059285.1 uncultured Pseudomonadota bacterium | reverse complement strand
CATCTTGACCAGCCGTTGATTCACCTACAAAAACGTATCACACCACACCATGACAGCCAGACTTAGACCGATATTGTGCACATTGCTCCTGTCTGCAAGCGTATTCACAAGCTGTCGCGCCAACACACCATGCACACCAGGCGTGGATATTGGCGATGGCATGATCTGCCCCTCCAAGCACACCCTCCACAAAAGCCCCTACAAGCTCCCATTTAAGAAGGGCTACATCACACGCATCAATCAGAGCTACCACGATTACCCCACACATCACGGAGATGAAAGCTTCGCCATCGATTTCTCCTGCAAACCAGGTGATCCCATCCTCGCCGCTCGCCAGGGTGTCGTCTGGGAAGTACGCAAGGAATCCTTTGAAGGTTGCATGGAACAAAGTTGCATGGGCAAAGACAACTTTGTCCTCATCGATCATGGCGATGGCACGCGCGCAGGTTACCATCACCTCGCCCCCATGGGCGTCACCATCAAGGAGGGTGAACAGGTCTGTCAGGGACAACTCATCGGCATCTGTGGCAACACGGGCTACTCCAGCGGCCCTCACCTCCACTGGCAACTTAACGCCCTCTGGGAACACAGCATCCCTGCCACATTCCGCGAGTTCGAGGAACAAACAGACCACCCCTATGGCATCGTGCACACCTCCTACACCTCCGACAACACACGCCAATCAAGGTGCGATCAC
This sequence comes from uncultured Pseudomonadota bacterium, assembly GCA_950059285.1. Classification (GTDB taxonomy): domain Bacteria; phylum Myxococcota_A; class Bradymonadia; order Bradymonadales; family Bradymonadaceae; genus CATLTV01. Next base: position 17,925 of record CATLTV010000120.1, on the reverse strand, counting down.
ACCACCTACTCCTCGCTTGATCGCGACGCATTCTCACACCGTGGCATCACCCTTGACGCACCACTAAGCACTTACCTCACAGACGACAAACCCGTCACAATTACAGGCACTTACCACGGACAACAACCCCACGTCGCACTCCATATCAAAGGAAGACAAGCCGCCAACTGGACCGCGTTCTGTGCCTCCACAGACAAGGATGGACGTTTCTCCATCACCCTCGACTGGGATGAGGTCAAAACACACACGGCATTCTACTGGCTCATGCTCACTGGCGCTGGACAGGACTGCACAAACACACGCTGGTCCTGGTCCTATGAGGTTCAGGTCGAACCTCATAAAAAAAGCCTCCCACAAGGACAGGACTACCGCATCAACCCCAACGCCCTTGATCGCGATGAGCCTCGCCCAATCAATTAGACTGTCTTGTGACGGCCTGCTGATCTCGAGCAAAATGTATAAATGCGAGAGGAAGCAGGGCTATCATAACCGAACCTGTGAGGTTGTGACGGCCTGCTGATCTCGAGCAAAATGTATAAATGCGAGAGGAAGCAGGGCTATCACTTGTTCGTGGTGCTCGAGAGCAGTAAAGCCAAGGAACCTCGCAAGCTCGCTTCCAAGCGCTTTACTTACTCTCACAATCTCACTTGTGAGGTTGTGACGGCCTGCTGATCTCGAGCAAAATATATAAAAGCAATAAAACGTTCAGGACATGTGTTCCACTCTCTGTGCCTGTCGCCATTCAACGTGGACTCACGACTTGCTTGTGATTACAATCTGCAAAGGATCGTGTTACAGTAGTACGCGCACCTGATGAAAATCCTTTCGTGTTTTGAGGACTGCACAGCCATCCACACTCTTATGTCAAACACTATTCAAGAACTTGACTACCTGGTGACCGCAGATGACATCGCGCATCTGAATCACTTCCATTTGCAGCAAAGCCCTGCAATTCAACGCCGCAAGACCTACGTGGGCCTGATCCTCACAGTCAGCGGCGTCTTTGGCTTCCTTGTCACCCTCATGACAGGTGGCATGCCACTGCTGTTTATGACTTTTCTGATCGTCATGGGCATCTGGACCACCCTGAGCAAGGATGACAAACCCTCCACACGTCATGTGCAACATATCCGCAAGCTCTACGGCGAGGGCGATAACCGAGCGCTGTTTGGCCATCACCACGTGCGCCTTTTTCCTGATAGAATCGAGGTGTCCACGGAGTACTCCCGTGGTGAGGTCAAGTGGGAAGGTGTGGAGCGCGTCGTTGAAAACAAGGATTATATCTTCATCTACGTCAGCGCACTCAACGCCTATGTGATCAATAAAAAATACTTCACAGGCGAAGCGCACGCACAGGAGTTCTTTGCCCAGGCAAAGATCCACCACGAACAAGCCATGCGTCATATGTTAGGTTCTGGCTACATCCACTCGCAGGAGAGGCTCCTCCCTCCTCCTGTACAAACTCAGGAGCACCCAAAGGTGTCGCCCAAGGCTCACAGGCCACCACTGCTATCCCCTTCAGCAGCAGGTTCTAGCGGCGGCACTGACGGCTCGCTATAAAAGGTCAAGCACCATTGCTTGACCCTCATCATCCTGTCACACTCCCACACAAATCATTTTATCCATTGCACCACGTGCGCTGTTTACGTGCTGTAAAAGATCAAAAGATCATATTCACCTTTGCGTCATGTCATCTTTCGCGATATCGAGGCTTACGCTTGCTATCGTCAAGTGCACGCTCATGATGCATCTGTAGACTATCTGTAAACACAGGTCACTGAAATATCAGGAAATCAATTATGTACAAACCAAACGTCATTGAACCTCGTTGGCAAAAGTTCTGGGATGAAAACCAGACCTACGCCGTCACCGAAGATACATCCAAGCCCAAGTACTACGCGCTTGACATGTTCCCCTACCCCTCGGGTTCGGGTCTCCATGTTGGCCACGTTGAAGGCTACACCGCTACAGATATCACTTCTCGTTACAAGCGTCTGCGTGGTTACAATGTCCTCCACCCCATGGGCTGGGATGCGTTCGGCCTGCCCGCTGAACAATACGCCATCAAGACTGGCACACACCCCGCTGTCACCACAGAAAAGAACGTCGCCACGTTCAAACGCCAGCTCAAGCGCCTTGGCTTCTCCTATGACTGGAGCCGTGAGATCAACACCACGGACGCCAACTACTACAAGTGGACACAGTGGATCTTCCTGAAGCTCTACGAACGCGACCTCGCTTATATCGCAGAAGTCCCCGTGAACTGGTGTCCTGCGCTCGGCACAGTGCTCGCCAATGAAGAGGTCATCGACGGAAAATCAGAACGCGGCGGTTACCCTGTCGTGCGTAAGCCCATGCGTCAATGGATGCTCAAAATCACCGCTTACGCCGATCGCCTGCTCGAAGATCTCGACCTTATCGACTGGCCCGAGCACCTCAAGGAAATGCAGCGCAACTGGATTGGCAAGTCCAAGGGTGCCGAGGTTGAGTTCTCACTCGATCCCGATACATCCAACGACCTTGATGCACGCATCCGCGTCTTCACCACACGCCCAGATACACTGTTTGGCGCAACTTACATGGTGCTCGCTCCAGAACATCCTCTGGTCCAGGAGATCACCTCCGATGAGCAACGTGAAGCTGTGCAAGCATATGTCGATGCGGCTGCCAACAAGAGCGACCTTCAGAGAACCGACCTCGCCAAGGAAAAAACTGGCGTGTTCACAGGTTCTTACGCGATCAATCCTGTCAATCAGGAACGCGTCCCCGTCTGGATTGCAGATTACGTTCTGGCAAGCTACGGCACAGGTGCGATCATGGCTGTGCCTGGCCACGATGAACGCGACTGGGAGTTTGCCAAGGCATTCGATCTGCCCATCATCGAGGTCATCTCTGGTGGCAACGTGCAAGAAGCTGCGCACACCGATGACGGTGAAGCAGTCAACTCCGACTTCCTCAATGGCATGAAAGTTCAGGAAGCCAAGGAGACCATGATCAGCTGGCTTGAAGAGCATGGCAAAGGTCAGGGCACCATCAACTACAAGCTGCGCGACTGGCTCTTCTCAAGACAGCGCTACTGGGGCGAACCCTTCCCCATCATCCACCTGGAAGATGGTACACATGCTGCGCTGCCTGAAGAACAACTCCCGCTGCGCCTGCCTGAACTGGAGGACTACAAGCCCAACGAAACGGGCGAACCGCCTCTGTCCAAGGCGACCGAGTGGCTGCACACCACCGATGAGACAGGTCAAAGCGCCACGCGTGAAACAAACACCATGCCTCAATGGGCTGGCTCATGCTGGTACTACCTGCGTTACATCGATCCTCACAACGATGAGCAACCATGGAGCCCCGAGAAGGAAGCTTACTGGATGCCTGTCGATGTCTATGTCGGCGGTGCAGAGCACGCTGTGCTCCACCTGCTCTACGCTCGCTTCTGGCACAAGGTCCTCTTTGATGCAGGTCTGGTCAGCACGCCTGAACCCTTCCAGCGCGTCGTGAACCAGGGCATGATCCTTGGCAAGACCTACCTGTGCTACCTCGACGCTGAGGGCAACCCCGTCAGCTACAAGGACAAGAAGCAGCACGAACATCTTGCTGGCGATGAGATTCACCCTGATCACATCCAGCTGATTGGTCCCGAGGATGTACGCTTTGTGGATAACACCCCAATGCACCCCGAGCTTGATCTGGAACTCGAAGAGATCACAGAGAAAATGTCCAAGTCTCGTGGCAACGTCGTCAACCCTGATCAGGTTATCGAAGAGTACGGTGCAGATGCACTGCGCATGTACGAGATGTTCATGGGACCGCTTGAGCAGGCCAAACCATGGGATCAGCGCTCCGTCAATGGTGTCTTCCGCTTCCTCACTCGTACATGGCGTCTGCTGACACCAGATGAAGAAGATGCAGAAGGTCTCCATGAACGCGTTGTCGATGGGCTGGAGATGAGCAAGGAACAGCTCAAGGAGCTGCACCGCATGATCAAGCGCGTCACCGAAGAGACCGAGGAAATGCGCTTCAACACCGCTATCGCAGCGATGATGGAGTACGTAAACTTCCTCTACAAACAGGACCAGGTCTCCCAACAAAGCGTCGAGGCACTGGCGATTGTACTGTCCCCTTACGCACCTCACATCGCCGAGGAGCTCTGGCACAGATTCGGTCACGACACCTCCGTGTGTCACGCCGAGTGGCCTGCATTTAATGAGGACTACCTCGTTGAAGACAGCATCGAGATCGCAGTCCAGATCATGGGCAAAGTGCGCGGAACAATTCAGATTCCACCCGATGCCACTGAAGAGGTCGCTGTCGCTGCTGCCAAGGCCGATGAAGGTGTCTTCAAATACCTTGAAGACGCCACCATTCGCCGCGTCATCTTCGTGCCAGGTCGCATCCTGAACTTTGTGATTGCCAAGTAATCATCAGAGCAATGCATAAAAAAGGGGCGGAAACTCGCTAGCGAGTTTCCGCCCCTTTTTTATGCATTGCTCTGATGTTAGTGTGAAGCGTTCACCTCAACACATCGCGTCCTTCCTCCCCAATCTCTCCATGACCACACCCATCACACGCATCTGGTCCCACACTTTACTGGGAATGCTCACGGGCATCATCGTGGGGATCATCGATCTTACTCTGCTCGAACTCACACTGGATGCAGGCGTCTCCTTCGCCCTCAACACACATACAATGAGCCTCACCACAGCTCTCCTGTGGACACTTGGGAGCAACGCTGTCTGGGGTGGCATGATCTTCCTTGCGCAAAGCATCCTCATGACATCGCTGCGCGCACTTGAACACACATCACCCTTGCTACCAAAACTTGGCGTTGGCCTCATCACGCTGTGCCTGACCTACTTCTGGCACCTCACCGCACTTCAGGGTGATGGCATCCGTGCAAGCCCCTACTTTCTCCCCATTAAACTTGGCCTGTGGGGCACACTCTTCCTTGTCATTGCTGCGACACACATCAACGCTTTGAACCAGAAACAAGAGGACCAAAAACTCTGGCTCTTTTATGGCATCCTCGGCCTCACATTCTCATTGTGCCTGTTCCCCCTGTACACCAACTTCCATGCCTATCTCACAGCCTACAGCATCTGGTGCCTGGGCATGTTCCTTTGGCCTGCGCCATCCCTCCACAGCTCTAAATCGCCTCACACCTGGAGAGCAAGCCTCCACACACTACCAAAAATAATATTAATTTCAGCAACGTGTGTAATATTCACACTCACAACATTTGCTGCATACCAAACCCATACACACACAAAAGCCACACTACAGGTGAACGATGAGCTTCTACTCACGCGTTACCTCAATCATCACGCACCTCATACGCTCTTTGATGTTCAGGATGAGCTCATGCTTACACCTGCCACACCAGCACAACTCCAGCAGGCACAACACACTCTGAAAGCACACCAACAAAAACACACTGTGCATGGCAATGAACACCTGAAACAAAATCGCAAACAGGCTCAACATGTAGTGCTGATCGTCCTGGAGTCCATCAACGCAAATGCCTGGAGCAACCCCGAGATCACGCCCGAATTCTCATCGTGGAAAACACATGGCACATACTTTCCGCGCGCCATTGCACACTATCCCGCCACACCACTTGCGTACGGTTCAATCTTCCTCTCTCAACCACCTTATGTCATTGCACAATCACGTTACTGGGCACAGAACACACCCCTCAAGCATCTCAAAACACAGCACAAACTCAATAATATCTACCTGTCAAAACCCGACAATCACTGGTTTCAACAGTCCGCAATTACAAGCTTTATTCTTGGCAAAAACACAGAAGCGCAAACCCATCAAAACACCTCCGAAGGGCTCACCAACTTACGTCATCATCTTGAACAGGTACACACCACCACACCTGTTGGAGAACACACATTTTCCTGGATTCATCTCTATGACGCGCACGCGCCCTATGAGCAAAGAACGCTGAACCGTCCTCAAAAACAACTGCCTAACAAGGAACGTCAGGCCTACCTCTCCGAGGTCAGTCATGTTGATCTTGAGCTTGGCAAGTTCATGCGCTGGTTCTTTGAAAACCGTTTACATGAAGACACCCTCCTTGTCATGATTGCCGATCACGGCGAAAGCCTCGGACATAAAATCCAGGGCAAAGCACACTGGGGACATCACGTTCATGTGCACACAAGCCTCTCCGAGATCCCCCTGTTTATCGCAGGACCAGGAGTCGCCCAAAACAGAACAATCACAGGCCCCGTGGCAGGCCAGATCGACATCATCCCAACCCTCTTTGATGCGCTTGGCAAACCTCTCCCCAACACATTCATGGCCCAGGGACAATCGCTGTTTCCCATCATCGGCACACATGTCAACAATGACACATGGACCACACAGCCTCCCCGCACACTGAGCACGGAAGCCTTCAATATTCGAGGTCAGGAGTTCTTTGATTTTGTCTCCCAAAAATCGTCCAACAACACCAACTTCATGCTAAAAAGAGGGAGCTACAGTCCGAAAATTGCACTCAATATCAACAACATCAAACTCGTATACAACCGCTCATCCTACAGAACCTACCTGTACGACCTCGCACACGATCCCGATGAAACGCATGACCTGAGTCACACCGACCTCACCACACTGAACAACATGAAGCTAGAGCTGCGAAAATGGCGAGATCTTCAACATGTCATTCTTGATACCCTGGAGAATGATGAAGGTGGTGACTAACACGCCCCATTACTCCTCATCTTGTTTCAACCCTCGCTCACGCTTCTCAATCCATCGAATATTAAGATCCAACAACCGCTCCAACTGCTTGACTTCAGACTCCTCTTCATACTCCTCCTCCTTGAGGAGCACATGTGTATCCTTTCCTTCCTGCACATAAGCCGCAAACTTACCACGCTTCAGGTTTTTGACGACGTAGTACGTGTCTGTTCTGACAGACACCTTCCTGAGCGCCTCTTTTCCTTTCTTCCTTGATTCAGGCACATAATACGCGCCCAGCACATAATCCTTTTGAGGTTCTCTCCCTGATTCCAGGAGCACAGGAGCAAGGCTCTCACCAGGGTAATCCTCTGTCTTGCCCACCGTTAAACCCAATAAATCCAAGAGAGTAGGAAAGATATCCAGGTGACTTGCTAACCCCTTGATCACCTCACCTCGACGATGCGCAGTTTGAATGATGAGCGGCACATCCAACACCACAGAGCGCAATGTATACCCATGATGATGCCGCCCCTTAAACGCCTCACCATGATCTGAAGTAAAGACAATAATGTAATCTTCTGGTTTCCAGCGTTTCTGTATAGCGCTCAACACACGACCAATATGCTCGTCCGTGTACCTGAGCTCTTCATCATAAAGATCCACATCCTTATCCCCGAATTTCTTGGTACTCCCCGACGGACGTTTAAAGGGTGAATGATGATCAAAGTAATGCGCCCAAAGAAAAAGCGGCCTCTTGGACTTCGACAAGTCATGACGCTCAATTTGCTTTATCACAGCATCACTCACCGCCTTGGATGTATGGCCCGACTTGCTCTTGTTTTTGAGAGCACTCGTGTCAACAAGCTCAAACCCCTGCCCAAGACCTGGCCATTTTTTGGGTGTGAAATAATTCGCCCCCACAACCTGAACCGTACGCCAACCTCCCTCCTTGAGCTTCTCAGCCAATGTCTCATTATCATCGGACCAGCCATAAGGATGTGTTCTTCGATCATCGAGCCTTGCTTGCGCGTTGAACTGCCCCATGAAAATCCCTGGCAATGCCAATCGTGTACTCGGGGCAGATGAGTACGCTTGTTCAAATACAGTTGAGTGTTGAGCAAACTTCGCCAACTCGGGAGTAACATCACGCGTGTACCCCCCCATATTTGTGTGACTGTATGATAACGCATCTGTGGTGATGAAAATCACATGAGGCTTGTTTTTAAGCAATGCCTTGTCAGAAGAAGAAAACTCACCGCGCTGATACACAAGATCCATCGACTTTGAGTCTCCACCCACACAGTCCTGATCGATACCATCACCTGGTTCATCAAAAGCAAGCGGACCTATCTTTGGATCGTCAGGTCTACAATCCCCCCCATCCAACCACGATGATGCACCATCGTTATCCCAGTCAGTGTACGCCTTAATTGATGACGCCAGCGCAGGAAACACACCTGACTCATCAAACACATCACCACTGGAATCATAAGATATCATGCCAAGATAGCTAAACACGCTCAACGCACAACAGAGTACATATCCACCTGCAACAACTCCAAGATGAACCACGCTCCGATGATGTGTATGACTGCTCCTACCCTGCACAAATGACCACACACCACCCACACACAATGCAGCCACACTGGGAGCTAACACAACCCACCATGAAAGCTCACGAACAACACTCCACCCCACAACCATCACACCACAAAAACACAGGAAGAAGAGCACAAACCAGGTCGCAAAAAACGTCCACATGCTCCCCCACACTCTGTCCAGAAGAGTCACACGTGCACGCGCTTGCGTAAGTATTCGACTCACAACAAAATGCATCGCTGGTCCCACAAGAATCCCCTGAGCAATCACCAGACCAAGCGCAGCAACACCAAGTATAACACCTGCCATCCACTCGGTACGCACGCTCACAAGAACCACAGGACTCAACAGCGCCATGCCAATCACAGCCACACCAACACACAGCGCTACACTAACACATAACGCCTGCACCTCATTGAGTCGCTCACCCTTCACACCACCAAGAAGCCTCGACCATTGCATGCGCACAGCAACGCAACTCACCCCAACACCAAGCGCCCAGGGAAAACTCAGCGCTAACGCAAATACAAAAACTTCCCAGGACCATGCCCCCTCATGTGATAATGCAATGAAACCACTCTCACACAACGCCGTAGCGACTAGCCATATGACGCCCGCATGAAATACTCTCCAGTCTATTGCTCTCACCCTGCTCATCCACACCTCTTGCGTTACATCCCAAAACACACGACCCTAAACAATGCTCAAACCTTTTACAACATTTGAAGCAATGCCCCCAAAATTGACTTTCAACACAACTTCTCCTATGAGATGTCCTCCCAATACGGTCTCCATCAAGGGGCCCCACAGACACACAAAACAAACGCGTATTCTTCCACTTACAACATATGCATCAACCATCCCCAAATACGACGATCAAACCGTTGCTTATTGCGGTCTGCCTACCACTGGCAGTTATCCTTACTGTAAGTAACTTCCTTACGCCTGCATTTCTCTCCCTTGATGCATCCATCGGACGTCAGCTCTACTGGTTAGTACCTGACCTCCTCCTCCTGGCAGGAGCCGCCCTCTTCTCCTTTAGCGCTCTACTTGCAACAACAGACAAGCCAAAACTGCACAATACTATTTTTGTCACCTCAATCCTTGCGTTGCTCCTGTGTGGTAGCCTTGAGTTGACCTCCGTCAACTTCGCACACGTGACAGGTTCGCTGCTCGACGGAGCCATGCTCTCCTATGCCATCATCAACGCCGAAGAAAGCTGGACCCTCGTTAATGAGTCAACGCCCCTGTTCCTCAAAGTACTGATGGCGATTGGTGCAGTGATTTCTCTGACAGCTCCTTTTGTCTTGCGCAAAAAACTCTCCCCTCTCATCGTTCAGATAAAACCCCTGATACTCGCAGGCGCAGCGCTACTGTTGATGCTTGTCCCTTCTGTCGCAATGTATCTCACACCACGACAGTACAACGCCGCATTTCCTAACGTTTGCAGCCTTATATCCTCCTCCTTGCGCACCAAAAACAACACCACAGGCACAGCCACAGCACGCGCATATTACTCAAAAAACACCACCCTAAAAAAGGTATCCAAACCCCGCAACGTGGTGTTAATCCTCCTTGAATCCACACGTGCAAGCGCAACCACCCCCTACAACCCCGAGCTTGAAACCACGCCATTCCTCAAGGAACTCTCCGAGAAGAGCCTGCTCGCTGAACACGCCTACTCCGTTGTTCCACATACATCCAAAGCCGTCATCACCACAGGCTGCGGCGTGGAACCCTATCTTGGCCTCGCCATTCTTGAAAAAAGCGACGCAGGCATCCCATCAAACTGCATGGCCAACCTCTTCTCCAAACAAGGCTACGCCACAGCATTCTTCCAGTCCGCCACACAGACCTTCGAGGGCCGTGCAAATGCTGTTAAAAACATGGGATTCAAGGAATTCTACCCCCTTGAAAAACTCAACAAAAAAGGCTTCGAAAAAGCCAACTACTTTGGTCCTGAAGATAACGTCATGCTCAAACCCTCTGTGGAATGGGCAAAGAAATCCAAGAACTCCAAAAAACCGTTCTTTATCACCTACCTCACGGTTACACCCCACCATGGCTATCTCGCACCCAAACGTTATGGGCGCAAAACATACTCATCCAAGAAGATGTTCAACCGCTATCTGAACTCTGTAAATTACGTCGATCACTTCGTGAAGAACGTCTTTGATGAGTTCAAGAAAAATGGCCTCTATGAAGACACCGTCTTCGCCATTGTGGGGGATCATGGTGAAGGTTTTGGTGAACACAAGCGCTATCAACATGACAAGTTGCTCTACAATGAGGGCCTTCAAGTTCCTCTGATCATTCACGACCCCAAAAATCAAAAACAGGTCAAGGTCAGCGCTCCTGTCAGCCAGGTTGATATCGCACCAACACTCATCAACCTCAGCGGACACACGCTCGAGCATGGCACTCTGCCTGGCTACAACCTCTACAATCCTGTCCCTGAGGACAGAAAAATCTACACCTACTGCTGGGCGGCTGACTACTGCATTGGCCTTGTTCATGGGCAGATGAAATACATCCATCACTATGATCGCATTGGAGATCAAGTCTTTGACATGACCGCTGACCCTGATGAAAAACACCCACTTTCTGACCAGCTAGACAATTACTCATTACAGGAACTCCTCGATTGGAGAGCGTCCGTCAATCAAGTCTATGAAAACAACCACGCCTCCTACAAACAGGAGTTTATCACCACAACCAAACCCTCCCCACAGGTCAACACCTCTGTGAAGTTTGGTGATAGCCTTGAGCTCATTGGCTACTCTCTGAGCCCTTCAAAAACACTTCAAAAGGATCAGCCTGTCACCATGACGCTGTTCTTTAAAACGCTCAACCCCCCCCCCAAGAATGTGCATCTGTTCGTGCACGGCATCGATGCAAAAGGTAAATACAAAAACTTCGACCACACTCCTGTTGAAGGCTCACTCCCTGTCGAAGAGTTCCCTGCTGATCATTACATCGTGGATCGACACACGTTCTTCCTCCCCAAAAAGGTCAACACAGGTAAATTCCATTTCAATATTGGGCTCTGGAACAAGTCGACAAAAAAACGACTTAAAGCCTCTCAGAATGGCAAACCACTCAAGAAGAATATCTTTAAAATTCAAAACCTTAATGTAAAATAAACCTATGACCTCTCCACTCCAGCGACTCGCCAAAATCTCGGATAAAATCATCCTCCCATCGCTCCTGCTTGTAATCGGCCTGAGCCTTGGCTTTAGCTGGATGTCACCACAGGTCAGCGCTCCCAACGAGCGCACACGTATTTATCTGAGCCTCGCCATGCTTGAACGCGGCGAGCTCTCTATTGATAAAGAGATCAAAACCTACGGACGAGTGTTTGATCTCTCAAAGAAAGACGGCCACTTTTATACAGATAAAGCGCCTGGCTCAAGCTTTCTGGCGATGCCCACCATCGCCGCCTACAAAGCACTCCATCACGATAAAAAAACGCTCTCCATCGAACAGCTCAATAACCTCGTCAGACACTGGGTCATGATCCCATTTACACTGCTGACGCTCGCATTGACGTTCGCATCCATGACCCTGCTCAATGTCAGGCGTAAGCTACGTTATCAACTTATACTCGCCCTCGCGCTTGGCACACCCCTGTTCCACTACGGCGCCGCGTTCTACGGTCACGCGCTTGTCCTTTGCTTCACCATGATGTCCTGCTGGGCGCTGCTCAAAACACAGATACTGCGTGACACAACCCTTGAGGAAGAGGCGCCCAATGACCCTCATCACGACAAAAAAATATTTGCCCTACAAGCCCTGAGTAGCTTTGCCGCCGCGATGTGCTTCTTTGTCGAATACCAGGGCGCGATCTTCTGTATTGCTTTCGCGCTGGCGTTCCTCTCCGTGGCAAAAAACCGTCGCATCAAACCTATCCTCGCTGCTGCCATCGGCGCTGCGCCTCCCGTGCTCGCCACACTCATTTACAATACGCTGGCGTTTGGCGGCCCACTCACCACGAGCTACCAGTACCTCGCTCACGCAAGCAGCGTGAAAGCCCATAACAAGGGGCTGTTTGGAATCATGCTGCCCACTGCGGACTCGCTCTACTCCCTGTTCCTCTCCCCCTCACGCTCACTCCTGTTCTGCGCTCCCATCGCGCTGATGGGGGCCGTGGGATGCTGGTGGCTCTGGAAGAAATCTCGCGCAGTTACACTATTTGCTCTCTTTGGTATCGCCACAGCAACCATGATAACCCTTGGATTTCATGTACCTTTCTGGGGGTTCGGACAACGCCTCATGGTTCCGATCCTCGGCGTAACCACGCTCGCCGCAGCCACAATGCTCAATGTCTTTGATGAGCGCAAACCACTCCTGTCCCATGCGCTCAAAGGCTCACTTATCACGGCGATGATCTACAATGTGCTCGTGTCCACAGCCTTTCCAGAGTTCCCCGCCGAGATCACCTCGCCGCTCCATAGCGTCGCGCTCCATATGATCAACAACGACTCGGTATCCACAAACCTGGGTGGCATCTATATCGCGAGCCGCTCGGCACAGGGACTGCTCCCGCTCTATCTGTTCACTCTGATCTCGGCGCTATTTTTACTCCTGCCCAACTTCAAAAAGCTTCATGTACGCTCACTTGTAGCTCCGCTTATTAGCGTATCTTTTGCACTCCTATTGGCTGCTGCATTGTGGTATGCACCTGAAGATCGCGCCCCTAAAAAGCTCGCAAAATGGCAGAACTGGGCCATGAACTTGCGATGGGATGCGACAGCTCATAAATAATATCGAATCTTTTTAGACCGTGCGCTGTTCTATACAGGCACATCATCTCTGTGCAAACTTGCTATCGTTGCCAAAAAAGAGCGCTTTCTCATGTCCTCTTCCGAATCAAAACCATTCGCAACACTCAAGACACTCACGTTCACTGCGCTGATCCCACTGACGCTCACGTTTCTCGTCAGTCAAATCTTGCGATTCTACGCGCTCTCCATTGAAGAACCCTTCTTTATCAAGGTGTTGTGGTTCATCCCCGAGCTGCTTGCTCTCTCCGGACTTGGTGCGCTTGGCTACGCTTTACTCGGGCTCACGCGCAACTCAAGAGCTGCACAGACTGCGATCTTCACGTTCTTCTCGATCTTCAGCATCTTCCTGCTTTGCCTTGAACTTGCTGCGGTCAACTTTGCCTTTGTCACAGGCTCTGTCCTCGATCCGGCCATGCTTCACTACGCGTTCACCAACGCTCAGGAAGCATGGGATCTCATCTCGGACTCCACCCCACTTGTGCTCAAACTGGTCATCGGCCTGGTCGCGCTGGTCGGACTCTCCGTGCCACACCTGCTACGACGCAAATTAAACGAATTCAACGTCTCGTACACACGCACAATCCCCGCGCTCATCGCAGGGATCATCTGCACCATACTCGCTTTTGTTGTTGCTCGACCAATCTCCACCGTGAGTTACCCCCACGTCATGGCGCTTCCTGGCACATATGCCATCGCCGACAGACTCCTCCCTCGCGATGTCGAGAGCGGCACCGCAAGTACACTGGATTACTCCACAAAAGACACCGTCCTTGTCCCAACACCCAAGGCAAAACCTCGCAACGTGGTGTTGATCCTCATGGAATCCACACGTGCAAGCGCAACCACTCCATACAACCCCGAGCTTGAAACCACGCCATTCCTCAAGGAACTCTCCGAGAAGAGCCTGCTCGCTGAACAAGCTTACGTGGTCACACCACACACATCCAAGGCTGTCGTCGCCACAGGATGTGGTGTTGACCCTTACCTTGGCGTCGACATCTTTGAAGCTGGACAGGCAGGCATGCCACACCGCTGCATGGCCAACCTCTTCTCACAGGCGGGCTACTCCACGGCATTCTTCCAGTCCGCCACGCAACGCTTTGAAAAACGTCCAGAACTTGTCAAAAACATGGGATTCAAGGAATTCTATCCTCTTGAAAAACTGGACAAAAAAGGTTTTGAGAAAGCCAACTACTTTGGCGTTGAAGATAACGTCATGCTCAAGCCTTCTGTCGAGTGGGCAAAGAACACCAAGAACTCCAAAAAACCGTTCTTTATCACCTACCTCACGCTCACACCTCACCATGATTACCTTGCACCACGACGTTATGGACGCAACAAATATGTCGAGGAAGAAGAGCTTAACCGCTACCTGAACTCCGTGAACTACGTCGACCACTTCGTGAAGAACGTCTTTGATGAGTTCAAGAAAAATGGCCTCTACGAGGACACCGTCTTTGCCATCCTCGGCGACCACGGCGAAGGTTTTGGCGAGCACGGTAGATTCCAGCATGACAAGGTCATCTATCAGGAAGGGCTCACCATTCCCTTTATTATTCATGACCCCAAAAACCCAACACCCACACGCATTAAGGTCCCCGTCAACCAGCTTGATCTCATGCCCACATTGCTTGAGTTGAGCCATCATCGCATGCTCAAAGGAACCTTGCCTGGCTTGAGCCTCGTCTCGGCTGATGTCCCCAAAGATCGACCCATTAAATCTTACTGCTGGTCCAGAAACACCTGCATGGCACTGATCCGAGAGAAGAAGAAATACATCTACTTCTTCGATCTACAACCTGATGAGTTCTACGATCTTGAGCAAGACCCCACCGAGAAGAACAGCATCCCCAAAAATATCCGCGACGAGGATAAAAAGCTGCTCCTCGACTGGCTCGCGTCCACCAATGAGAACTACAAAAATCATCAGGAACGCTACAGCAAGGCATTCATCTCCGAGGATCGTATCAAGGCCTCCAACGCACTTGATATTACGTTTGATTCTCACATCAAACTCTACGGATATGACCTCAAAACAGAGCCCTCTGGCGCAGGCACACAACGTGTCACACTCACCATGTACTTTGAGGTCCTTCAGGACATTGAACCTGGCTGGGCGCTGTTCCTCCATGGACTGGCCAAAAACGGCAAAATGCGCAACCTGGATCACATCCCTGTGGCAGGCGCTCTCCCCGTGGACCAGTTCAAGAAGGGTACATTCATCAAGGATGAGTTCAGCTTCTCCCTTGATAAGAGCGTGCCCAAAGGTAAGTACACCATCAAGACTGGCTTCTGGCACAAAAAGGATGGTCGTATGCCCGCCTTCACACCTGAAGGTCGCGCCGTCGAGGATCGCCCTACTGTCGTCACATTTGACAAGTAAAACCAGTCCTCATCAGGCATCTGCAAGATGACGCGATGCGTTACTTTTTATGCGCCAAATAAGACATTTGCATCAATCTGATTCCTGCGCTTTACCGCACACAAAACTGTGTGTTAAGGGTCAGTAAATCACTGAGGAGTTCGTTTATTCATCCTCACTACGCCTAGGTGTTGGAGCATGAACATGTCATGCTCTGACCTCAATCATTTATTGAACAGGTCGTCCTTTCGTCGTCGGATTTACCTCTAGCATATCAAGGTGTAAGACATGGCAAGCCCAGAGATTACAAGCACTTCCACTATCGAAGAAGCACAGGATCGTTACGCGGGACTCTCTCCCGAGCAGCTCATCAAGATGTATCGCCTCATCTACATGTCGCGTAAACTTGATGACGCCGAGATCAACCTCAAGCGTCAACAGAAAATCTACTTCCAGATCTCTGGTGCAGGCCATGAAGCCGCCCTCGTCGCAGCAGGCACCGCGCTCAAGTCCGCCTACGACTGGTTCTTCCCATACTACCGCGACCGCGCACTCATGCTCACGCTCGGCATGACCCCCACAGAAGTCCTCGCCGAAGCTGTCGGCTCCTCCAGCGACCCCAACTCGGGTGGCCGTCAGATGCCATGTCACTGGGGCCACAAAGACCTCAACGTCCCCACACAGTCCTCCTGCACAGGCACTCAGATGCTTCAGGCCGTGGGTTGCGCTCAGGTTCACCGCATCGCTCAGGCGATTGATGAGCTCAAGGATCGCGCAGACCTCTACGAAACCGATGAAGTCACCTACGTCTCCATCGGCGATGGCGCCACCAGTGAAGGTGAGTTCTGGGAAGCCGTCAACACCGCGTGCGTACTTAAATTGCCTGTGATCTTCTTTGTTGAAGATAACGGCTACGCCATCAGCGTACCTCGTGAGGTTCAGACCGCTGGAGACTCCATCTCCAAGGCACTCAGCGGCTTTGAAGGCCTTTACATCACCGAATTTAACGGCTGCGACCCGATCGAAAGCTACCGCGAAATCTCCAAGGCTGCCGAATACTGCCGCGCTGGACAGGGCCCCGCGCTTTGCCACGCTCACGTGATCCGTCCTTACAGCCACTCCATGAGTGATGATGAGCAAATGTACCGCACGCTCGAAGAACGCGAGGAAGAGACGCTGAAAGACCCTGTCACTGCGTTTGCCTCCTTCCTCGTCGAGGAAAACATCCTCACTCAGGATGAAGTCGACGCACTTCGCACCGAGGTAGATCAGGAAGTCCGTAACGCTGTCGATGAAGCGCTTGAACTCCCTGTGCCACACCCCGACACCGCGCTTGACTACATCTACAGCCCCGATGTTGACCCCACCTCCAGCGACTTTGAAACCACTCCAGAATGGGACGAAGAAGCTGGCAAAAAGACCATGGTCGACCTCATCAACAACACGCTCCGCACCGAGATGCGCAACAACCCTGGCATCGTCATCTTTGGTGAGGACGTCGCCGACGTCACACGCGAAGAACTCCTTGGTAAGGTCAAGGGTAAGGGCGGCGTGTTCAAGGTCACACACCGCCTCCAGGAAGAGTTTGGCTCCACACGCGTGTTCAACTCTCCTCTGGCTGAAGCAAACATCATCGGACGTGCTATCGGTATGGCCATGCGCGGCCTCAAACCTGTCGTCGAAATTCAGTTCTTCGACTACATCTGGCCCGCATACATGCAGCTTAAAAACGAGCTCTCCAACATCCGTTGGCGCTCAAACAACAACTTCAAGTGCCCCATGGTCGTACGCGTGCCCATCGGCGGTTACCTCAAGGGCGGCGCACCCTACCACTCACAGTCAGGCACATCGCTCTTCACCGCGATCCCTGGACTTCGTGTCGTCATGCCCTCCAATGCCGCTGACGCTGCGGGCCTCCTTCGCACCGCCATCCGTTGCGATGACCCCGTGATGTTCCTTGAGCACAAACACCTCTACCGCCAGACCTACAACAAGAGCCTTCACCCCGGCGAGGATTACATGATCCCGTTTGGCAAGGCGAACGTGGTGGAAGAAGGTACTGACCTCACCATTATCACCTATGGTGCACTCGTTGAGCGCTCTCGTCGCGCCGCCAAAATGCACCCCGATATCAGCACCGAAATCATCGACCTGCGCACACTCTCCCCCTACGACTGGGATGCCATCAGCGCCAGTGTCAAGAAGACCAACAAGGTCATCCTCGCCTACGAAGACAACATGTCCTGGGGCTTTGGTACTGAAATCGCCACACGCATCGCTGACGAACTCTTCGAATGGCTCGATGGTCCCGTCAAGCGCGTCGCCTCTCTCGACAGCTTCTGCGCTTACCACCCCGATCTTGAGGATCGCATCTTACCTCAGATCGACGACCTCGCCCAAGCCATTGAAGATCTTCACAAATATTGATCAGCATCAAACCAAAGCAAGGGGCAACCCCCTTGCTTTGGGCGAAAAAAGAGTCGG
>CATLTV010000119.1 GCA_950059285.1 uncultured Pseudomonadota bacterium | reverse complement strand
CCTGTTTCTTCATCCACCACAAAGTCAGAGGTATTGCTGACCAGGTCGTAGGCGTCACGGTAGAATCCTGTCACATTAAACTCAAGATGCTGCTTGGGACGCCATTCCGAACCAAACGCATAATGGATCGCCTTCTCACTGACGAGATCGGGGTTGCCAAAGCCAGGAAATGTATTACCTGGATCTGGCGGCTGATCAAACAGACCCACACCACCTTTGAATGACACCTGGTCATTGAGCTTGTAGCGCGCTGATGCCCTCGGGCTAATCGTGGTCTGGGTGTTGTTGGAGTAATAATCCGTACGCACACCAGGCAACAACATCAACCCTTTGAGAGGTGTCAGCTCAAGCTCTGTCCAGAACGCAGGATACGAGACAGCAAATCCGCCATCATCGTTTAATCCATCCGCCGCAGGGTTTGGAAATCCACCTGCTTCACCGGACTCACCAAAACCAGGGATGTTAAATTCATATGTGGAGTAGATGAATTGCATGTCTGTTCCCGCGCGAAGCTTCGCCTTGGGCGCAATATCCACACTCAAATCATCACGTATATTGGCTGTCCAGAGATCGTTGCTAATGCCAAAAGCCTCGCCCGCATTAAAACCAGCCTGAATCAACCCCGAGGTCGCCATTAGCTCGTTTTTCATCGGACCATTGGGCGTCCAATCCCACCTGACCTGTGCGCGATGGAACTGCGTTTCAGTATTCAGACTGGTAATTTGCAAGTTTGCATCACCCTGAGGTTCATCAAGCAACACGCGAAGCTCATCGCGTGAGCCATACACAAATAGCTCAAAGGCATGATCCTCAATACCTTTCCATGTCAGCCAACCCTGGTAATCATAGTAATAAGGTGCGACCTGGAATCCGAGGCGATCTTCTGGAATAACAACTTTGAGGACCTTGTCGACATAGCTGCGACGACCACTGAGCGCAAAGCTCAGGTTCTCTGTAATTGGACCTTCAACCAACATGGAGGCGTCCTGCACATCCACCTTGGCAAAGCCATGGTATGTGTCATCGCGCGGTTGCCTGGTGTTCAAGTCAAGAATACCACCAATGGCACGACCATAACGGGGGGAGAAGTTGCCTGGATAAAAATCAAGGCTCTCGATCATCTCCGAGTTCACAATCGCTGGTCCTGCGAGGAAGTGGTACACGAGCGGAATTTCATCGCCTTGCAGGAAGACCGCAGAGTCCTGTGGGTTGGACCCGCGCACAATAAGCTGTCCTGCGCCAAATGGAGCGCGAGCAACGCCTGGCAAGTTCTGAACAACCCTGACCACATCACCACCCGTGCCTGGAACGCGACGTGACTCCTGGAGTGTGATGGTCTGACGAGAGACCTCGCGACGCTCGCGAGTGGCGCTGGTGACGACGGTGTATTCGTCGTAATACTCTGCCTCAATGAAGTAGTTGCCATCCAGACGCTCTCCGCCCTTGATGGTCTCCACAAAGATCGCTGACTTGTACCCTTGCGCGTCGAGCAACACATTATACTCGCCGTCAGGAAGACCGCGTAAACGAAAGCGGCCTTCGGCATCTGTAAATTCCTGACGAACCACAGGTTCCTGACCTTCTTTCATGCCCGAAATCTGTGTGACTTCCACTGTGATGCCAGGCAAAATCTTACGGGTGCCCGCCTCGCGGATTCGGCCTGTGTAGTTGACTGGTTTTGCTGCAACCTTGTAGGTCGCCGAGCTTTCTTCGCCTGACACCGTGTCGATACTGGTCTCGTAATCACGGTAGGCATCAAGGCTCAGGTTGACCTTGTACGGACCAGGAGGCATCTCCTGAAAGCTGAACTTTCCGTCGGTGTCCGTGACTGCGGTGACAGAAGGGCGGCCATCTTCAAAATCACCTTCCCCCATGTATGTGATGGTGATCTTTGCGCCAGGCATACCATCACCCGTGTCTTGATCAAGGACCTCCCCAACAAAGCTTGACGGCAGAATGGGCAACTCAAAGTTGATCACAAACTTGAGAATGATCGCCGAGGGTTGTCCGTTGACTTCAGCAGGTTCAAACTCAAACTGCATGGCTGCTTTTTGTGCAGCTTCCTCCAGCCCATGGCCTGGCCCCGAGATAGGTTTGGCCTCCACAACCTTGCCATCGACGCCAATGGTAAGCTTCAACTGCACGGGCCCTTCAGCGCGTGCATCAATGGCCTCCTGTGGATAGTCTGCTTGAACTTCCTTCAAGAGCACGGGAGGTTTGGTAATGACGCTTGAACCTGCCTGATTTCCACCTTGAGCAAAGCTCACAGCAGGGGCTGCAATGGTGAGGACACTCGATGTCAGAATGCTCGCAAGGAGCGATGTTTTCTGGAGCGAACGCGCGATCTTCATGAGGTACAACCTACAAGGTAAGTGAAACTTTTATTTTTATAATGTAAATGAAATCAAAGGCTTATTCGGATTCGTGTCCGATGATGTTAACCCGTTGCGTGCTCCAGCCGACGCCAAGGCGTGAGTCGCTGACCACGCTGCTGACAGGGACAATGCAACCATCTGCCTCCTGTCCAGGATTGCTTACATAAGGGCAGTTGTCGGCGTCATTGTTTACGCCATCAAGATCCCAATCTTCATCCTGTCCATCCTTGAGCGCGGCTTTTTGATCGCTTGTAGGCTCAGGGAGGTAGTTGATCGTCCAGCCAGTCATGGCGACTTCATCCAGCGGTTTTGTCTCGGCACCAAAGATCTGTCGTGAGTCTTCCAGCTCGCCCACTTCGACAAACCATCTGATTTCGAAGCCTTCCTCCTCTTCCGGGAGCCTCTCTCCATCAGAGCCCGTGGGAGCAGGGCGTTGGAATATCTCAACACTCTCGGGTGTGATCGCAGAGCGTACTTCAAAGGTGACGTTGGCAAGAATGGGCAGCGGTTCATCTTCAGGGATGCGATACCAGCGATCCTCAAGAGCTTCACTTTCAGTGACCCATGGGAGGCGGTCTGACACTTTATCTGCGTCAGCGCTCTCTTTGAGCCTGATATCAATCCCTGCCACTTCAGGGTTTTGGTTCTTGTCAAACTCAGAGCCTGTCCACAATGTGAAGCGCTTTGCGCCAATGACAGGCTCGCCGCCTTCAGGTGTCATGGTAAAGCGCATGGTGACATCAAAGCCCTCATCGCAACTTGAAGTGACAGCAGCGTCGCCTGTGATATCGCTCTCGCTCAGGAAGAACTGCAAGCCCTGGCAGAGGCCAAGCACAAACTCGGGCGTCAAGGGGTAGGACAGCGTTGCTGTCGGTTCGTTACCAAGCTGAAATTCGGGAATCAACGCACCAATATCAAAGCCCTCGGGCAACTGCATGCCACCTTCAGCCTCGGCGTTGGCTTCAATCGACTGATTGACAATCTCAATGAGCTCCTCACGTGTGATGGGGCACTCGTATTTTGTTTGAGGGTTCACTGCAAAGGGACACCATTCCCACTGGTAGGTGAGGGTTTGATTGTCAGGGTTGCTGATCAGCGCTTCAAATGTCGCATTTTGTCCAGGTTGGAGCGTGACAGGATCACTGCGCAAGGCGAGTATGCGCAGCTTGTTTGCCTTCCAGTAAGGGTCAAATTCGGGACCACATCCTTGCAGCGATAAGAGCGTTGCAGATACAGCAAGAATGCTCAAAAGATAGGAAGGTTTGTCTAACAGGTGCTTCATGAGTGCCTCAGTTTTGGGCAGTGGTTGAAGTGTATGGTGTTGATAATAAAAGCTATTTGAACTTGAACTTGAATCCAGCGTCCCGCAGGTACAGTTGTTCTTGCGTGAGATCCTCTCTCATTAGCGGAGCAGATTCAAGCCATCCTTCAGGGAAAGTGAGGCGAAGCTTGGGGAGTTCAACTTCAAAGTTGATCTGAGCAGGATGAGAGTTTGCCGTTCTGCCTCGGTTCAGTACTACGGCCAATCGCAAGATAATCGCCATGTAAAGTGCCTGTCGTGAGAGGTCTCCTGGCAGGTTCGCAAAGCGGTGTGGTTTAAATCGCCGACGATGACTACGCACAAGGCTCCAGAGCAGCTGCTGATCCTTCTTGGAGAACCCTGGCATATCGGAATTCTCCACAATATAGGAGCCGTGTTTGTGATAGCGACTGTGCGAAATGGCTAGCCCGACTTCGTGCAACATACAGGCACGTCGAAGCATGGCTTCAATGTAAGAGCTGTCCATTAACAGCTCCTGTTTGACCTGTCCCAGTAGTTCTTTTGCTGTCTCCCACACTCGCCTGGCGTGCGCCTCATCGACGTTGTAACGACGGACCATGTTGTTGATCGTGACATCACGCACATCCATGTCCTGAGTTCGGCCATAGAGGTCATAAATCGCACCTTCGCGTAGCGCAAAGTCAGAGACTTGCATCTGCTGAATTCCAAGGCTCTCAAAGACACCAATGAGAATGGCCAGACCACCAGCAAATACGGGCGCACGCTCGGGATTCATACCTGCGAGGTTCAACTGATTGACGTTGCCCACTCCAATGAGGCGCTCCTTGAGTCGATGCATGGCCTCAAGCGTAATGCCAAGTGTGCCAAGCTTCTCTTCAATCAAAACCGCCTGGATCGATTTGATCGTGCCTGATGAGCCAATAGCCTGAGTCCATCCGATAGCAGGGTACGTGTTCTCAATGGCACGAAGTTCCTGACGTGCGCCAAGAATCGCCTGCTCAAAACGCTTGGTCGTGATTGACCCATTCTTGAAGTACTTTTGGCTAAAACTCACGCATCCCATATAGAGACTCTCGCAGGCAATCACATCAAAGCCTTTGCCAAGAATTGCCTCTGTGGAGCCACCCCCGATGTCCACAACTATGCGGTTTGAGTTGGTATGATCAAAGATGTTATGTGCCACACCAAGGTAGACAATACGACCTTCTTCCTGCCCAGAAATAATCTCAATGGGGTGCCCAAGTGCTTGTTCTGCTTTTTTGAGGAAGTCTTTTGAATTCCTTGCCTTACGCAGTGTGTTTGTGCCAAGCGCGCGCACCGAGGAAGAGGGGATGTCCTTGAGGCGCTCGCCGAACATGGAGAGCGCCGTGAGTGCACGTTGTTGGGACTCATCGCTCAGGTTGTTCTCGGCGTCCAGCCCACCGCCAAGTCGCACCATATCCTTGAGGCGATCGACGATCTGAAGTTGACCATCAACCACGCGGGCGATGATCATATGGAAGGAGTTTGAGCCAAGATCGATGGCAGCGAGCGTATCTGTGGAGGTGCTCATAATGATTCTGTCCCGTGCTAATCCTCTCGTTTGTGAAGGTGAGAGGTTCTGTGTTGGAGTCCTGTAAAGTCTTCATGACTCGTGTGGCTGTACACCATACTTTCCATAGGCCTTCCAAAGCAACATCAGAGACCCTGCGGAGAGGACAAGGAAGATGGATAAGCCCATCAAGAGCTCTGAAAGGGGAGGTTGTGACGTGGCAGGATCTGCACCTGTCGCCAGTACAGCCATCGGCACAAGTACACCGTTGCATGTGTTCACGCCTGCATGACACATGATCGCGGGCCACAAACTCTTCGAACGTACTGTAAGCGCAGCAAGCACCATCCCCAAAAGACTCAGTGAGAGCAATCCCATGGAGTTCATGTGAATCGCGCCAAACAACAACCCATTAGTCATGATGGCCAACGCTACATTTTCGCGTTCGCGCTGCAAGGGGAGCAAGAACCCTCGAAACAATGCCTCTTCACATAAAGGCGCTGCCATGGTGACGCTGACAATTGCTGCTATCTTCAGAGGCAATGAACCTGGGTTCAACATCTTGTCGAGCGTTTCTGCGTAGTTCTCTGCCTGTGTGTTCAGCGAGGGTAATAACTCGACGATGAGGCCACCAATCAGGTTTGCACACAGTCCAAAGATTGCGCCTGATAAAAACGTGAGAAAAAGCAGCCAGATAGGTCCACCTGCTTTCTTCCACGTGGGCCACTTCATCGTGGTGGGTTCAGCCCAGTGATGGCGCATGAACAATGCAAAACCCAGAATGCAGCACACCTCTGCGAGGATCAGTGCAACCTGTACAGGTAAGAGCAACTGTAAGCCCGCGCCAAAGACCATGAAGATCACAGCAGCAAGCAGAAAGAAGAGGTATGGAGTAAAGCGATCGCTCATAGGATGTGTAGGGAGTTATGACTTAAGGGCATGGAGATGTCGTTCTGTTGTCTGGGCATCTTAAGCCACCACATACTTGGCTCATGTACATGCTCTCAAGTGTGGTTTCTGTGCCTATGTGACAGGTTGATGCCTCGTTTGAGGGCGCAACCTCAATGGCTGACACTCTTATGTTCGTATAGGAGATCTCCTCAAAGGTGTTGGAGCCTGCAATTACACCTGCATGATCACCGCTTAATGTGGTGATCATGGATTCATTGGGTGACAGGTCAATATTCTCAAAATGAATGGGCGTGACGTAAGGCTCCTCGCCTGTCTTGATGACAGTGCTTTTATCCTTGGTCAAGCCAATGAGTCCCCCAACAGCTTCACAGCTTTTGCTGTCACCGCTCTGAGTACATCCATCCATATCAAGGTCCACGACGACATTTGATATCGTACTTTGGAGTGATTTAAATTGGACGTAGTCGTCTGCAGTGATCGTGTCTGGATCGATAAGTGTTGTGGTGACTGTGTGGCCAATGAGACCACCCAACAATACGCGCAAGACGTCGCTGTTTGCGCTGTCAAATGAGATCGTCCCGGCAAACTCTGAATCCTTGAGCTCAACGCTGTGGTTCAAGATGGCTGTAAACAGACCTGCTCTCAACACGTTATCTTGCGGTTCCTTGTAATAAAGGTTGATGGTTGCATGAAGCCCTTGGATTTGTGTTCCCCCTTCGCTCACGGGATGTGTACTGAAGACCTGGTGCGCAAATCCTCCCAACGCTCCTGCGTTTGATGTGATCTGCGAGTTGGTGATGGTAATGTCTTCAAGTGTACTGTCGACCACGACAGATGCGATGCCTCCAGCCGTGCTTTGAACATATGCATTGAGAGTATCGAGGCTCACGTGTCTTAACCTGGCCATGGCTACATGTCCAAATAGGCCTCCACGACGTTGCAATGTCATGTCAGAGTCTTCTGGTGTGTACCGCATTGGCAAAGGCTGTGCGGAAGTACCCAGCGTAACATTTTTGAAGTTCAGGTTGGTGATGGTGCCGCGCATCTCGTTGATGAAGCCACCTGCGTTGTCAAACTCACGGTTACATCCTTGAGGTTGATTGGTGCCAGCAGCGCTACCATGCGTAATCGTAATGTTGCTGATGGTGTGATTGCCTCCATCAAGCGTACCTCGAAAACATGAAATGGGCTCCCAATCATCGCCGAGAGTGCTCAGATCAATGTCCTGTCCCAACACATAATAAGCGCCTGGTGTGCTGTTTTGCAGGCGAGTGGCCTCCTCTGTTTCCATGAGTATTAGCTCCTCTGGAGTACAGATAAGATAGGGATTACCATCACTTCCATCCCCTGCACGAAACGTGTCAGGTGCAGCGTCTGCCTGACACGGAGAGGTCGTGCCATTCATGTCACTTAGATCAGGTGTATCAAGGTCTGACATGTCTGACTGCTTGCGCCCCTGATCATGCATGTCACTAGCGATTGATATATCTGGAAGATCTTCGTTCATATCTGTGATGTTACCCTCTCCAGCCATATCCCTTGATGTGGTTTTGGGCGGCTCCACACATGCGCTCAGGAGCGCGACAAGCCCAAGAGCGAGTATGAACCCACACCTGTACGTGCTGTTATTTTTGTGTGTACACGTTGCTTTATGGCGTAACGCTTGACGAGATGGTAAAATCATCCTAGTTTCCTACTCCCTGTGGTCCTGACCACATGTTAAATCCAACATATTGACTGCAACACAACTGAACTTTGGCGATGATAGCTTTGGCAGAATCTGTTGTGAAATGCAATATCATTACATAAAGATAGGAGAGTGTATTATGGCTCGCGTTACTGTTGAAGATTGTCTTGAAAAGGTTGAAAACCGCTTCGCTTTGGTGTTGCTCGCCACGGGTCGTGCGCGTGAAATCCGCAACGGCTCTGGTCGCATCTTCCCTTCAAGCAACAAGGAAGCTGTGCACTCCTTGCGTGAAACTGCTGCTGGCTACGTTGAATTTGATGACGCAAGTAAAGAGCGTCTTCGTCAACAGCTTGGCGCTTCTGCTGGCGAGTAATTCACCAGCAACGACGTACTAAAACGACAAAAGGGGCGAGGAATTGGCTATCCAATTCCTCGCCCCTTTTGTCGTTTTAGTACGTCTCTTCAAGCTTCTTTTGTGCCTTCCATGTCAGGTTTAAATATAGAAACCTTCCTGGTAGTGGTCCCCATGTCACGTTGGTCTGGTTGAGTAGGTTGTTGGCATCAAGCATGATGTCAAAGTTCTGATTCAGATAATAACGTGCGCCTACCCCCAGAATGACGTTCCCTGGTGCCTCTGGTGATCCTGTGGGCACAGTCATGCTCGATCTCCCCGATGCATCTGTCCATAGCTCAAGCTTCTTCTTCAGGAACCGTCGTCTTAACTCGATTCTGCCTGCGTGTTTTGCGCGCTGTGGCAACCTCTCGTTGACCTCAAGATCATTGGCGATGGGGAGGTAGGTGTAGTTTGCGATCAGGTTTAAGTCCCAGACGAGCTTGGCGAGCTGTGTCTGGAGCTGCCCTCCGATAACGCGTGCTCGCCCTCCATTGGTGTAGGAAAAGAGCGCATCGCTTCCGCCAGATACGGTATTTATAATCACTGTGTTCTGGAGCTGGTGTACAAAGGTCTGCGCTTCAAGTCCAAAGCGTTTGTCCTTGGTGTTCCACACGCTGGAGAGTTGGAAGCTATGTAATCGCTCGGGCTCAAGCTCAGGATTACCTGTGATGCGATAACCCACCTCGGAGTGATCGAAATCGAGGTACAACTCTTCAGGTGTGGGGACGCGTCGTGTGGAGCTTGCAGTAACACGCAGTACCCAGACCGACGGGATTGCTGTGACCGAGGCGCTACCCTGAGCATTTAAACCTGCGCCGTAAGCTGAAGATTGCTCCGCGACTGCACGTGCGAAAAATTCAAGCTTGTCAGATGGATAGAATGTGTCAGCGAGCCCCGCTCCAACTTCGCCTTGCTGGACTTGCGGCAGTACGCCTGTCTCCCCTGTGCGTGCGATCCTCCACCCACGACCATAGACTTCTGCAGCGAGGTCATGCTTCTTTGTAAACCATGTGGCGGTGACGACTTGCTGGATATTCTCCTGTTCGGTGTCTGATTTTAGGCGCTCAAAACCACTCGAAAGTACGCGCTTTTTAAAGCGGTTTTCTTCCTTACCGAGGTCGAGGTTATGATCAAGTCGTAGGTTCTGGCCAACCCACCAGCGGCCCTGCGCGCGGAGCCTGAAGATCTGCCGATCCACGATGTCATCAAAGATATCCTGTGGGCCACCCTTACTTGTGGTTTCAGAGAGGTTTGCGATGACAAACATACGCAGAAAGTCGTTGCTCGTGGGGCGCCAAGTCCAGGAGAGTTCGCCGCCTCCACGACGACGCTGCGCTGTGTCGGGCTTTTGATCCAGATTGACATCAATCGCGTCACTCTCGGAGTAGATCGCTGTCGCGCCAAGAGAGATGTCTTTTGTCTTGCCCCATGTGACCGAGCCCATGAGATCCTGTCCAAACCACCAGTCTGTGCCGGGCTGACTTGCTGATTGCGAGCGTACAAATGCGGTCAGGCCAGGTTCTGCACGACGTGTGATAATATCAATGATGACGCCACCCGCAGAACCACTCCCCACGGGGCCGCTGCCCCTGTAAATATCGATTCTTTCTATGTTTTGTGGATTGATTGCGATCGCAGAGAGATCCACAATAGGGCCTTGTTGAGAACCTGCGGGGCGCGTCACGGGGAGCCCGTCGCGCAGGACCACAACCTGCGATGTGGGAAGCCCATCAATGATGAGCCCCTGTGTGGTTCCCGTGGGAGATGCGCTTGAACCTGCGCTCAACCATTCGAGTGCCTCGGCGAGGTTTGTGGCTCCGCGTCGTTCGAGAAGTTTGGGGTCAAGTTGCTCGACGCGTTGGGCTGAACCTGACATCGCACCACGATCGGCCAGCGCCGATGTCTCCACTGTGATCACAGGGAGGATGTCCTCGTCATCTTCATCTTGCCAGTCCTCGTCGATTTCCTCGATTTCCTCGATTTCCTCGATTTCCTCAAATTCTTCGGATTCAGATGGCGCGGGTTTTTTGGGACCTTCTTGCGCGAATCCCGGGCGTGGGGTTGCAAGGAGGCTACATAGTCCAAAGACAGCGATGAGTGTGTGCGTGTTCCAGTGAGAGATCATTCTTTCTCGCCTCGTCAAGAGGATGGGCATCAGGAGGTTATGGCATGAAGCCTGCGTCGGTTTATCCTGTTTTTACGTTTTGAACCAGTGTTTATTCTGCAAGGTAATCTTGCCAGATAGGAGGTAACTCAATGCCATGCATTTCGGTGTTGCCCATGCCAAGTGCATGTGTCCAGTTGAGGAGCAATGTGCCTGGTGCAAGTTTGATGGATGTGCGCCCCTGATGTTGTTCAAGATAGAGATCGACCTGCTCGTGTGGCAGCAGCGCGCCAAGAGGTTCGTCTGTCTGGAGCAAGGTTTTTGCTGTGGCTGTGGAGGGTTGCTCGGGATCACAAAGCTGAATGAGCGCGCCATCAAATGATGTGGCAGTGGACAGAGAGACGGGGATGGTCTGGGTTGTGGACATATCAAACACCATGTCTCCACTCGGGTCGAGCTTCTGGCAGGTGATCTTGAGGTGCACATCGAGATCGCTTCCCTCCTGTGTGATCGATGCGACTTGCCACTGTGCGATGTGCATGGTGGAGGTCGCGTGAAGGTAGATGTCCTGTCTTGCTGTAAGATCCTCTGCGGAAGGGTGGACCCAACCTACGCGTGAGTGTGAAGGCAAGAAACTTGAAGGGGCCTCAATGCCATCTGCATCAAACGAGGTGTCGTCCACAGACTCGGCTCCAATATGTTCTACCGTATAACGAGGGGACGTGCGCTCACCTCTAAAGGGTTGGTGAATATAGATTCCTGGCTCGTTGACTGAAAATCCAGCGGTGGGGAGGACACGTGATGCGATGCGGAACACAAGTAATGTGTCCTCGGATTCACATGGGGTGATGGCCATGTGTTGATCAAGGCAAGCTGTGCCTTCTTTGACTGAAGGCAAGGTGAGTGTGTGCGTTGTTTGTGGGTCGCTTTCAAGCTTGTATTGAAGTGAGAACGTGCCGCTCTCTCCTTTATCATCGTAATAGCTAGTGACCTCAAAAAGCAGCAGGGGCTCTCCTTCATCAAGCAGTTTGTAGACGACAGGCTTGGGGGTCAGGACGTGTGTTCTTGGTTCGTAATCATACCAGTCAGGTCCGATCTCCTGGGGGTCTTCTCCAAAGCTAGAGCTGGCAAGCTCTAGACCAGTGCGATCCTCCACGACAGGTTCGATTTGATCGGGTTCAAGATCAGAATTTGCGGGTTCAACACAGTGACACAGGAAAAGTGTGGAGATTCCAAGGAGTGCCAGAGAGGGCATGATGAAGGATGTGTTTTGCTGGTTATCTTGTTGAATATACATTGTTTTTGTTCCTGCTTTTGTGTTTTTGTCGGGCACCTCACCAGTGAGATAAATGAATTTATATTGAAATTGATAACGATTATCAATTGCAATTTGTTTTCAGGTGTGTCATCTATTTGGGCATGTCGTTGTTCATGTGCGGCATGTGATTCGATTACAAAATACATTTAGAGATTACGATTACGATGTTGAGGAGCCAATCTGAGAAGAGTTCGATGCCTACAGTCAAAGCAGTTGTGTTGTTTCTGCTTTTGTGGCCCACATCGATTCATGCTCAGCAAGGGCAGAGCGCCTACCAGTTGTTATCTGGGTGTTCTGCAGACAATGATGGAGGAGAGGTTCAGGAGGATTGTGTGCTGCCTGAACCTCTCCTCCATCATTTTTTCTCTGGCTCCGTGACCTGTGTATCTGGACCTGATGCCACGCATCTTGGTGAGACGTTCAGGTCTGATGTGAGCGGTTTGAGTAGTTACGTTCGTGCAGGTGAAGATGCCTGTGTGGAGGTGTTCTGGTCGCCCGCTGGTGTGGATGCGCCTGTGCTTGATGATCAAGATCAGGATGGCATACCCGATTATGTACAGATGGTTGAGCGCGAGGCCCACGAGGTGCTTGTGTTTGCCAGGGCTCAAGGTTTCTTGCCGCCGCTTGCTCTAAATGGGCAAGGCGAGCTGGTGCCGTGTAGCTCTGAATATAGAGTCCCGCTTGTGTTGAGGAACTTTGACGCAGGTGATGGTCAGTTTGTGCGAGAAGCATGCGATACGCCAGAAGGTGGCGCGCACCCTGTATGTTCAGGGACAATGTTTCTGGAGAATGATTTTGCAGAACAGCACTATGACTCTGTGCAAGAGGCGGTGCGTATTGTGGTGTCTCATGAGTTGTTTCATGCCGTGCAAAGTGCCTACGTGTACGAGCTTTCGGGGTGGATCTCGGAGGGGACCGCGACATGGTTTGAGGAGTTTTACGACGCCGAGCAGTCCGACTTTGAGCGGCTGACGCGGTTGTATTTTTCTGAACATACTCGCCGACTGAGCGACAGGCAGCGCGGCCCTGGAGATGGGTTTGCGTATGGTGCGTCGCTCTTCTTTTATTACCTGGCAAGTGTCTATGGTGATGATGTTATTCTGAATCTTTTCAGTGTCTTATCTGAAGGCGTTTCTGAGGATGATGCGTTTGATACGCTGCTTCATCAGGAGGGTCACAGCCTCCCATTTGTATTTGCTGACTTTGCGCGCTGGAACCTGTTTACAGGCACACGAGCGCAGGATGGCTATGGTTACGACAACGCCTCCCGTTTTGCGATGGTTGGGCTTGAGTCGCTTGAGAATGTAGATCGTGCGTTTGATCTGGTCGTCAAGGTCGATCCTCTGGCCGCCAAATACACGTTTTTCCAGTCCACTCGTGTGGGGGAACTCTCTTTGCGAGGGGCCGATGGCTGGCCCACACCATGGGTTGAACTCGTCTCGTTGGATGAGCCCACGAACGCCACGCTTGGTGGGCTCTTGCATGAGGGGGCTGTGCGTTATGAAGCAAACACGCCTTATGTGTTGATGCTCACAGCATCAGGTCTTGAAGGGACACACGCGGGATATGTCTCGGTGCGTCCTGATCCTGTGGTGGATGAGATGGAGGACATGGGTTTGCCGCAGATGGATATGGGGGGTGAGGACATGGGCATGGATATGTCCAGCGAGGGGCTTGATGAGGATATGGAAAGTGAGGATATGCCATCTGATCTGACCATCCTTGAACCCACGGAATCAGAGGCAGGAGGATGTTCCGTATCTGCCGTTCAATATGATCAATCAAGAGGGGTTTTACCTGCCTGGCTTTTTGTTTTTTGCCTGGTTTTTTTTAAAGGTCTACCCCGTTTATTCAGGAGACGTGATGTCTAAGTTTTTGAATTACAAATTTATTTTTATTGCTTCTTTTTCAGCGCTCGTGTTGGCTGCGTGTGGTCCAGAGTCCGAGGAAACCTCCGAAGCGGACATGTCCACGACGCCCGTGGAAGATATGGGCACAACAACTCCCGTGGAGGATCAGGGTACAACTCCTGTGGAAGAAGATCAGGGCACAACGCCTGTGGAAGAGGACATGGGCTCTGAACCTGTCGAGGAGGATATGGGCTCTGAGCCTGCAGAAGATATGGAGCCCGATCTTGATGTGGTGGGTGACCTTGGAACCCCTGAACCCACTGACTTCCCATGCTTTACGGAGCTCAAAGAGGCGTGGCCATTGAATGAATCTGTGAACGCCACAGGCTCAATTACTGCTGATGGCGATGCCTGGGCTGTGGATGCAGCGGCTGGCGGGCGCATGGAAGCGCTTAATAACTCCTTTGTTTATGTGGACTTTGATAGCAACAGCATCGTGGAAACAGACGATGTGAGCGCTTTGACTGAAGGCACATGGGACATCGCGTTCAAGCGCGTCGCAATTCGTATTAACGGTGGTACGTCAGGAGATGGTCAGGCTCGCGCTGCAAAGTTGACTGACACTTCGTTTGAGGATGTCAGCGCTGTGCCCGCAGATGCCACGTTTGTGACTGACGAGAGCGTGGATGCTGAATGTACGCTCAAGGTAGACCCCGTGTCGGCACCTTACACAGCATTTAACGCGCTCAATGTGGACAACCCCACGGGTACAGAGTCCTGGTACAGCTATGGCGGTCCTGGCGGCGTTGCTCCGACAGAGGGTGTTGTGTATCTCGTTGAAAATGCTGAGGGAAGTGCGACGTATAAACTCGCCATTGATAGCTGGGCATCAGGCGTATTCACGCTGCGCTGGGCTGTTGTTCAATAAGTTCGGAGCAAGGATGCGAGCATTTGACATGTCAAATGCTCGCATCCTTGCTGCTGCATGGTGAAGGTTGAGGTCGATGTATAATGAGGAACTACAAATGTATCTGAAGAACTCGCAGATTTTCGAACTGATTGTCGTGTGTTGTGTGCTGCCATCGTTGCTGATGTCTTGTGATAAAGGTGAGGAGGCAAAGTCAACCGAGGTCAAGCAGGCGGCTGTATCCACGGAGGTTGAGCCAGAAAAAGAGGCGCCCAAAGCATCTGCAACGTGTGTGGTGACGTCGAAGGATGGCGAACCTTTACAGTTCAAAAAGAGTAAAGATCTGGACAGGAAGTTTGTGGTGCTTGGTGGGACGCTCTCCGAGATTGTGTCCACGCTTGGCCATGGCGACGCCGTGGTGGGGACGGACACATCAAGCACCTATCCTCCATCGATCAAGGACAAGCCCAAGGTGGGCTACTACCGTAAGGTGAGCGCAGAAGGGGTGCTCTCCCTGGCTCCAACTGATGTGCTCACTTTACCTGGCGCTGGCCCTGAAGCTGCGATCAAGCAGCTTCAGGGTACAGGGCTTAAACTTCACGAAATTGAAGTGGATGAGGGTGTGGATGGCGCGCTTGAGCGTGTGAGTCTTGTGGGCAAGCTCCTTGGCGAGGAGACCTGTGCTACTGAGCTTGCCTCAAGGATGAAGTCTACACTTGATGACGTGAAGACCGAGCGTGAGAAGATCCAGTCCAAAGATAAAAAGACCAAGATCCTCTTTGTGTATGCGCGTGGTGCAAACGTGTTGATGGTGTCGGGCAAGGATACTCCTGCTGATGAGATGATCACGCTTGCTGGCTTTGAAAACGCCGTCTCTGAATTTGAGGGGTTCAAGCCACTCTCTTCCGAGGTTGTGCTTGAGGTTCAGCCCGACGTGATCCTGATCCCCGAGAAAGGTGCAGAGAGCCTTGGTGGGGCTGACGGCGTGTACAAACTGCCAGGACTTTCTTTGACAGAAGCAGCCAAGAACAAACGACTTGTGATGATTGATGACCTCGCGTTGCTTGGTTTTGGTCCTCGTTTTCCCGACGCCTTGCTGGCGATGCAGAAAGAAGTTGGCAAGTTTTCGGAAGAGTAGTTGACGCTCTGGATGTGAGGACAGGTTATGTCAGTGCTGCCCTATAAATATATGAGACTCCTGCTGTTTTTGATGATTGCAGTGATTATCTCGACACTTCTTGGGCTAGGCGTGGGTGCAGTGAGCATCTCTCCTGGACAGATGTGGAGCGTGCTCTGGAGCACATTAAGTGGTGGTGAGCTGACAGGTGATCTCGCGACCCGAGGCGTGATTCTGACATCGTTGCGATTGCCTCGTGTGCTGCTTGCAGGCTTGATTGGTGCATCGCTGGCGGTATCTGGTAGCGCCTTGCAAGGTGTGTTCAGAAACCCACTTGCAGATCCTGGTCTTATCGGGGTTTCAAGTGGAGCTGCGCTTGCTGTGGTGGTCTGGATTGTGCTTGGTGTGGGCGGCATGGTGTCGCCCGAGCTTGGTGCATGGGTCAGCGTTTTGGGCGTGCCATTGTGTGCATTTATGGGCGCGTTGGCCGCCACTTTTATTGTGCTCAAGCTCGGTATGAGAGGGCAGGGCAATGATGTGGCGACATTGATCCTCGCGGGAGTGGCGTTAAATGCGCTCGCGGGGGCAGTCATTGGCCTTGCAACGTATATGGCTGATGAGGAAGAGCTGCGCAGCCTGACGATGTGGACACTGGGGAGCCTTGGTGGTGTGGGTTGGCAGGAGATTATTCTGATCGCCGTGTGCGCAGTGCCTGGAATGATGTGGTTAGTGCGCCAAGCCAGTGAGTTTGACTTGCTTTTGCTTGGTGAAAGCGAGGCGTATCACCTTGGTATGGATGTGCGTACATTCCAGCGGCGCGTCATTGTTGTCGCTGCGATTGTGGTGGGCGTTGGTGTTGGGTTCACAGGCATGATTGGTTTTGTGGGCCTGATTGTACCGCATATTCTCAGGTTACTTGGGGGCGCTACACATCGTTTTGTGATGCCTGCGTCGGTGTTGCTTGGCGGAAGTTTACTGATGTTTGCTGACATGTTGGCGCGCACACTGGCGGCTCCTGCGGAGCTGCCTCTTGGTGTGATTACAGCGTTGATGGGGGCTCCCTTCTTTATCTACTTGCTAAGATCTCAGGTGGGGGTGAGGTGATGTTGGTCTGTCGAGATATTGTGCTCAACAAGGGCGAAAAGAAGATCCTCAAAGGTGTAAGCGCGACGCTTGAGCCTGGTTGTGTGACTGCGCTGGTGGGAAAAAACGGGGCGGGAAAGACCTCCTTGCTCAGGGTCTTGAGCGGAGAAGAGACAGGTTACCACCAGGGTGATGTGTTTGTTAGTGATAAGAATATAAACAATATCAGTAGCTTGGGTCTTTCTTTGCGAAGGGCGGTTTTGCCGCAACACTCGCCGCTTTCATTTGCGTTGAGTGTGTATGACGTGGTGGCGATGGGCCGAGCACCACACCACAAGCGTGGAGATTTTGAGTTGTCTGTGGAGCGTGTGGTTGCTCAGACGCTTGAAATGGTGGGGCTCAGTGGTTTTGAGCTCAGGGGATATGAGGCGTTGTCAGGGGGTGAGCGTCAGCGTGTGCATCTGGCCAGAGTGTTGTGCCAGTTGGCTCCTCTTGATGATTCCTTGCAGCGCAAGTGGTTGTTTTTGGATGAGCCCACTGCGAGTCAGGATATTGGCCATGCGCATGACATGTTGTCATGTGTGCAGGATCTGTCACATCGCCATGGGCTTGGTGTGTGCATGATCGTGCACGATTTGAACTTTGTGCTGCGTTATGCCGACGAGATGGTCGTGTTGTCACAAGGCGAGGTGTTATCGCAGGGCACCACAAGCGAGATTTTGGATTCAGAGTTGTTGGCGCAAGCATTTGGTGTGCAGGCCCAACTGATTGAGCATGAGGGTGAGCGCATGGTGTTTATCAAGGGCACATTTTAGGTGTTGTACGCTCACGATGTCATTTTTTATTCACATTACACTTTTGCACGAGGTTGATTATGCAGGGTTATCAGGAATTAGCACAGGATTTGAAAGAGAAGTGGGAAGCGTTAACTGAGCGCGAAGGCAACTTGAGGCTACGCGATATCGCTGCTCGTCTGGGTGTCGGTGAGTCGCAGTTGATCGCTGTTCAGGTTGGCGGCGGACAGGTGATCCGACTTGAGCCACGTTTCAAGGAGCTTTTTGAGGCGTTTGAGGCAAGTGGTGAAGAGTTCATGGTGTCCACACGCAACGAGTATGCGGTGATCGAAAAGCATGGCGTGTACAGAGATGTAGAAATTGGTGAACATATTGGTCTTGTGCTTGATAAAGAGATCGACCTTCGTTTGTTCATGACACACTTTGATTCGGTGTTTTTTGTCTCCAAGATGCATCGTGGCAAGGTTCTCAATAGCGTGCAGTTCTTTGATAAACAGGGTAATTCTTTGCACAAGGTGTACGCCAAAAAAGAGAGCGCACAGCTTGCGTTGGATGGTATTGTGGAGCAGTTCAAGTCTGACAACCAGAGCCCATGGCAGGAGCGTGAGCAGGCGGTTGCAAAGGACCCTGAAACAGATGATTCCGAGATTGACGTCAGTGGGTTTCAGCAAGCCTGGCGCGATCTTCAGGACACACACCACTTCTTTGGGTTGCTCCGAAAGTTTGGTGTGAGCAGAACCCAGGCGTTGAGGTTGGCTCCTGAGAGTTACGCGATCAAAATTGAGAAGGATGCGCTTGTGAAGACCTTGCTTGAGGAGAGCGTCGAGCGCGGCGTGCCGATCATGGTCTTTGTGGGAAGCAAGGGATGCATTGAAATTCACACTGGCGAGGTCAAGAAGGTCGTCGAAATGGGTAAGTGGATCAATGTGTTAGATCAGCGCTTTAACTTGCACCTTGATACCTCTGGCGTCGAGAGCAGCTGGCTAGTCAGGAAGCCCACCGAGGATGGTGTGGTGACCTCGCTGGAGCTGTTTGATGCCAATGGTGAGGTGATCGCAATGTTCTTTGGTGAGCGAAAGCCAGGCGTGCTGGAGCTTGAGAGCTGGAGATCTCTTGTTGAAGATGTCTGTGGTTGTGTGCCTCTTTATCAATAACAGGTTCGTACAAAGAGCGACGAGAAAGGGGCTCTTTTATGCGTTGTTTTGCGATCCAAAAACCTCTGGAGTTTCACTATGCTTCGCTCCGTTCATCTCTGTAGGTTTTTGTTGCAAAACGCTCCGTCAAATTCCTCGTTTCGCCTCTTATGCATAA
>CATLTV010000118.1 GCA_950059285.1 uncultured Pseudomonadota bacterium | reverse complement strand
CCCTTTTTCGTCAGGCTTTTCCGGGACGTTTGTGGCACGAAAGGAGTGCTCGTCAGGCTTTTTCGGGACGTTTGTGGCACGAAAGGGGTGTTCGTCAGGCTTTTCCGGGACGTTGATGGCACGAAAAGGGTACTCGTCAGGATTTCTCGGGACGTTTGTGGCACGAAAGGGGTGTTCGTCAGGCTTTTCCGGGACATTTGTGGCACGAAAGAGGTGCTCGTCAGGCTTTTCCGGGACGTTTGTGGCACGAAAAGGATGCTCGTCAGGATTTCTCGGGACGTTTGTGGCACGAAAAGAGGGTTCGTCAGGCTTTTCCGGGACGTTTGTGGCACGAAAAGGGAGCTCGTCAGGATTTTCCGGGACGTTGATGGCACGAAAAAGAGGCTCGTCAGGATTTTCCGGGACGTTCGTGGCACGAAAATCGATTCTCGTCAGGATTTTCCGGGACGCTGTGTACGCTCGTCAGGCTTTTCCGGGACGCTGTGTACGCTCGTCAGGATTTTCCGGGACGCTGTGTACGCTCGTCAGGCTTTTCCGGGACGTTCGTGGCACGGGCTTAACATTGGTAAGATCAATGAATATTCATATATTTCAATCACTTGAGCATACAGAATATTTGTCTGTTGTTTGCCCAGATAAATTTATCTTAGATAAATTATCTTAGATAAATTTATCTTTAGATAAATTACTACGCGCACGCGCGCGAGGACTTTTCGATTTGAGGAGGAAGTCCTCGCGCGCTCTGCTTGTTTTTCTTTCAGGTAAAAAAGGTCGACCACTGTGGCAGATCAAAATTTTTTCACGTGATAGGTAAAAAAAAGCACCTCCCCCCTACCCCCCTCCGCGCCTTAACCGAATGGTTAACGGTTTTTTTAGATGAAGCCACGCGAACATGATGACTGTGAAGACCCGTCAATCCAGGTTGGCTAATGGTCCCAGACATGGCGCTAAAACGCACCATAATGCGTCAGATTAAACGTTTTTCGTCAGACATAGACTTCCACCAGTGTTTCAAAAAGTAACGCTTCCTGACGCATTCTGGTGCGTTTTTATCGTGAAGAGACCGTCCAGCCTTCTTCACCCAGGACATGTTCTTGTAAAAATGGTTTACATAATAATTGATGATGAGAACTTTATTAGAGCGTCATCGATGTGCTCCTCGCGTCGCTCTGCGTGGCGACCTCTTTTGTGCTAATTTAAAATGATATTCTGGTATATCGATATTTTGATATCAAAATATCGATATACCAGAATATCATTTTAAATTGCTTATTATATTCAGTTACTTATATTATTATTTTCAACGTTAACAATATCGAGTTTTGTCGGGTTAACACACCCTGTCAGGGGGAATTGACATGAATCATAACCTCCTCTTTGCAGCGTCATGTATTGTGTTAAGATACACTTGTGCACTGCACATCTGTGTGTGAAGAGCCCGATTTTAACTGGAGTATTTATGTCCCTGAAGACGGTGATCATCACCGGAGCAAATTCTGGAATTGGTCTTGCCGCGAGTCATCAGCTCGCCGCGCGTGGTGCGCGCGTCGTGATGGCATGTCGAAACAAGGAGCGCGGCGAGTCTGCCTGTGAGGCGGTGAAGTCATCGTCACATAATCCACACGTGTATTTTGTGGAGCTTGACACCTCTTCGAAGGCTTCTGTCACACGTTGTGCCGGAGAGATCCTGTCGCGATGGCCTGTCATCGATGCCCTGATTCACAACGCGGCTACATTTGATATATCACAGACAAAGGGACACCTCACCGAGGATGGTGTCGAGTATGTCTGGGCCACGAACTATCTTGGTCCATGGCTCCTGACTCGCCTCCTCCTTGAGGCTCTCAGCGCCAGTAAACCAGGCCGCGTCATCGATATCAGCAGCAAGGGTCTGCTAGCCAAACCCTTCCTCTCCATTGAGCCCAACAAGGCTGCGAGCGTGGAGGACTTCTCGCCACAGACGGCATACTACAGATCCAAGCTGGCGATGCTCACACATACCATGACCCTCGCACGTGAGCATGATCCCCGGGATCTTGTCTCGCTTGCCGTGTGGGTGCCTGCGGTCAAGGTCGCCCCCGATAGAATACCTCCACTCTCTCCTCTGATGAAGAAGATCTACATGCTCAAGCGGCGCTTTGCGCTGGAGCCCGAGGAGATGGCACCTGTTTACGTCGCGCTCGCGCTTGATGATGCATGGAAAGACAGGACGGGTGTGCTCGTCGATGAACACCTGCGAGAGGTGAAACCTCCAGGCAAGGTGTTTCACATGGACGCCGCCCTTGAGCTGGAGCGCATCACACAGGAACAACTTCAACTTTAATTGTAACACGTTAAATGGACAAAACTCTGTCATCCATGCTGGTCAATCGGTCTGGCGTCCCTATCTTCCTGAATCAACCATGTAGGTTCATGTAAGAGTCCGTGACACAGCAGCCAAGGAGAGACAGGTATGGACAGGCAATCATCGTATGACCCGTGGTCCTGGAGTAAACACGCCGCCGATCATGATGAGCTTCAACCGGCGCGCGAGGACTTCTTGCAGAGGCCCATGCACCCCGATGTGACGCTCAGGTTTCACTGGCAGCGTATCGCCATGTGGAAGACGCGCGCGTTGCTGTTCACGGCGAGCATGCTGGGCGTGTGTATGCTCGTCAATCCGATCATGTCCCTGGTGATGGCTGGCGTGTGCCTCTTCACCGCGCTCTTTCTGATGCGTTATATTCGTCGTCAAAACACACGCTTTCAGAGGTCCAGTGAGAGTCATCTCCTTGTGTGGGAGAAGGACCCCGAGTTTGCGATGACGGAGCTTCAGAAGTTTCACATGTGTGGTGAGGGTAGGTTGTTCCATCGCAATGTCAGGCGAGAGAGTGCGTGGCGCGTGTTCAAGAGCATGGTGGGGTTAGGTCTGGGGGTGTGGATGGCAAGCATGATGGGCAACACGCCAGCTGGGCTGGCTGCGCTCACGGTGGGGATTTCATATGCGGTATACGCATGGATTCTTCTTGTCGTGCGTCGTCAGGAGTATGCGTTGTTGAAAAAAGAGCGTGAGTTATTGGCAGAGCAGGTGCCCGAGGTGCTTGAGCGAGAGCATGAACTCCGTGGAGGTCTATCGGACGTGACGAGTCGTACATCTGGCGGCAAACTCTCCATGAAGAAGCACGATGCATGGAAGCATGAGGATAGAATGAACATCAAGCCCTTGCGCGCCTGAAGGTTTAAGTGTAAACCTTTTGATGCGAAATGAGTGCATGGGCTTGATGTGGGTCAAGCTGGTGATTTGAATATATAAGTATTCTAATATTCTAATATTTTGATATTAAAATATCTGTTCAAAAAGAGAGGGAAGGGGCGGCAATTTACGCAGTAAATTGCCGCCCCTTCCCTCTCTTTTTGAACCTTTTGTAACAATAAATTAATTATTTAAATACAGGCACTTGGGAGCATTTTTGAACGATGTATATGACGTGCGTGTGGGGAAGTCCTGCTCAAGTCGCAAGTACATTGCCTTGGTGCCCGAGAAGATATCGATGTGTGGTCCCTGA
Source organism: uncultured Pseudomonadota bacterium (assembly GCA_950059285.1). Taxonomy (GTDB): domain Bacteria; phylum Myxococcota_A; class Bradymonadia; order Bradymonadales; family Bradymonadaceae; genus CATLTV01. The sequence continues at coordinate 15,397 of CATLTV010000118.1, read as the reverse complement.
ATGGCGCCGCCCACGTCGTCGGCGCGGAAGCATCCATCGTGTGTGAAGCCACCGATGCCATCGACAGAGGGGACCTGATAACCATCCCATTCTTGCAGATATACGGTTGTGCCAAGTGCGATGGTCGAGCGGTCCACTGCCAGCGAGCGGAGTGGCTCCAGAGGGTTGCTGCGTGCGCCCTTGCCCCATGGGAACTGTACAGGGTCAAGGATCGAGTAGCACACGGTGCCTCCTGTCGGACATGGTCTGCCACAGCTGCATGTGGACGCATAGTTGATCACGCGACCATCGCTCAAACGACCGCTTCCCTCGATACACACCGCATCGGAGAATGATGCCGAGACCTCGACGAGCTCCTGGCAGCTCGAGCTGTTGAGCGCCGTGTTCTTCGTGCCAGGATAATCATCTTCCTTGGCGAGGTAATAATAGGTGTTCCAGAGCGAGGAGATTGGCGTGCCTTGACCTTCGGGGAGTTTGCAGCAACCCACATCTCCTGCGGGGCCTGCGCACATGCTTGATGTGGTCCAGTCATCACACATGCCCTGGCCTGCGCACTGTCCATTGCTCTGGTCGGTGGTTTGACATCCTTGCAAACAACACTGCATGTCGGCAGGTCCCGGGCAGTGGCCTGCGACGCTGCGTCCAGGACACCTGCTCGTGGGCAAGCACACACCCTGTGCGCCATCCACATCACACGCGGTGCCCGAATACATGGGCCATGGCTCTTCTTCCTCGCTCATGTCCATCCCCATGTCTTCGGGCTGGTTCATGTCTTGCTGATCCATGTCAATCTCGCCCGTGCCGCCCATATCGGTGGGTGGCATCAAGTTCATATCTTCGGTTACCACGCCTCCCATGTCCTGTGTGATGTACATATCAGGCGAGGTTGTTGGGCCCATGTCCTGTGTCCGTCCCTGATCCTGGGAGGAGGCGCTGTCCATGTCGTCGTCGGGGCTCATGTCGGTGGTACCAGTACATGCGACAAGGCCACAAAAAGTCAGAGGTACAAGGGTGCGATACAGGCGTGGAAACATCGTGAAATCCAGAGGTAAAAAGAGAATAATGTGTGTAGACCATGACCTCTCCATCTTTGCCCGTATTGTACGTAATATCAAGTCATGATTGATGTCAGTGTGTGTAATCTTACGTTGTAATGCACACCAGCTGAAACGCTGATCCTCGATGACCTCCGCCATCTGTTGACGCTCGTCGATTCGCTGATTATCGTGCATGGTTACAACGCAGGTTGATTGCACAAGTGAGTTACACGACGTGGATAGAGGACAGAGCGCAAAGAGAGTAGATGAGTGACTTTCAGGAGCTGTTTGGGGATCTTCGCAGCCTCATGAATCAAGAGAAGACAGATGTCGATGCGATCTGGAAGATCCTGGAGGCGATGGCCAAAGACTCCCCAGACCGATTCAAGGCGGAGGTCGTCGAGGGATACCTTCCTGGATTCATCGCTCGTTTTCCTGGACCGCTTCACCAGTGCACATCTTTGGAAGAACTGGAGGAGGCCTGTGTTCTCTTACCATTGTCTGTGTTTTCGCTTTCTCTCAAAGCGAAGGAGGTAGGAGAGGAGGAAATCAAGGCATTGGCAGAGTCAATCCACCTGAGGCATCTGACCACGCTTGAGCTTAGACGCAATAATATAGGAGAAGAGGGATGAAGGAGTCATCGCATCTGACCAACTTGACCACGCTTAAGCTCGATTAGAATGTATGTGTCATCTGTGTTCTGGTGCAACTCACAGCGAGTTATGCAACCGTTGCAAGCCATACGTTGACTTTGTTGTGTTGCTCATGTCTTGAAAGGCTGTGAATAAAGGAGAGGGCGACCTGTTTAAACAGGTCGCCCTCTCCTTTATTCACAGGAGTGAGCAGCGCTTATTTCTCTTCTTCAAGTGTGGGGTAGTCGGTGTAACCCTCTGCACCAGGAGTGTAGAAGTAGTCGGGCTTTGGATCGTTGAGCTCGGCGCCCTTCTTGAAACGCTCCACGAGGTCGGGGTTGGAGATGTAAGGGCGTCCAAAGGCGACGAGGTCACCAAGACCTTCCTGAAGATCTGCCTCTGCACGTTCGGCGTCGTAACCACCGCTGATGATGAACGTGTTTTTGAATGTCTCACGGAGCTTCTTCTTGAACTCGCGTGGTACTTCAGGCGTACCCATCGAGGAGTGATCCACGAGGTGCAAGTACACGGCGCCCAGCTTGGAGAGCTCGTCAGCCAGGGCGAGGTACTGTGTCTCGACGTCATCATAGCCAGGGTCCATGGAGCCAAATGCGCCATAAGGAGAGATACGAATGCCGACACGTTCTGCGCCGATGGCATCGATGACACGACGTGTGACCTCGATGGCGAAGCGGTTGCGGTTCTGCCATGATCCACCCCAGTCGTCCGTGCGCACGTTGGAGCCAGGGTTCAGGAACTGCTCAATAAGGTAGCCGTTTGCGCCGTGAATCTCCACGCCATCAAAGCCTGCGGCGATGGCATTCTTCGAAGCTGTCACATACTCCTCAACAGTCTGCTCGATCTCCTCTGCTGTCAGTGCGTTTGGCGTGGGATAGGGCTGCTCGCCTTCCTGATCCGTGTACATTTTGCCTTCTGGAGCGATCGCGGATGGAGCCACGACCTTGCCACCTTCGGGGACGTTGAGCGGGTGGCTCATGCGACCACAGTGCATCAACTGCAAGAAGATCTTGCCACCATCAGCGTGCACACTTTCGGTGACGCCTTTCCAACCTTCAACCTGTGCGTCGCTGTACGCGCCAGGGATGCGTGCATAACCAAGTCCATTTTTGGAGGGCGCGGTGCCCTCGGTGATAATCAGTCCAGCGCCCGAGCGCTGCGTGTAATACTCTGCCATCAATTCATTGGGCAGGTAATCAATGGCACGCGAGCGAGTCATGGGTGACATGACCACGCGGTTATCAAGGTTGATGTTTCCAAGCGCATAGGTGCTAAAAAGTTTTTTGTCTGAATCGGTGCTCATAAGAAAAGTCTCCTTTGTAAGAATATGACATGTGTCATGTGTGAATTTGAGTCCGTGAATGAATCAAAGAGAGGACGCAACCGTGCTGTCCAAAATTGAAACGTGCATTCACTGGACACAATGTGCGTTAAGGCGAACATGAACACATGAGGCGCGATGATAAGGGTATGAGAGCGGCAACAGACTGTTTCTTATGAGTCAATATACCCGAAACTTTTCACCATGTTGTGGTTTTGCATGACCTTGATTGTCAGGTACGGTTCACAATTGCTTAATCATTGTGATCGATCAATGACATGTGATTTCTGACAGCCGCAGCGAGGCCGCCTTTCTTGAGGATCTTGCCAAGTACACAGACATCATAAGCATGGCGCATCTGTTTGGCGCAGCGATGGGCAGGCATTCTTCCCTCACCTGTACCAAGTCCAGGACAGGCTACCGAGCGAATCGGCTGGTCGGGATATGTGGTGTTGTGTGTTCTGATCGCGCGTAAAATGGCGCGAAACGCAAGATAAGCGTTGGTAGTATGTTCCACGGACATGGGGACGCGCATGGTGGGAGCACTTATAAGCCACTGAATCTGTTCGTGTTCTGTAGGGACAATGATCGCCTGTCCCACGGGTAGCTCACCGTCAAATTCGGCAAGCAGACGCTCGCGAACATTGTGCTCCATCTGCCAGCCAAAATGCTCGCTGAGCACCAGATCAAGACCGCCATCCATGAATCCAAAGCTGTTCGCAGGGCTTACAAGCGCACATGTGTTGGCCTCAAGAATACTCTCCTGCTTGGCGTGCACGTTGGGGCAGTCATGAAATACATGTCGCCACGCCTGAACAAGGTCCAGGCTCAGGTCAGTCAGTTCAAAGTGTACATCGTTTAGTGTAATCATGAGGGACACTGTATTCCTGTAACAGGATGTTGTGAAACAAAAACATGACATGTGAAGAAAAAGAATGGGCGGTGGCCTGTTGCTTGAAGCAACAGGCCACCGCCCATTCTTTTTCTTCACATGTTTATTATATCAATGGCTTACACAAACCCAGGGAGTGGACCGGTGAGGCTAATCTCCTTGACGCCAAGGCCAGAGAAGCGGCCTGTGACGCTCTTGACGCCGAGGTCATCGATGGGCATGCCCATGCCCTGGCAGATGGAGATGAGCAGCTGGTTGTGAGGGACGCCCACAAAGGGTGAAGACCTGCCAAAGCGGTTGATGCTTGGGGCAGGGTTGACGCGTGGGTAGCGGATGTAACGCCCGGGGCGGATGCTGCCACCAAACCCACCAATGAGGACCACAGGCCACTGGTCGTGTGTGTGAGATCCTGTGGTGAGCTCGTCGGCGACCATAATGAGTGTGTTGTCAAGCATGTTGCCGTCTCCTTCCGGGATGGAGCGCAGCTTCTCGGCAAGTCGTACGGCCTGCGAGACATGGAAGCGGTTCTTGTTGCCAAGCACAGGCGCAGCGATCTGGAACTTGTTGTACTCCTCCTCGGTGGCGTTGGCTCCCTGAGGTCTCCAGTGCGTATACATCTTCATGCTGTGTGAGTAGTACTCGTGGAAGTTCTCGCCGTTTGAGTTGTAACCCATGGGGGAGGTCTGAATCGCGCCGGAGTTACGGAACTCGATGCCGATGACACGCGTGAGGTCGCAAGAAAACGCGGTGGTAGCGAGGTCAAAGAAGGTGTCGATGTTCTGCTGGTAGGCGACATCACCTGGCATGCCATTGACGTTGATGGGAGCGTCTGGCACGGCACATTGTGAGGCACCAAGGACCTCGATGCGGCGCTTGATGTCCGCGATGGTCTGTCGGTGCAGGTCAAGGCGCTGGCGGTCACGTGAGGAGAGGTTGGGGAACAGAGAATCATAGCGTGCGCCAAGCGTCTCGAGGATCTTGCGGTTGCCACGCGCCTCGACGCTCTCGGGGTCGAGCATGCCACCAGGAAAGAGACGCTCGAAGACGCGCTGCGGGTTGGCTTCGGTAGGGTGCTTGACGATCTGACCTGTCTCGGTCTTGTCATGAAAGAAGTGATGGAAACCACTCACGCCGCCGCCCCACCATGCGTCGTTGATGTAGAAGTGGAGCGCGGTGAGGTCGGTGAGGTTGGGGTTTTGTTCGCGCAAGAACCTCGCGATCCTGAGGTCAATACTTGCCGCGCCGCCCTTGGCCTTCTGGCCTGTGATATATTCGCCTGAAGGGTGTCCAGACAGTGCATGGACCCAGCCCTTTGCGTGCGCATCGCCAAGACCATCCAGACCGATGCTGAGCATCCCAAGGCCATCAAGCACGGTGGCGTATTCCTTGACCGCGTGCAAGGGCTCAAGCGTTTTGCTGTAATCCTCTTTGGCCGTGCGTGTCAGATCGATTTCCCAGCTCAGGTCATCAGGTTGATTTGCATAATCAGGGTGTGCCATGGAGCGATGCAGCACGGAGTCAGGTGCACCTGCGGGCTTCATACGGAAGTCAAAAGGATTCCATCCAAGCTCACTCATCATGAACACCACGCGCTTGGGTGGTGTGATGAGAGGTTCATCGCTGCGAGCCAGAGAGGGGAGCATCAATGAGCCCGCGCCAAGACCCATCGCCTTGAGGAAGGTGCGTCGCTTGAGAGAGGATTGAAGCGTTTTCTTTGAAGACATGTGCTGACTCATGGTGAGTTAAGTGATTGAAATAATAGATAAAGTTTCAGTATAATTTCAGGGCAAAGACATCTGAGAGCGTCGGACCTGTTGATCAAAGAGGACCTGGCTGCTGATGGGCGTGTCGGGATCAAGAGGAGCAGGCACCGTATAACTTACGATCACGCGGCCCATGGCATCGACATGGATATGTGGTGTGTACACGTCCTGATCGGGGTTCAGCTCGAGAGGTCCGCCGCCAATCACTTGCCATGAAGACGGTGAACTCAGCGAGGCATGCGCGGTGTAGATGCTGCGGCTCCCCTGAGGGCCTTCAACCCAGGTGACGACGATACGGTTATTATCGATGAGGAGGGCAGGTTCACTCACATGCAGTTCCTTGATCATATCAAGTGGTGCGCCAAGAGGAGTGAAGTTATTGCCGTCCATGCGATAGATCTGGAGGTCGCCATGGGCGATGCCTGCCGCAAAGATCTGGCCATCCTCGGTGTTATAGAGCTGTCGAATCTGTAGTCCCTTGCTCAGTTCAAGGACTTCCCATGCGCCACTTTCAGCCCACCTGACGACCTCATCGCCAGACTCACCATGAATGGCGATGACCGGGCGATCTTCGTTGGCAAGAGCCACATCGTAAAACCTGGATGAGGCGGTGGCAAAGCTGAACGGCGCATACAGGTTATCGTAAGAAGAACCATTCCATTGACGGATACGGATATGAGCCTGTTCGCCTGGAAGCTCCTTGCTCAGGAAGGCGACGATGTGCTTTCCATCAGGACGAGCAATCGCCCTTGGAGCGTTACACTCCTCGATGCGTTCGGCGTTCATGCCTTCGGGGTTGCGCTGCTTGCCGATAGTGATCGTATCGGGTGTGGGCAGGTTGTAGATGTAGTCCTGACGATCGGGGCTCAGGAGGTTGTAACCTCCCTGTCCATCGAGGCCAGCGGTAGGGCTCCACTCGGCGAGGTAGCAGTCATACCAGTAGTGCTCGGGGGCCTCCTCCTGGTTGAAGTCCTTGTAGGTATCCTTGTTGCCAAAGGCGACGAGGATGGTGTCGTGCTCTCCCTTGGCAAGGCTGACATCGCGAGCGTCGGGGGAGGGCCAGCCCCACCACTCAAAGCGAGGGAGGTGGAAGCTCGAGACATAGCCTGTACGATCCGAGGTTGTGGAGCGATCATCAGAGCCTGGCCAGACAGCGGCTTGACGCTGGTAGTTGAAGTCATTCCATTTTGGGTCGGAGTCACTGAATGACCAGCCCTTTGCGTTGCACTCACGTGCACAGCTAATACCAAGGAGGTAGGTTGTGTCACCCATGGTTGTGGGGACCGCGCTCTCGGAGCCAAGTCGGCGGCCTCCTGTGAGGTCACTCCAGATGGAGGACGTGTCGATGGAGTCCTGTCGCCACAGTGTGATGGGTTTGCTCTGAATGGTTTGTCCACCCCACTGCGCGCGTATGTGGAGCGTGTGCGTGCCAGCCTGGAGCATGCTGATGTCAATGTCTCCTGCGGCCTTGCCATAGTCCGTGTTTGGCAGCGTGCCAAGGACAGCGCCCGAGCCATCGACCACCTCGACAAGCGAGGGCACATAAGGTGTCCCAAAACCTGGTGCTTTGCCCGTGTTGAGCTGTTTGAACTCGGCAGAGAGGGTGATGGTTGATGTCGCTGCGATCTCGCGAGGAGAGGCGAGCACGTCAGGGTAGGTGAGCGCGTCGCTGACCTTGATGGTGATGCGCTCGCTCTCGACGCCGTTACTCGATGCCCAGACCTCGGCTTCTCCCACACTGAGTGCTGTAAGCAGACCTGTTTCATCGTCAAGCTCGAGGTTGCTCTGTGCGCTGATGTGCCATTCAAGCTCGGGTGAGGTGATGACGTGCCCATCCTGTGCGCGCACGCGCGCCTCGAGTACGAGTGATTCTTCAGGGTTTAGTACGGGTACATCGGAGGTGATGTGCACGCTGCCAATATCCACGACAGGTGCAGGCAAGACCTTGATCTCGATACTGTTCGATGTGACACCAAGAATATTCGCTGTCAGTGTGGTGGTGCCTTCCTTGAGGCCGTAGATGACAGTCTCCGAGAGCATCTCTGCGACGGATGGATCGGAGAAGGTCCAGGTGACGGGGATGGGTTCAGGTTCACCCGCCGCGTTTGGCATGGTGGGACGCTCCGAGACGGGGTTACCCTCATCGTTGAGCAAGGAGAGCTTGATGAGCGTACGCTTGCCTTCTTCGAGGTCATTTGCTGGCGGCTCAATGGCGATGGCTGTCAGCTCAATGTCCTCCATCATCGCATCCATGTCCTGTGCAGGATCGGGCGTGGTGGGCATATCCTCTGTGGGTGTAATCACCTCGCCGAGGTCAGGCTGCATGGTGACAGGTGATGTGGTGTCATCATCAACTTTGCGCCTGACCTGGTCGAGTTCTCCTGTGCATTGCCAGAAGCCTGCGGCGAGGATCATGCAGGCTGCAAGCGCGGGAAGGAGTTCACGTGTGTTACGTACCTTTTGCATTACTCGTTCTCCTCGGGAGCTTCTGTATCAGCAGCGGCAGGGGCAGTGTAGGTTGCAAACCAGGGGTGTGTCACAATGGCGAGTTGAATGTTGTGGATCTTGATGGAGTCATCTCCTGCGATGCGTGCGGCCTCAAGGACATCCTCTTGCAAGCAGGAAGAGGATTCGAGCGGACCGTTGGACCACGCGTAGCGAAGCCACTTCTTGGTCACACACGCCTCGACCTCATTGGAGGTTGAGAGCTGTTTGGAGAGGTCCTGAATGTCATCAAAGACAAAGTCGCCAAGCTCGCCATGTGTCTCGATGTTCAGGTCATTGGAGTCCTTCTCAATCCAGCGGCCCATCGTGTCAAAGTGTTCCATGGAATAACCCAGAGGGTTGATGCTCTGGTGACAGGAGGTACAGGGGAACTGGCTGTTTGTCGTGAGCTCGTAGCGCTCACGGTTGGTCAGAGGTCCCACGATCTCGTCAGCGATGGCGTTACCCGCAGCTTCGGCAGCGGGGGGTGGCGCGCCAGGAGGTGTACACAGTACGCGACTTAACACGAACGTACCACGCAGCACTGGAGAGGATTTGTCAGGGTGTGCGTGGCTTGCGAGGAAGGCTGGCTGAGTGAGCCAGCCTGTGCGTTGCTCAAAGTTCATCTCGACCCAGCCCTGCTCGGGAGGATCGACGTTGTAGATGCGTGCAAGGTCTGCGTTGACGAAGGTACGTGTGGAGGAGAAGAGGTCGGCGATGGTGCCCTGATCATTGTAGAGGACCTCATCGACGAACATCATCCCCTGTGAGATCATGGCGTCCTTCATCGCATGGTCAAAGCCATCCTCTTCATACTTTGTCACGTGCTCCACACGCTCAAGTTCAAGCCAAAGCTCGTGCATGTGCATGAACACTTCGCGGCTGCGAGGATCGTCGAGCATGCGCTCTGCCTGGGCCTTGAGTACGGCGGGGTCCTTGAGCTCGTCTGTACGGGCAAGCTCGCGAAGCTCATCATCAGGAGCCTGTCCCCATAAAAAGTAGGAGAGTCGGCTCGCCAGCGCCCAGCTATCCAGAGGGACACTTGCGCCAGGTTCGACGCCCTCATCAGGGGCTTCAAAGCGGTAGAGGAACTCGGGCGAGCTCAGAAGGAGCTGTAAGGTGAGGCTCTGGCGCTCTTCAAATGTGGCGTCAGCAAAGTCCTCGTTAAACATTACGCTGTAGGTCTCCACCATCTCACTGGTCAGCGGCCTGCGGAACAGGCGCTCGCCTTCCTGACGTACGAAGGTCTCACCACATGACTTGATCGAGGCTGCATCTGTTGCCGTGGGCGCGCAGTCCACCATGGTGGAGAACTCACCTGATGCCTTGAGCGCATCGACCACACCCTGCGCAATCTCGAGGTAGCGCTCGGTGAGCACGTTGCTCGCGATCATCGACTCGGCCTCGTTGTCAAACTCGTAGCTGCGAGCGTCCTGTGGAAGCTCCGTATTGGGCAGTGAGGCTTCGGGGTAGAGCGCGTGCAGCGTGTTCCAGTATTCAAAGTGGCTCAGCCTCCTCAGGGGGGTAGCGTCGGGCTGTGCGCATGCGTTTGTATCAGGGAGCATCATGCCTGGATCGGGCGTATCTGTAGGCTCGTCTGGCTCGTTGACCACAGGCTCGTCGCGCATGGGGTCCGTCAACTCATCACCCGAACCGTCCATCTGAGCAGGGTTCTGCTCATCGGTCGATGGGTCTGTCTGCTCCCATGGCATGGGTTCATTCTCGTGTTGTGCGATCTCTCCCTGACAGGCTACCTGCATACCTGTGAGCATGATTATGCCTGCCATCATGGGACCTGTCTTTAATCCTGTTGCACGAAACACCAGTGACTCCTTGAGTGATGTAAAAAGAGGTTGTCTCTTGTGGGCCGTTTGTGTCGGCTCATGTCGAGTCGACACCGTAATGTCGATGCCATCTTTTCGTGATTTTACGGTATAAACGGGGGGACCGTCAAGGTTCTGACGCGCTGTGTTCACAAGGTTGTTGCGTGCGGGTAATGCTTACATGTCAGGTGCTTACCCACATATACATGCTTATTTTAGAGAGGGTGAGGGCGATGGGAATATATCCCGATCAGACAGGTGTTCTGCTGGTCTTGGTGCAATTGGATATGGATCTGGAGTACCCTTATGAACCTCACTTTCGCCCTCGTTGGAGATGTACATGGTGCCATGCATGCCATGGTCAAAGAGCTTCGTGCGAGGGAAAAAAAGATTGGTCGCACGTTTGATTTTGTAGCTCAGGTCGGTGACTTTGAGCCTCATCGTCACGATGAAGACCTTCGCTCGATGGCGGCACCTGCAAAGTACAAGGAAATTGGAGATTTTCCAGACTTTGTAAAGGGCTGGGGTACGTTTCCCTGGCCAGTCTACTTCATCGGAGGTAACCACGAACCTTATGGTTGGCTTGAACAGCATCCACACGGCGCAGAGCTGATCAGGCACTGTGTGTATCTTGGGCGAGTGGGGAAGGTTGAGATTCAGGAAAGCTTGATGCTTGCAGGGTTGAGCGGCGTGTTTGTACCTGAACTTTACACGACCAAGAGACCACCCCTTGAGTCCTTTCATTCGGTGTCAAACAAGAGTTTTATTGGATACACCGAGGACGATGTGGATCGTATTCTGGAGTTCCCACGACCTGATATTCTACTGTTGCACGAGTGGCCAGAGGGGTTAACGCAGGATAGAAAATATGCGCATCGCAGCGCAGGTAGCGCGCAGGCAAGACTCATTATTGAGCTGCTGCGTCCACGCCTTGTCGCCTGTGGTCACATGCACAGAGGTCACCACGACATCTGGACACACGATGATGGCTCCACCACCGAGCTTGTGTGTCTTGCTCACATTCGTGCACGCACCGAGGCCGTCGCTGCCTACCAGTGGGACGGCACCACAATGACGCGGTTGGATCTGTTATGACGCGTCTATGAGGTAAGAAAAGAAAAGTAAATTACCAAGCCGTTGAATTATTTAATGATATAATAAAATAATAAGATAATAAAATCAAGGGATTATGTTGATATGGAAATCGTCGTTTTTATCGATCAGGTGAGCACATCAAGTCACGCTTCAAGCGCGCGTGAGCTTGTGCAGCTCGAGTCCATGATACGTCAGCTCGACGCCAGAGTGTGCGCGATCCCTGATTCTTTTGACGCTGTGCCTGCAGAGGATGCGCTATGCTGGCTCCCTCATTTTGACACCCCGTGTCATGCGGTATGGTGCGGATTTATCCCATCTACTGAGCGCTATACACAACTTTATCACGCCGCACTTACGCACAACGTGCACCTGATCAACAGCCCGGAACAGAGCGCGCTGGCGATGAATTTTTCGCGCTACTATCCGCACATCGAGCAGCTCACCGCCAAAAGCGCCATCGTTTCGATAAACGCGGATGATATCCACGCACAGGCCAGCGCGCTTGGTTATCCTCTCTTTGTCAAGGGCTCCATCAAGTCCAACAAGGAGCTGGGGTTACACGCCTGCGTCGCGCACTCGGCCCCGGAGCTCGACGCCATTATTACACAGCTCAGAGCACGTCCTCGCCGCACACAGGGCCAGCTCGTGCTCCGCAAGCTCTTGAACCTGCGCACCATGACACCTGTGCTCAAGGATCAGCTCCCCATCACCCGCGAGTATCGCGTGTTCGTGCTCCAGAACAAGGTGCTAAGCCACGGCTTTTACTGGAAAGACACCAGCGTCAACCCGCTCAGTCAGGCAGAAGAACACGCCGTCCACACGCTCGCCGTGGAGGTGTCTCGGAGGCTGAACGTCCCTTACATCGCTGTGGATGTGGCCCAGAGACAGGATGGCTCATGGTGCGTGATCGAGGTGGGAGATGCCCAGTTCATGGGACTGAGTCAGAACGCTCCCCTGAAGCTCTGGCAAGCGCTCCTCGATGTGTTGAAGCGCGCTTGCCAGTTGTTCCTCGCTGTACGATAGGATCGTGTGGTTCGCCAAAACACAGACGTCACTCATCTTCTAAATCGATGCCAAGATGGGTGAGGTAGTTAAGGTGCGGTGATTCAGTCAGCGCCCTTGCACCCTCAACTCCTATCTCATTCCCATCGAGGTGAAGCGCTGTCAGCTGGCTCAGATACGGTGATTTCGCCAGAGCCCTTGCACCCTCAACTCCTATCTTATTGTATGAGAGGTTAAGCCAGAAAAGGTGACTTAACCCGGGCGAATTCGCCAGCGCTTTGACGCCCTCAACTCCCAGGTTATTGGATGAGAGGTCAAGTTCGATGAGGTTGCTCAGGTAGTGGGATTGAGCCAACACCCTTGCACCCTCAACTCCTATCTGATTATCAGAGAGCTTAAGCGTCCTGAGGTTGCTCATACGTGGTGAGTTTGCCAGTTCCTTGGCACCCTCAACTCCCAGATTATTGCCATTAAGTTTAAGCGTGGTGAGGTGACTCAGATGTGGTGAATTCGCGATGGCTCTGGCTCCATCAACACCGATCTCATTCCATACGATGTAAAGCGTAGTCAGATGGCTCAGATGCGGTGACGCTGCCAGGGCTTTGACGCCCTCGTCTCCGATCTCATGCTGAGAGAGGGAAAGCATAAACACAGGTAACGAGAGGATGGTGCACACGTCCTCCAACTCTTTCAAAGAGTTGCACACATGAAGCGGACTGGAGAGGCGAGGTATGAAGGCAGGGAGGTATCCCTCGACGACCTCCGCCTTGAATCGGTCTGGTGACGCTTTGGCCATCGTCTTCAAAATCTTCCAGATCGCTTTGCCATCGGGCTGCTCCTGATTTACGAGGCTGCGAAGGTCGCCAAACAGCTCCTGAAATCCACTCATCTGCACTCCTTGTGCTCTGTCCTGTCCATACATGCGTCATGTTGTGTTACACCACGAGGTTTAATTCACTTTGTGTGATGGTCAGGCACGATATGTAGCATGGAAAAGAGAGTCAAGAGATGAAGGAGGGTGTTGGATGTTCATCATTCAGGAGGATCGAGGTGGGAGATGCAGGGGTTACATACGGCGAGCAAAATGCATGTTCACAGTTCAGTGCTGGTGAGTCGCTTATGTGGGACTCATGCTCAGCTCGTAATTGACCATGGCACCAGCCTGTGTGCCTGTGGCGGCGGCCATGATGGCACCCTGCGCGCGCGTGGTAAGATCTCCCGAGGCGTAAATGCCAGGGCGAGAGGTCTGGCGTGTCATGGTATCCACCTGGACGAAGCCTTGTGGGTCAAGTTCGAGTTCAAGGCTCTGTACAAGCTTGACCTGATGTTGTGGTGGGTGTGCAAAGAGGACGTTACAGGCGATGCGTTGGCCATCAGCAAGCTCAACATGTGTGAGCTTGTGTCCATCCACCACGAGCCTTTTGACAGGACTTACGTGACGCGAGACGTTGTGATTCTCAAGTCCTGCGATGATGTCATCAGGGAGGGTCTCTTCTTCAGGATGGAAGACCACGACATCATCACTCCAGTTTTTGAGCATCGCAGCAAATCCATGTGCAAGGGCCTCCGTTCCGATGGCGAGGTAACCCCAGCGCTGTCCCTTGACTTCCCAGCCGTGACAGTAGGGGCATTGATAAATGGAGTGTCCCCATGCTTCTGAAAATCCAGGAATATCAAGCATTTCATCGATCATGCCTGTGCAGAGGATAATCCTGCGTGCCTTGATACGTGTCTCGTTGACTGTCAGCAACTCAAAGTCATCACGCTCCCCCTCCACACTCAACACAGCTTCATCCATAAATTCGACGCCAGGATACTTGCCCAGTTGTTCTCGCCCAAGTCGCCTGAACTCCTCGGGAGGGGTGCCATCGCGCGTGACAAAGTTATGGATATGTGTGGCGGCTTCATTGCGTGGAGAGCCTGCGTCAAACACGATAACTCGTCGTGATGCGCGGCCAAGAGCGAGCGCTGCGGAGAGTCCTGATGGACCCGCACCAAGAATTGCAACATCATACAACATTTTGATTTTCCTTGTGTTTAATAAGATACTTCAGAAAGATATAGAGCTGCTGGTTCACGAGGACATCTCATCACAAAACCTCGCAAACCAGCAGCTTTGAGCGACCTGAAGAAAGGCCTCCTTCTTATCGCTCTCACATGGTCAATCACTGTGAAGTACAAGGTAAGAAGAGCAGTGATTTCCACATGTGCAAGTAACTTGTTTAAGCAAGCTACTTGTGGACAGTAAAATAAATGCAAGTAACTTGCAACAAGGTTTTTGTAGATTTATACATTTCGTTCGAGATCAGCAGGCCGTCACAGGTTCGCAAGCACTCTGCTGCTCTCGAGCCACAGTGTAAAAAACATGTATGATAGATGTACGATGACAGTACATCACCGCTCCCCGTACGTTGAATGCTCATACAAGACATTGTGACTCGACCCACAGCAGGGGTGAGTCCGTAACAGGGAGAAAAGGAATGAAGGATCTGAAAGGTATGCTGTTGCTGGTCATGATGATGGCTGGTCTGGGATGTGGTGAGTCAGTTGATATGGCTCAACAGGATGTGGAGGAGTCCGAGGCGTTGAGCGCAGCTCAGGACGATGATGTCAAGGTTGAAGACTCTGAAAGTTTTGAAAACTCTGAAAGTTCTGAAGGCTATGAAGAGCTTATTACGAATCGGCAAGGGCTCAGCATGAACCTGAACTTTAGCTGGGCTAGCAACGATCGTGTGAGGGTATTGATCAACTTCCCGAGCTGGCAACAAGGTAATGAGCCCTACAAGATTTGTTTGCGTCCCAAGGGAACCTCGGGCTGGTCTGCATGTTATGATGTGTTCCCTGATTCCAGGCCAAACGCTGCAAGTAGCGTATGTAACTGGGCGGGTGAATGCCAGACGACCTATTCATTACCTGCTGTAGGTGGCTGTGGCGATTTTCAGGAGGTCCGCATTCAGGAGGGATACCCACCGTTTTATCGAGAGGTGAGTTGGGCGTCACTGAGCCCCTGTGGATGGATTGATGGTCAAGTCATCGGGACCTTTGTGGGTGCGAGCGGAGGTTACCCCGCAGGATGTCAAATCAGCCCATCTGCGCCTGCTGGCACCACTGGATTTACATACCAGGGTCACTTCTATCATACTCCTTCCTCACCAGGATATTGTCCGCTTGATGGTAGCACCTTTGATGGGGCGAATTGCAAGGTCAGGTCCATTCCACGCGAGCCAGGCTTTGTGCGCTGGCCTGGAGATTTCCTGTACAACCCTTACAACTGTAACTAGTTATAAAGCATTGATATAGAAAACAAAAGAGCGCCGTGGCAGGGGGCAA
>CATLTV010000117.1 GCA_950059285.1 uncultured Pseudomonadota bacterium | reverse complement strand
GGGGCCAAAAATCTTCGATTTTTGGCCCCGCTCCCGCCGACTCTTTTTTCGCCCACGCTCAATTCATACACAGAATAACAACCTAAAACGTAATCGCACTATCAGGGCGCTTTGATGGCGGAGGTGTCCCCATCGTCCCCGATTTCTTACGTGGAGCCTTGTCCGTTGCTGACTCTTCAGTCTCCTCTGAAGTCTCTTCAACCTCTTCCTCCTCACCCTCTTGCATGGGATTGGGAAGTTGAATTCGTCGCGTTGGCACACCACCTGTACGCTGCTCTCCACCCTGAGGAGGACGCCCTTGCACATCACCCTGAGGAGGACGCTCCACAGGAATGTTGGACTTGGTCTCGGAAGACTCAGGAGGACTACCACGCAGCGCCTCATCGTCCTCGGATGCCGTCATACTATGGTAACGTGAAGGTCCAAATCGATACGTCGTTGAGATCATCAGGGAGGGTCCGATGTTATCAAACAAACCTGCTGTAATCTCCTCGGCGTCTGCCCCCGTCATGTCCGTGGGATCAGTGGTCGTCGGTGTCTCCTCAACTGCTGGTGTCACGCCAAGCGGAGCACCTGTAGCAAGCGTCAGGTTCACATCAAGATCGTTGTGCACAAAACCAACACCACCACTCCAATTTAGCGACGAGTCATAACGCGTCACCCTGAACGACTCGCCGACCGACGCAGCATCAAGCACATACTCCATACCACCCCTGACACGAAGCCATGGACGCGGCGATGCCTCTGCGGCCACATTAAATCCTGGCAACAACACATTATGCGCAGACACCTTGGTGTCGCCAGAAGTCACTGATATATTTTGGTAATCCACCACACCATACGCGGCAACTTCAATCTTCTGATTCACCTTCACACGCGGCCCCACACCCACGCCCAGGTTCAATCGACCCGAGTTCACAGGATCTGCCGTGGAGCTTGGCTCGGCGCTCTGAAACAGATAACCAGCGCGCAGGAACATACCCACATCATGTGTGGGACTGCGCTCAAAATAATTACGCACCAGCGCCGTACCTCTGAACTGATTGGTGCGTTGCGTGGTGGACTGATCCTCCTGTTGATTGAAGTTGGCAGCCCCCAGATGAAACGCAGCCTCCCATTCATCGGCCAGATCTACACCCAGCGCGAGGTTAAGAAACCGTGCCTGCTTCATGATATCTGTGGTGTCTGTCGTCGCCGCCTGAAACTCGCGGTCAAGACCTGCATTCAAACGCAAACCCACGTTCTTACCTGCAAAAAACAGGTCAAATGCACCCGTGGGAGTCACACCCGTTGGCGTGACCGTACCAATACCAGGATTGCCCACATCCCCAAGCGCAGACAACTCCTGCTGCCCTGTCAATGAGGTCACATCAAACAACGAACCACGCTGCAACGCAAAACCCCAAGTTGCCTGCTTACCCTTGATCAAAAACAGTCCGCTCCCCGAACCGCTCAATGCATAATCAAGTGACACCATGTTGTGATAATCACGCGCAAGATGAGGATACGCAAACACATCATCCGCATCCTTGATCAATCGGTTACTTTGCAAAGACATCTTGCGATCAGCCCAGGCACTGCCAGGAAACAACACGCTCATCGATGACACAGCAAGTAACAACACTCCAATCTTTTTCATCAACTACTACCCATCCTTAAAATTATTTATTGAAAACAAATGGTTACAATTACCGACGAACAACCCTTCGATTTTATTCATTCAACGCATGCAAAATAACGAACAATTCTCACATCACATTGGCACGAGGATTGGACTGTACTGCGAATGAGCGCACAGATATGAGAGGTAAAAAGCTATCAATTTATGACCTTAGCCCCCTCTCAGACACAGTGCGTTCCATACCATGTACCAAGAATGTACATGGCACGCACATAATATGTACGAACACTTATCGGAGTACGACACATGAAGAACCTTATTGTATGTATGATCGCTGCCTTCTCACTCGTAAGCACAACGGCTCAGGCATGGGAGAAACCAACCTCACCAGCCCATCAGGACAATGAAGCCAATAAAAATACCCCTCCCATCCAATCCCCAAACTACACTCGGTATCCCACACTCTCACGACCTGCCGAGATTGGTGCGCAAGCAGGTGTCGCATCTGTAGTAGCTGTATATCCTGCCTTCATCATGGGTATTTTCATACCTGGATGGACAGCATCATACTCCTCACAGAAGGAGCAACAACGCACTTATGCTCAAACACCAAGCCTTGTCGCACTCACCACATTTGCGGTCACAGCACTCCCTGTGTACGCCACAGGACGTCTTAATGGCAGCAACTCCAGCATTGTATCCACATTAACAGGAGGATTGATTGGTGCGGGTCTTGGTGCCGGGCTTGGTACTTTGCTCTATTATGGATCGGGGAAAAACGAAGGTACACTTACACTCTCAGTCCCAGCCAGCGTCATATTACCAATCACAGGTTCAATTATCGGTTATCAACTCAAGTCCTCATGGAACAATGACGATGGACTCCCTGACACACAGAAGACCACCAAAAGCTTCATGATTATGCCGACACAACATGGTGTAAATGCTGGTTTTGGACTCACCTTTTAAGCACGTGAAAGGAGTTATTGCGAGCGATTCTTGTCGTCATGCAAAAGCACCAAAGGGGCGAGCCATTGCGCAGCAATGGCTCGCCCCTTTGATGCTTTTGTATGCGTTTATTCAAACAGATTGGACATCGCGAGGAAGGCGACCTTATCGTTGGAATTTCTTAGTCTGAGGGAGAGAATTTTGACAAAGCCCCAGAGGATCTCGATGGCAAGATCCTTGTCTCGGTCCATCAACTCAAGGAAGTCATCGCGCTTTAATCTTGCAACTTCACAATCTTTTTGAGCGATGGCGCTAGCGCTTCTGGAGGAGCGCCCTTCCATCAGAGCCATCTCACCAAAGCACGATCCATCGGGCAAAAAGGCGAGCGCCTCCTCTCCAACCCCTTCAATATGTTTGGAAATTCTGACTTCACCATCAAGGATCAAATAAAGCGCATCACCAGGTTCACCTTCACGAAAGATCGACTCACCACGATTGAAGTCGTGTGTCGTCATCAGCACCAGGATCTCCTGCAACACGCGATCACTCAGGTTGCGAAACAGCTCTACATCCTTGAGAACATTGATATCAAGATACTTCCAGCCCATTTATCATCGCTCCTTAAACTAGCGCCTTTGTTCATCTTGGGGTAAGACACATGCACCAGCGGCTCTTACATATGCTACAATCACTGTGTACCAGTATATCACTCTTTGTCTATAAAATCTCCAATCCTCTTCTACACAACACATGGCCGAAGATTCCAATACAGAGTCAAAGCTCATCACGACAGAACCAAGACTCATCTCACGCGTACGCAACCTCTCTTCAAGAAAGGCGGATCGTCATGCGTTAAGTCGTTTGCTTCGTGCAGCAGGTCTTTTGCTCGCAGTCTTTATTGTCGGCACGCTTGGCTACTACTTTTTATGCGAAGGTGAGTACGATCTGCTCACGTCGGCGTATATGACGTTGATTACGCTGACGACGATTGGATTTGGCGAGGTCATTCCTGTGACGGGTTACCCCGACAGGATTGCGCTGACCATGGTGTTGGTGATCATGGGAATGGGAATCATGCTCTACTTTGTCTCTCAACTCACCGCCTTTGTCGTGGATGGTGACTTGCGAGACATGCTTTTTAGAAGAAAAATGAATAAGCAAATCAACAAGTTAAACAACCATTTCATCATCTCAGGAATTGGCAGCACAGGGCAACACGTCCTCGACGAGATTATTCGCAGTAATCGCCCATGTGTCCTGATTGATAGCAATGTGGAGCGCATTGAATCGCTAGTTGAAGATATCGAGCACAACTACGAGCGCCAGGTACCTTATATTGTGGGAGATGCCACCGAGGACCACATCCTTGAAGAGGCAGGAATTGAACGCGCACAAGGCATTGTGTTCACGCTTGGCAATGACCGCGACAACCTGTTTGCCACCATCACAGCCAGGAGCATGAACCAGAAGGTGCGTATTGTGACACGGGGTGAAAACCCTCAATCAGAGCAAAAGTTCCTGCGTGCTGGCGCAACAAGTATCATCTTTACCAATGTGCTTGGTGGCATGCGTATGGCTGCTGAAGTCATCCGCCCCGAGGTGACAGGCTTCCTTGATCTCATGATGCATGACCACGGCGAGGTCCGCCGCATTGAGGAGCTGGACATTCCCGAATCGAGTCCGCTCATTGGCAAGAGCCTCAAGCAGGCCAACTTGCGAAAACACACCGACGCACTGATTGTTGCGGTGTACAACAAGACCAACCGCGAGTACACCTTCAACCCTGGCCCAAACTGTCAGTTTAACGCCGAAACCAAGCTCATCGTCCTCACACTCGTCAAGGACGTCCCCAAAATCGAAGCGTTACTTGCGGGCAAACCTCTCCCATCTCGTCTTTAGAGCATTCTAGGTTCTGTTGACCTAGGCGGACCGAGCAGAGCGACGGCACGGAGGAATGAGGGGTAGAGAGGCAATGAAGGGCGATCGGGATCGCCTGAATATGCCTCTCTTCTACTCTTTTCTTCGGGGCAAGCTCCGCGACGGGAGCTTAGGTCAACAGAACCTAAAGCACAAATATCACCATACTAACTACATTTTATAGAGGGACGAAAAATGAATTACTCACACAAAGCAAATCATATATTGCTATCCATGTGTGCACTCTTTGTCACAGCATGTGCTACACCAACGACAGAGCACAGTGACACATCGCCTCAAGATGCGCACACCTCTGATCAGGCACCAGTGAACCAGAGTAACCAACAACTCATCAAGTCATGTGAGGCAGAGCACATTGAAAGTTGCCACAAACTGGCTGAAAATTATGCAAAAGGTGAAGGTGTACCCAAAAACGAAACGAAAGCCCACCAACTTTACCAAAAAGCATGTGATCAAGGGAATTCGTTAAGCTGTACACAGCTTGGTATTTACCATCAAAGGGGCAAGGGTGTACCTGTAGATAACCAGAAAGCAACTGCGCTTTTCAAAAAGGGCTGTGATGGGGGTGTCCCGTTGGGTTGTTTCAAGCTTGGCCAGATTTACGGCGAGGGAGTTGGCGTAGCAAAAGATCCTCAAAGAGCGATGGGGTTCTACAAGCTAGCATGTGATGCAGAGCATGCTCTTAGTTGTTTCAACCTTGCCGCGACACTGAGAACTGCCACAGACACACCAGACCCAAACGAAATCGTTCAACTGTACCAAAAAGCATGTACACTCAATGAAATGAATTCCTGTCTTCACCTGAGCGAATTCTATCTAAACGGCAAATATGTCACGCAAGATATCGCAATGGCGAACACATACATACAGAAAGCATGCACCACAGATGTTCTACTTGGATGCACGAGACTTGGCATGCACTATGAGAATGGTACTGGACTTCCCCAAGACATCGACAAAGCAAATCAACTCTATGCTCGCGCATGCAGCGCTGGTTTTCACGATGCTTGTACCAACTTGGGAACGAATTACGTACAAGGGAATGGACTTCCTCAGGACCTTGCCAAGGCACGCGATCTCTTCGAGAAGGCTTGTGAGCAAGACGCCCCCATGGGGTGCAACAACCTTGGAGTTCTTTACACCGAAGGCAATGGCGTCCCTCAAGATCTTACCAAAGCCAACGAGCTTTACAAAAGAGCTTGTGACCAAGATGTAATGCTCGCCTGTAGCAGTTTGGGGACACACTATGCGCAGGGTTACGGCGTTCCTCTGGATATGGATAAGGCCATCGCACTCCTGAAAAAAGCATGCAATCATGGAGAAATGCAGAGTTGCACCAACCTTGGTATCTTTTATTACTCAGGACAAAACATCCCAAAAGATGCAGATCAAGCGAGAACATACTTTACAAAAGCTTGCGATCAAGACTTTGCACAGGCATGTGGAGGATTGGGGGTACTCTACCTTCATGGCGCTGGTGTACCCAAGGACACCAACAAGGCGTTGGAGCTTTACCAAAAAGCATGTGATGGCGGCGTTGAAAGCGCTTGTGATATTCTTCAAAAAATAAAGCAACGCCGCTGAAAAGTTGACGCTCCAGGCTCTGTTGACGTAGGCGGACCGAGCAGAGCGTCAGCACAGCCTGAAGAACGATGCAAAACTAAAAACCTCGCGTAACGCGAGGTTTTTAGCTTTGTTCGCCATGTACAACAGCCTCAAATATTCAAGCCAAAAACAAGCTGTGTGCGTCCCTGTGTAAGCTCGGCAGGTGGTTTCCATTCCTGCACTTTTCGGCGCACACACGTCAACACAGCAGATGGCACCACGCCACGTGAAGCGTTGACACTTACACGTTGCACACGGGCGGTTGATTTATCCACGAACATAATCACAGCCATGCGATAGATCTCCTGGCCATCATCACGACACACCTTGAGCGTATCAGAACGATCGCGCACCCAGGCAAGCAGACGCTTTCTGAGCAATGGATCAAGCTCGGGCTCGGGTGGGGGGAGCTTCTTTTTCTGAGATGTGCTCACGCCCTGCTTTTTAACAGGCTCTTCCTCCTCTTCAGGAGGACACTGATACACGATCCTTGTCTCGGGACATGGTGTATTTGCCCTCGATAAAGATTCATCCATATCATGAAAATCAATGACATTTTTGTCAGCATCGCCAGTGACAACCTCAGAGGTTGTTGCTGGCGAGTCTTGTTCATCGACAGGAGACGCACAAAAGCGTGGACCTAACAGGAGGCCCACGCAAAATGCGAGGATCGTGATCATGGAGTGAGCGATACGCTCACCAGTTTGAGGATTCAAGAGCTTGCCTGCTGACTATCGAAGTTCTCCACCAATTTCTTTACCCACAGCGGCCAGCTTGGCCACGCCCACAGAGCTCATTGCTTCGCACATATCGATGTACTTGGCCCAGCCACCTTCCTTGGGCACCGCACTTGAGAACTCCGTGTAATATTCAAATGCAGAGGGTTCCATATGATCCAGGTTACTTGCGTTGAAACCTGCTCGTCCCTCACACTTGCTGACAAAGTCCTCGTCGGACACACCTTCAGGAGTGGCAATATTCAGGTGAAAGATCCTGCTACTTGCGAGTCCTGTTGCGCTGGGAAGTTCCAACCAGCTTGCCTTCCCTGAAGACTCTGCGGTGAAGAACGTTGCAGCAGTCTTACCTTCAAGAAGACAACCTGCATCTTCGTGACCGCAGTTTCTGGCCCTGGCGTTGAGTTGCAGGACAATAAAACCATCAGCCGCGTTGGTGAAATAGGGTGAGGAATCTGTGGATGCAGCCCTTGGATTGTAGATGCTCGCAGTGTCGAGCATCATGCCGATTGTGGCGAGGTTTTCGCCTTCGGTGTCGACGCTATCGCGAAGGTAACGCTGGCCATCATCCATGGCATAAAATCGAATCGCATCTTCTGGACTGAAGAACTCCGAGGAGTCCTCACCCTGACCATAAATCAATGGTGCTGTGCTTCCTGTGCGTCGATACATTGGAGCCACTGCAAGCTTGCGAACTGAGACGCCACTTGTGGCAAGCCCTGCTTGCAGATTGCTAATAATCAACTGGTAGTCATCGGCAAGCTGTACAGTGTTGCGGTCAAGCTCGACCAGGACCAACAAATCAACAATCTTGGGAGGAGGAGGATCACCACCTGAATTATCATCGTTATTGCCCTCCACATAACGGATAATTGTGCACCCAGAACCGAGCACCATCGCGAGGAGCAATGCGCTCAAAACCTGCATTATGTATAAGCTTTTCTTCATCTCTTCAACCTTCCTGTTCCGCGTACAACCCGTTGATTCTTCAAGATATGAACACCGCTCACGCGTGCTGTGTTCCCTCATGAGCATGACGATCAATCACACGTGCGTTCATCGCCACAAGATCTTCTCCTTCTCGCTGCAATATAGAGGCCAACGTATCCGTAAAGATCCTGCGTCCATCAAGGTACTCACTCTTGACGACAGGAATGCCAAGTTCAAGCTCCTGCACAACAGCACTCCTGATGCTGGGTGGAGCCTGCTCCACGAGATAGTTGCGTACATCCTCACGCGTACCACGAAGCAAGGCAGTCAAGGTCTCCACAGGTGTGCGTAACATGGCATCACTGACAACATCCTGAGGGGCAACAAGCGCGGTGCTCTCAAGACAAACCTGTGAGAACACAGCCTGAGCCACCTCGGGGCGACGACGAGAGATCTCACGCAGCGTATCTTCCTGCTCGCTGAGATCCACGGCGCGAAGCATGTCGATAACCACGGCAGCCTGACCACTTGCAGCATCTCCAAGGTGTGCGATCTGCTCGGCTTCCTCGCGAAGTCGAGTCGCCAGCGCGACAGCTTCCTCACGATCAAGACCTTCCGAACTTCCTGCATCCATAAACAGTTCACGACGCTCACGCGCAGACAGTTGCTCCAGGAATGATGCTCGCAGCGCTGGAGGAAGTTGTCCAATGGCAAAGCCTTTCTCACGCGCATCCAGCTTCGACAACACACGCTGGAGCGTGGGCACAGAGAGCCCCTGCACAAAGTCCCAGTCTCCCTGAAGATTACCTTCATTCTCCATGATACGTGCAGCGGTGATGCGTGCACGCGTCTCTTGCGCGACACGTTGCGCTTCATCCACCGAAATCGGTTCACTCTGAAGCGCGGCTTGTTGACTGACCTCTGCCAGTGATGCACGTAGTGAGGTGTCCTGTTTGACATCCTGAAGCACATCCGTACCCACCATACGCACCAACAACGCCACACTCTCGGGGTCTTCCTTGAGCCACAACCTCAACACCTCGTTTTGAACCGCGCGTGAGCGTGTCAACTCGCGACGAAGCGCGTCTTTGTTGGGCATCACCTTGGTACCAAGCTCGGCGCCCGTAGTGGCCGCCATCGCAGGTGCATTGCGGGCGATCTTGTTGTCCCTGAACCAGTTTAACAAGGCACGCACAATACCGAAAATAATCAACAACATCACGATGTAAGGGAGGTAGGGCAAGAACGTTTCCCACAGCTCACGAAGCCATGACTTTGGTTCCTCCTTGATCGGCTCCTCCACCTCCTCGGGCTCTTCTGCCTTTGGCTCTTCTGGCACCTCGGGCGGCTCTTCTGCCTTGGGAGGCTCCGGGGCAGGCTCTTCAATTTCATCAGGTTGAGCAAGAGGCTCCATCTGAGGCTTTGGAAACTCCAGCGCCACAGGCTGAATACGCACATCAGGTACGATGCGCTGAAGTCTGAACGTCAACATACGTGGCACATTGGACATGAACGCCTTGGGTAACGTGGAATCGATCATCACGCGCGCATCCAGGCGCTTGACCTCCACATCATACGATCCTGTCGCCCCCACACCATCAAAGCCAGGTGTGACCTCACCCACTGCCACTGGATCAGAGGTGATCGCCTTGACATCAATAAGCTCACAACGACCAGGACAGAGGCGACTAAACAAAGCCTCGATCTCCTGTGTGGCCTGCTGCTCTGCCACGGCCTGCTTACGCTTCATCGCCGCAACTTCAGTGGGTGTCGCCTGAGCAAAGGCATCGCCATAGCCTGCGCCAAGCACTGCACATGCCCCCATCAGCGCGCTCACAAGCCACATGCTCACTCGCCTCATTCCTCGCACACTCTTTGCTCTATTCATCTTTACAGGCTCAACTTTCATGCTCTTTGATTCTCTATCGTTTTGGCGTCCGCGGCTGCCGACAACACAAGGACTTAATTCAATATTAAAGTAACCAGCACAGCTCAGGGCTTCACAGCATCCTTCACATCAGGCATCTCGAAAGGTTTGAGTTCATTGGTTTTTTCAACGTTCTCATTCTCGATTGCCTCCTGTAAGCGCTCAATCTTGGCCCCTGTCGTGATCCCCACGCGTTTGAGGACATCCAGATCAAGAGCATCCACACGAATAATCACGCGACGGTTTGCAGCGCGCACTGTCTCAAGCTCCTCGGGTGACAGCTTGGAAAGCTCGCCTGGATCAGAGATATCCACATCCGTCGCAGGTCGCGTGTTGGCATACCCCTTGACCGAGATCCTGCGCGAATCAAGCCCCGCGTCATGCAGACGCTCCATCACATGAATCGCACGACTTGAAGACAGCTCCCAGTTCGACGCATAACGACTGTTGGAGATGGGCACATCATCCGTATAGCCCTCAATGACAAGACCATAGTGAGGCTCAAGATCATCAACAAGGTGGCGCTCAATTGGGCCAAATACTGTCTCTGCTCCTTGCTTGAGGTTGGCGTCCCCTGACTGGAACAACAACGCATTGGAGAACTCGATCACAAGCCCATCCTTGTCCATCTTGGTCGAGATCTCTCCACCCAGACGCTGCTCCTCAATCACCTTGTCGATCTTCTCCTTGACCTCCATCAAGTTACCCGCCTTCTCTCCTGTAAAAGCTTGCACAAGAAGCTCATACTTGGTCTGTGCAATCGTCGAAATTGACAACAACAGGATGAAGAAGGTCAGGATAATCGTCATCATATCCGCGTAGCTCACGATCCAGCCCCCGGTGTGGGCGCTCTCATCCATTGCAAAGCGGTCTATGTCCATCGGCTTTCGTGCCATCTTAAACCTTACCTACGTTAACGTGGTCACAATACATTCAATCACTTACACGAGCTTATGCCGCGCGCGAGCCCTTCTCTCCTTGCACCATCTGCTGAACCTCGTGCAAAGGTCGCTTCCTTGAGAGCTTTAACATCCCCTCCACGATCAGGTTGATGTTCTCGGCACGCTCCGCCCCCTGAGCCGCGATCATACGCGCAATCGGCAAGTACAGAATGTGTGCCAACACCAGACCATAAAATGTCGTCAACAACGCAATCGCCATACCTGGCCCAAGCTTCTCAAAATCACGCATGTTCGCCAGCAACTGAATCAAACCAATCACTGTACCAATCATCCCCATCGCAGGTGCAAAGTCGCCCAGCGCAGCAAAGACCTTCTCGCCAAGCCTGTAGTCCTCAAGATCACGTCGCCCAAGAATCATTGCATCAGCCTCGATCTCCTCGGCATTGGTGCGCTGCACCACATGTCGACCCAGCGCTCGAAACACAGGATCTCGCTCGCGTTCAAGCGCTGCTGTCGCCGCTGTTCCCTTCTCTCTCCTGACCTCACGACCAAAGTCCAACAAGCTCTGCGCCAAACGCTCTCGCTCTCGACGCTGATTCTTTGTCAGACTCCTGAACAACCCCTTGAATCCCTTGCCAATCATGCTGAACTGGAACGCAATACAGGTCAGACCCACGGGCACGCCCGCCAGCAAAATCAGGGAGTACATATTCCAAAATCCCTGAAACTCATCGCTGATGTAATTCATCGCCAGTAAAAATGACCCCGCCACAATCAGGGCACCAAAGATTATATGCATTGACTTTCTCTTTTATCTACAGTTACTTACAAACAACACAAAACCACATCAATTACGCCATTTATGGCGTTGTGTTTGCGCCCCCACCAGAAGGAACCCCTCGCTGATTAAGCTGCTTTAACGCATCAATTACTGCACGATTGGTCGGATCAATCTGCAAGACCTTCTCCCAGTACTCACGCGCCAGATCTTCCTGATTGAGCTTCAAATACAGCGTCCCCATCATCGATAGAATCTTGGGATCATCGGGATAATCCTCATCAAGCTCCTTCAAGAACACCACGGCCATCTCATAACGACCTGCGCGGTATAACTTCTGAACCTCCTCGATTCCAAGGAAGTAACTACGCCGTGTCGGGGCGGGTTGATCCTCCGTGCCAGCCCAGGGATCGACTGCACCGCTATCTCCACCACCAAGCTCTGCGCCTGGTTGCAAACCACCTGCCTGGTTACGCCTCTCATCGTCAGCAAGGTTCTTGCCATCGGCATACACGCCCTCACGCTCGGTCGCTACATTCTGACGCCTGCGGCTCTCCAGAAGTTCCTTGTCTGCCTTGGTCAAGGGCTGCCCCTGTACGTCCAGATCCTTCTTGCCATCGTTCAACGGAATACGAAGTTGATACCCATTGGCGCTCTCGGGAAACTCAACCTCCCAGTCGCGCTTACCATCACTCATACGCACCACATAACGTCTCGAGCTTGGAGAGCCATCACCACGGTATGGTGGCGCAGATGTCGCCGTGCTTGGCACCACAATCACCTTGTCTGTGGTCGAAGCCTCCTTGGTCGATGAACACGCCGTAAGCATCCCAACTGGCACACAAAAAAGCACCAACCCCAGGTTCACTATCTCACTGTTAAGATTAAACTTTCTCAAAACAAATCCTCGCTTTATCACCAGTTAAATAAGAACCTGACCTTGCCACCAAAACCTCCGAGGTCTGCACCTGCAAAGGTCACGGGGCGGAAGTACATCAACCCAAGGCTTGCACCCAACCTGAACTGGAAGATCGCCTCGGCGTTGGCCTCGATCGCCACCGAGTTTCCTTCCTGACCCGCGATAAAGCCCTCCACCAATCCTCCCACGCGGTAGATAGGATCGTTCAAGTTAGGCTCATTGATCTGATACTGAGCCAGCGCCCCCACAAATGCACCTGCGATCGCGTTGGCTCCAAAGTTCAAAAAGCTCTCGCCATGGAGCCCGTACAAAAGCCTCTTATCCTCCCCAAATTTCTCGTAAATTCGTCCACCCACCATGATACCACTCAGCATCGGGGACGTCGCCGAGTCATAAGGGATAAAGCCCATGCCAAGCGTGAGTTGATACCCATAATAAGGCTTCTGCTCGATCTTGCGGACAAGCTCGGCATATGCCTCCTCACGTGTTTGTAAACGATCGCCACTTCGCAAAATGGCCGCCGTGGTCGAGTCGCTCATGTACGTCTCGGTCCACAATATCTTGCTGTCTGATGCGCGGTAAATTTGCACGCTCAGACTCACGCTGTTTGCACCTGGATCAAATGAGACATACGCATCAAGATACGCGATCACACCCAACTTCCTTGCCTCCTCGGCAAGCTCGTCTTGTGTCACATGACCCATCTGTACGACCCACTCATCACCATCAAGTTTGGTCGTCAACGCTGCACAACTGATGCAACGCTTGATCTTGATCTTGGCATGACGCGCAATGTTATTCACCATCTGCGAGTGCACCCAGTCGCCAAATGCAGCGGACAAAT
Organism: uncultured Pseudomonadota bacterium; assembly: GCA_950059285.1. Taxonomy (GTDB): domain Bacteria; phylum Myxococcota_A; class Bradymonadia; order Bradymonadales; family Bradymonadaceae; genus CATLTV01. Next base: position 5,835 of record CATLTV010000117.1, on the reverse strand, counting down.
TTGGCGTCACAGCCACACCACGAATCGCCATCGGACTCACCACCGCAAGGTTCAAGTCCTTCACATCCGCAGTGAAATCATCCACCATCTCGGACACAATCTGATGAATCGTGATCTGGCTCTTGTTCGTCGAGACATAGGCACGCATGCGCTGACTTGCCTCCGCGTTCGATAGCGGCTCAACCTCCTGCGCCCTTGGCTCATCACCAACCTCCTCGACGTCCTCACTCCCACCACCCTGCTCATCACCAAAAATATCTGGTTCCTGAGCAGATGCAGAGACACTGCCAACACAAAGGACGGTCAGCGCCAAGGCACACACCAGAAACACTCGTCGAAACAACAACAAGACATTAAAATACAAAGCAAAAACCTTCTTATACACAGTCCCATCCAGGTGAGAAATTGCGTCTACTTTCATCCTCAAAATGCCCACCCTATTGAAAACTCGGGAGCAATCCTTCTCTCCCCCTTGATCCACTCATTTAATATCTCTCGAGAGCCGTCATCATAACTTGCCACTCCCGTTTTTGCCTGCGTATAAATCGGGTATCGATACAAGACACCCAACCTCGCCCTGGCTCCAAAGTTCAACTGCACATCAAAACCAAACCTCGCCTCGGCCAGGTGCATGATCGACTGCACGCCTGATGACCCCTCAAAATCAAACCCAAAACCATCATACCCTCCCCACGATGAATAGTTGCCTCGATGCAGGATCATCGCGCCCGACACATACGGTGTCCACCACGAACTCCTCATCAAATATGTGACCGCTCCCCCCGCGTTCCAACCATCCACATAACCACTTGAATACACCGTCTGACCATCCACCACTGTCTCGGCATCCACGTAACTATCAAGATACGTCAGCGTCCCCTCCAGACGTAGATGATCACTGAGAGAATAGGCAGCCGCAAATCCAAATCCAAAGGACACATAAAACTCTGTCGACAGCGGCTTGGCAGTACGCGGCTTCGCATCCTTACGCTTCTGCTTTACACTGGACTGATAATCCATCACACGCTGCTCTTCCTCCAACATCGTCTGATAACGCCTCGCCTGATTTCGTCTCTTGAGACGATTAATCCTGCAACGCCTGTCCATGTCACACTCCTCCTCGGTGGTCACATTCTGCAAGGCATCGCCCTGCATCCCAGGCTCTGTGGTGGACGACATCTGCACATCGCCACCTGATGTTTGCTGTGAGGAGCTTGATGATGTAGCGATCTGCTTGTTTGGATCAATGACACAAAAACCGCCCTGACATGAAGTGTTGTCATACACACACTGCTTGTCCGTAATACACGCATTCTTTGACGGCGAAATGACGCGGCGAAATGGATACGCAATCGCGTTACCCACCTTCTCACCAAGAGACAACTCCTGTGCATATGCCCCCACAGGAGTGAGCACAACCAGCAGCAATGCTACAGATGCCCCAAAGAACGCAATGAATTTACATTTAAAATCAATCACCTGGACACCTCAACCACTTCTGAACCTTCTTCCACCACATCTCTGGCCGTGGGCTCAAACCACTCGATCCACTCCCCTGTGGGCACATCATCGCGAGGTACCAACGTCAAGGAAGGCACCTGCTCATGATATGTCCTGATTCCAGGTTCAAACGCATCTAACTCACGCTCACCTACACGTACCGTGCCAAGAACCAGTGGCGCAGGGTCCACTGCCCCCACACGCTCGGGATAGGCTCGCGGCTCATCATCTTCCAGCATACTTGATGCGATGCGATACAGCTCCACCAGCGCAGGTCGAGCCAGAGACTCGGGAGAGTTCTGCAAAAAAGACTGCGCACGCAACGTGATCACCTTGAGCCACTTCTGCCTGAGCGCCTTTGCTTGCGCCCCATCACCCCACTCCGCCATCACAGGAAGCATCTCCCTGAACACCCGCGCAAGCTGCTCATCAGCATTCACAAAAAACGATCCTCGTCGCCCTACACCCACCGCCTCAACCAGGTCCGCAGGTCTTGCCACAACCTCATCCAGGGATGCCGAAAACGCAGTAAGATCGTCCTCAAGAAACGCAGCCAGCGCAAGAATCGCATGGTAACGTGGACGATAGTTGGCATTAAGATGCTTTCCAAGCAACCACTTTGCCGCCGCACGCGCATTCTCCGTCTTGCCTCGGTCAAGAGACACCGCCGCATACGCCTCCACACGATCAAATGTGGATGAGCGTGGACCCATATCTTCAAGCAACTCCACGGTCCTTGACTCAAATGGACGCTCTGTCAATGTCGCCAACATCTTCAGATAAACAGCCTTCATAAATGGATCAGACTGATACGGACGATCGCGCATCGACTCCATCGCCACTGCCAAAAATCGCTCATACTGCCCTGTCGCAAAGAGCGCTCGACTCACATGCCATAAATAAGGAGTGTACAACCTCGACTGCTGGGGTGGTAACTCCTCCATATAAGGCTCCATATCCTCCCACTTGCCAAGCTTTCCAAGTAACCTCAAATGCAAGTAACGCGCGGACCAGATGTTGCGCTCCGATACACCAATGGCATGAATTCGCTCATACGCACGCAATGCATCCTCAAAACGACGCTCCTCCTCGGCAAACAAAGCATACTCAAGCAATGGAGCAATCCTCCAGTTTGAAAGGATTTGCTCGCTCACCTCCAGTGAAGCGCCAGGCTCAAGCTCCTGTTGTGCAAGTGGCAACGCCCACTCTCGTCGCTTCATCACCCATGCCTGCCTCAACTCTGCCTCTCGTGGTGAAGGGCGACTCACCACAGAGAGCTGACGAATGTGCTCCCCTGCCATGAACACCAGATGAAACCGCACTCTCCAGAGCAATGCATGAATCGATGGCAGTGACCGCACATGTTCTGGAAGCGCCTCACCCACGGCGAGCACGTGCTCGGCCTGAATAATCTCAGCAAGGTAAAGCGACGCCAACGTACCTGTTTCAGGAAGCGTTGTCGTGGGATCTTCAGCGTTCAAATCTTCCCCCACAAGCAAGCCGCGCGTCTTCACCTGCTCTTCAGTTTGCTGCACACTTGAGGACGTCTTTTCTTCAGTTGATTCATCGACGAGTTTGGTCGACTCATCCTCCTGAGGATAGGCTGCATCACGCCAGAGCTGAAGTTGCTCCACGGAGGGGAGCAATCGATGACGTGGAGGTGGCGAATTGATCACATCAATGTTTGGCAGACCACGCGACTTCTTCCAGGTTTTCTGGATCGCATCATAAGCGGCTCGCTCCTTGCGACCTGCCTTGTAAAGCGCACGATAAAGCGATTCACACTCGGGATTTTGTGGCAAATACCCTGGCAATTCATCTGCCCACGCCTCACTTGCTTTGGGCCAGACCACCGCCGATTCGGCCACAGTTGCTGACACATTGCGCACAAAATAGTCTTTATCATCAATAGGATCGAAGATCGTCCCCGAAATGGACCTCGGCACAAACTTCGTGGCGCGGTGATGTACCAACCGCTTGCGACGACGCTCCTCAAGCACCAGCGTGGCGTGTAAAAGCTCCACCACAGGATCAACAGCGCTCACATCACCATCATCCTCGGGCATCAACGCATAGGGATCAATCGCCTGACAGTTCAACAGCTTGACCCATGCCTCGCCAAGTCGTGTCCAGTCATCATCAACACCACCTTGATTCTCGCTGGCAAGACGTTGCTCAAATTGTACGAGCTTACGCGAGTACAACAGATCAAACCGCTGTTGCTCAAGCAAGGCCGCGCGCTCATAAGTCACACAGGAACTCCCCGCACAACACAACATCAGCACAAGCCACACAGGGGGTTGCCATCGCTTTTTGAGGTCCACACGCGACATCAAAAATTCCTCCCCCAACCCACACCAAGCACAGGCGCAAACCCTGTCGTCAGAACCCAGCCTCGCTCTCGTTGCTCGCCTTGCACAGAAATCCCCAGATCAACCTTGGCCTTGATCCCCCATCTCCAGTGCGTCATCAACGAAAACGCTGCCGTGGCACCAGGCAATAATCGTCGATCCGCCGAAGCCACACCTGCATGAAGCACAAGCTGAGGATCAAAATGAACCACGAAGTTGTCCCACATCAAGAACTTGCCATACCCAGGTGAATAACGCACACCCACGTTTAGCCAGCGGTTTTGCGGGCGAGCATCGGGCACAATGCCAAAGCGCTCCTTGATGTCGAAGGCGGCGGCGTCAAGTGTGGTGCGCAGAAATACTGCGCGAAGCTCCAGGCCCCAACGCTCTGTAAAATAGTAAGAAAGGTCGGCGCCACCACCCCATGAATTGTAAAAGTCATCGCGCACATGTGTCATGAGTAAAGGCTGCACCACAAGCAACCTCCTCTTGCTGGCAAAACGATTCTGAATCGTTGGACGCTCACCACCAGCACGCGCGTTGACATCGGGCACGCCCACATCAGGCTTTTGCACGACAAGAGCAGAGGTTGAGGTGTCCTCGGGCAAACTTTCCGCGCCTTCGGCAACATCATCTTGCTGCGCATAAGCAGAGGAGACCTGCGCCAACATCATCATGGACAACAGCGTCATGAAGCATGTGATCCTGTTCACAACCATTGGCACCTCGCTGTGTCTTGCCAGTTGTTCAGATCTTGTTGTCCCGCCGTACGGAATGGATGATCGCAAAAGCGCTCACACGTCTCGACTTGCACCGATACACGGACCCTTGTGTACTGCGTATTGGGAACGAGCAACTGGCTCTCCAGAGTGATGAGGTAATCGGGTTTATCTGGCGCTGGCCAGACGTAATAATCAAGGCCCGCAGGATAAACCACCCTGGAGGAAGGAAGCCCCACGCTGCTGATTTCATTGGGCGTCACATCACAGATCTTGAAGTACCTTGGCTTGTCCTCGGCAAGGACAGGCCGATTGATTCGAATGGGAGTGCTGGGCTCGTGAAGCATGGTGCGGAAGGGCAATGTGACATCTCCCCATGCCTTGATATCCTCAAGGAAAGTCTCATCATCAATGGGCCGCCATCCTGTGCTGTCATTCCATTCAGTCAGGGAGAGCACCGTGTTTGAACCGATCGCATAGCCATAGGGGGAGACCTTATCGATAGAGCTCACACCGATCAAAAGTTCATCAAGTTGCTCCAAGACACGAGTCGATGGCGGCAAGTCCACATTGTTAATGTACACCAACACCATGCGTACATGTTGTGGGTAGAGCTGCGCGGCTGCCTCCTTGATTAACTCCAACATTTGCCTCACAGGATAGTCCTGATCTGCACGTTGATCACAGCCCGACAGGGGCCGCCCGCTCTGCGGGTCAAGGGGAGTAAATGAACCAAGGCGCACCGAGTCGGGCGCGCGTGAACCGAAGTTCTTGTCGATCTGACCCACAATGCCGTTGATGGCACGATCGCAACGTGTCTGGCTTCGGACAAGCGTATCGATCAGGTACAGGTAAATCACAGGAGGACGCTCCTCGGGAGGCACGTAATCCTGTTGTTCAATGGCAAGCATCGGCGCGGGTGCAAACGGTACGTTTCTGACCACGCCCTGATCATCACGCCTTACAGGACGCGCTGCCATACAGACGGGCTGCTCGATCCACTCCTCATCCTCTGGCACAGCACGCGTCCCCAGTCCTTTCCATGCATCTTCGTCTGGCGCAGCGCACTCCCCCTCGCTCACGCTCGCGGTCAAATATCCTCGTCGTGCTGACCCCGTAAGTTGCCATGAATAGCTTCGTTGCAAGGGGATCTGTTGGAGCTCAAACCAGTCAAACCGTCGGGGATCAATCTCTTCATTTCGACCCAGCGCAATGGGATCAATCCCGAAGGTGATTTCGGGCCTGAAGATACGAGGCTCTGGCCC
>CATLTV010000116.1 GCA_950059285.1 uncultured Pseudomonadota bacterium | reverse complement strand
CGCGGGATCATCCTTCATCATGGCTATATCACACGCTACGAAAAGAGCTGGAGTGATGCTGCGATACGCAGGATGGTGCAGAAGATCGATCCGTTTGTGGACACCTTGATCAGGTTTGCGCGTGCAGATCTGACGACGGGTATCGATGAGAAGCGTGAGGCTGCGCTCGATCGTCTTGATGATCTCGCAAGGCGCATTCGTGACATGGAGCAACAGGACGCGCTCAGGCCATGCCTCCCCTCGGGCATTGGCAAGCACATCATGGATGTGTTCCACCTGAAACCCTCACCTCGCATTGGTGAGCTTAAAACCATGCTTGATGATGCGATCATGGATGGAGAACTCAGGAACAACGAATCCACAGAGTATTATCTTGGCTGGTTGAAGGATCAGGTCTGATACGCTGTGATTTTTGTAAAAAGATTTGATACCACAAGGCTTAATGTCAGTTTTTGCACCTTTAGTGATAAAAGTTGACATAGCCTGTGGGTCTCTTTATTTTCAGGGAACTTGCAAAGTTGCTAGTTTGCAGAACGTTACAAGCAGCGCTAAGATGGCAGGTGATATTCCGATTATGGATTGACTCATCAGGTAGGTATTATGTCTCGTCGTGCATTTTTCCCTGGTGCCTCCTTGCGCACCGCATTCTATATGTCCCTCCTCTCCATGGCCGCATGTTCTTCTCAGGACTGTAGTTGTGATGGTTTTGAGGCTCGCCCATTTCCACCCCAACATTATGACAAGACCGTGCCACGCACGATGCAGGTGCGCGTGAGCTCAGAAGGTCTTGGATTTGTTGAGGATAATATTGAGCCTTTGGTTGAGGGCGCGCTGCCTGATGGCTTGAACTTCTGTCTGCCAAAAAATACGGACGGGGACACCAAGCTGTGCTTCCCTTATGTGCGAAGCCGCTCAGGTTACCATAACGAGGGCGACCAGCCGATGTGTTCAGGCGGCATTGAGGGCTGTGAGATCAACCTTGAGATTGAGCAGACCACCATCACTCCTGTGCCTTCAAATGGTCTTGATATTCAGGTTGCCATTGGTGGTTTGAACGCCACGATTCCTTTTGAAGCAAGAGATCCTCTGTTTAATTCACGTGTGACCTGTGATGTCACTCCTTATGCAGATGGCGGTGACATCAATGATCCTGCCACTGTCGTGGCCACCGTACCTGTGCGTTTTACCGTGGATAGCATGAGTCCAACGCAGAATATGCGAATCAATGTGGAAGAGGTTGGCATTAACCTCAACCAGCTTGACTTTGACCTCAAGGGTGGTGGCATCTGTACCACGGCGGACTTCCTCAGAGGCCTTATCCGTGGCACGCTTGAAGACCAAATCCGCGACCAACTGCGTGATACGATTAACAGTACTGTGCGCGAGAACCTGTGTTTGAGCTGTGAGACAGAGAGCTGTCCTGGTAACGCGATGTGCGCAAGTGATGGTATCTGTGAATATGGTAATGGTGAGTGCGTGCCTGCTCCATTTGGTGCTGAAGGTGCGCTTGAGCTTGGACAGACTATCGGGGACTTCTCGGAGACACCTGATGCCAAGGTCGATTCCTTCATTAAACTTGCCGATTATGCCAATGTTGATACTGGTTTAACACTCGGAATTCGTTCTGGTTTCCAGCCAGAGGTGCTCTCTGACTGTATCCCAATCGACCCCACTACTCGCCCTGCATTTAATGCGGTGCCAATTTCACCAACGTTGGTGGGTGATGTAAGGCCAGGGACAAACAACCCATTCCATCTTGGTATTGGCGTGTACAGAGGCATGATTGAGCATGTCCTCTGGAGCGCATGGGCAAGTGGAGCGACCTGTCTGAAAGTGGACAGCAAATCAACGGCTCAGTTGAGCACCGCTGCACTCGGTATTTTTGTACGCTCTCTGACCAACTTGACGGATGATGACAATCGTCAGGCAGAGTTGAAGATTGTGCCGCAGAAAGCTCCCAAGATCATCCTTGGACAGAACACTGTCATGGAGACCGATGAAGGTTATGTTGTTGAAGATGGTCTGTTTACCATCGATTGGAAGGATCTTGATCTTCACATCTACGCCTGGGTTCAGGATCGCTGGACCCGTGTGGCCACAGTGAGGATCGACCTGCTGTTGCCCGTGGCCGTGGTGCCTGATGGTACAGGTAATGTGGAGGCTGTGCTTGGTGATGTCGAGAAGGCGTTGACCAACTTGCGTGGTTTGAACGGAGAGCTTCTGGAAGAAGACCCCGACGCGCTCGCTGAGGTCATTCCATCTCTCGTGGGTCTTGCGTTGCCATCACTTGCCGACTCGCTGAACCTCGCCTTTGAATTGCCCGAGTTCTTCGGATTGAGGATTGTCTTGAATCAGGGTGATATCACAAGCGTTGATGGTGGCCAGTACATTGCACTGTTTGCCAACCTTGAAGCGACTGGCATGCAACCCACCAGCGACAAGGTATTGCCAACACCTGCTATTGATCATGTCGAGGTGGTGTACCCAGAGGGAGCCACAAAACAGGATTATGTAAGGCCCGAGGTGAAGATGTCGCTCTCTGCCTCTCTGTTTGGCGCTGGTCGTGAGCTTGTTGCTGGCGAGGATGTGGAGTTTGCCTGGCGAGTGGATGGAGGATTCTGGAGCATGTACAGTAAGTTAAGTGATGTCGTTGTTCGCGATCCTCTGCTTGCACTTCCTGGTGAGCACACCATTGAGGTCAAGGCACGCGTGGCGAAGTCCAATGTGTTGGTGAACCGTGAGCAGCTTGCACGTACTGACGTGCGCATCGATTATCAGGCCCCTTCACTGGAGCTTGAGCGCGTTCAAGGCAGGCTCAGTTTCAATGCATCTGATCTGACCGATCGCGCCAATGATATGCGTTATCGTTACAAGATTCATGATGGAGAGTCTGCAAGTCAGTGGAGTGCATGGAGCGTCGAACAGGAGCTTGACCTTGACGCTCTTGAGATGACTCGTGACTTCCGCGTGGAGGTTGAGGTCAAGGACCGTCAGGGTTTAACCACTCGCGACTCATATACGGTCAGGGGCGTGACACCATCAGTAACTCCTGATGCGCCGCAACCTGCCGAAGCGGAGAGCAGCTCTTCCTGTTCACAGGTTGCCATGGGCGGTAAGCAAAGTCCTCCATTTGGTGCGCTTGCACTGCTTGGTGTGTTGTTTGGTATGGTCGGTGTGTCCAGAAAGCGCAAGCATTTCAGACAGATGATTGCAGGCGCGTTGGCTGTGCTTGGCATGGGCGCTGTGTCAAGTGGTTGCTCTGGCTGTGGTGAAGAAGCACCAAGTACCAACAGCGATGATCCTCTTGCATGTGCAACACCATGCGAAGATGGTTTTGTATGCAAGCAGGCTCAATGTGTGGAGGATGATCCAACACCCTGTCAAAGTGATGCAGAGTGCGACGACGCACAGCGTTGTGAAGCTGGCATCTGTGTGGAGCCCGAGTGTCGTGAAGATGTGGACTGTGGGGATGTATGTGATGTGTCTCAGCAGGGAACTTGTTTGAACGACAACACCTGTATGTGTGAAGACTATTGCGCTGATGGTTGTGGTGATGAGCAGTTCTGCTGTTTTGCTCAAAACGCATGCCTTGATAATCCTGACCCCTGTGATGGCACCGTGTGTGATCCTGGTTTTGTGCCTGGAAATCCCGTGCTTGGTGAGGTGAACCAGGAAACGTGTATGGTTAAAGGAAGCACCTGTGAGTGCATTCAAGCTGATCCTCTTCCTCTTGGTGAGCACGGGCGTTATTCCAGCATGGCACGTACTCAGGATGGGCTTGTGATCGCAACCTACAACGAGACCTACGGTGATTTGATGGTGGGTCTTGTCGATGAGAGCGACTATGCGGTGGCATGGGAGTTTGTCGATGGAGTACCGACGGATGGTGACGTGACAGGCGCGCTTGATGGGCCTCGTGGCGGCGTCAAGGTCAAGGGGCCAAAGGTGGGGGCTCATACTGCTATCGTGGCGGATGAACAGGGAAATGTGCATGTCTTCTATCAGGATCTGAGTAACAAGGCGTTGCGTTATGCACGCGGTGTGCGTCAGGGAGAAGGCTTTGACTGGGCGTTTACAACGATTGCTGATGATGCTGGCGAAGGTGGTCTTTTTAACAAGGCACTCTTTGCTGATGGAAAGATTCATCTGGTGACGTTGGTTGATAATGTGGAGCTTGAGGCAGATAACCAGAGGTTCTCTGAGCTTCGGCACATGACTCTTGATCCTGCTGCTTCGCTCGATTCGATCAGTTTTGAGGGGGCTCAGGTGATCGTGTCAGGTGCGGCCTCAAAACCATGTAAGGAGCGCTGCCAAGGCGATGCTGTGTGTGTGCGTAGCACAGGTGAATGCGTGGTTCCTGAGACGACCTGTGCAGCAGGTTGTACAGATGGCTACGCCTGTTCAGGAGGCGCGTGCATGGAGACTTATGACAGCGCAGCACCTGTGGGCACACCTGTGATGGTTGGCGCGTATCCCGACATGACAAAGACAGCAGATGGCGTGCTTGTGACATTCTACGATGGTCTTCAGAAGAACGTGGGTTGGAGCCAGAGTGATGCATCAGGGGCGTGGTCAATGCCTCAGTATCTTGCCTCGGGTACAGGTCCATATTCTTCTGCTGTACTTGGTGAGGATGGTACGTTGCATGTGGCTTATATGCAGGATGATGCATTTTCATTGTTGTATGAGAGTGTGAATGCTCAGGGTGTTTCAAGCAATCCCGAGATTATCATGCGTGGTTTGCGTGACACAGGAAGTGAGTGGTTGGTGTCAAGGATTGGAGAAGACGTTCAGATCCAGCTTGATGTGAGCAATCAACCCGAGGTGGTGTTCCAGGATGCAACATTGCACCGTTTGATGCATGTGCGTCGTAATGGTTCGGGCGCATGGATGAGCACCGTATTGAGTCAGAAGACCGAGCCTTTTGATGGTAGTCATGGGTTTTACCCGGAGCTGCTTCGACAGGGCGGCACATCGCTCGTGGTGGAGTATGTGATCAACAAACAAACTGATCCTACCACGGCGTACCCTGCGATTTATCCATTGCCTTGAGGATGACAGGTGACCTTGAGTACAGGTTTACAACTTAATACGCGACGCCGAGGGGGGCAGTTGCCCCCTTTGGGCGTCGTTCGTTTTTTGGCGATGTGCATGCTCGTCTGTCTATCCTCGTGTGCATCAAAGTGCTCACAAGGTCAGACGACGGCCTGTGACCCCGAGTGCCCCGCGTCGTTTGAGTGCGATGAGGAGGCGAGGATTTGCGTATCGGATGCGCTCCCACTATTCACAGGTGATAGAGTGCCAGGAAGGGCCGCGAGGATCGTCTCTTCAAGCGCAAGGTTGGATGCTGTTGTGTTCGCACCTGTAACGCGTCAAGTTCTTGTAAGTTCTAAGGATTTGGTGGGTGGCGTGTGGCGTTGGCGAGTGCTTTCAGAGGATGTGAAAAGCGGCGTGACGCATTTGTCGCTGGCGAGCTCACGTGATTTGACCGTGGTGGTATGGAGCGATCAGAGGGGGCTTTATCACCTGGCGACGCAGCGTGTATCGACCGATCCTCAGCAGCCTTTGGCGTGGAGCACAGAAACAATTGAGTCTGGGAGTTACACGGCCTCGGATGACTTTGATGTGGTGTTACGGGCAGGCGAGCCGATGATTGTGTTTCGTGATGGCGAGAGCAAGTCGTTGATGATGTTGAGTCGCACGAGCAGTGAGGATGGCTGGCGCACGAGCGTGATTGATGATGGGAGTGATGTAAACGTACTCAAGGGGTGTGATGCGACCGTAAGGGAGCAGAGAGGACAGGGTGTAGGCAAGCATCCTGATGGGGTTGTATTGCGTTCAGGTTTGATGGCAGTGGCGTATTACGATCAGGATTGTGGGGATCTCAGGTTGGCACGGCAGCAGTCCGATGGTGCGTGGCAAGTGCGCGTGCTTGATCAGGGAGATCGCGAGGGAATGAGCAGGCATTTGACAGGACAGTGGCCTTCACTGGCGCAGATGCAAGGGAGCGATGAGCTTGGTATTGCCTACATGGACCGCACGCTTGGGCGGTTGATGTTTGGTCATCTGGGCAATGAGTTGTTTGTGCGTCAGGTGGTCGATGATGGTACGCGTTTGACAGGTTCTGGCCAGCGCGTGCAGGGGAGCGTGGGGGCATTTACAACGCTCTCATTTGATAGCAATGATCGCGCGCTCATCAGTTACTTTGATGGCTATGATATTGATGCGCGGTTTGCAGTAGGTTCGCGTTCAGGAGAGGATGATACCTCATTTGAGTGGGAGCACAGGGCGTTGTTTGCAGAGGGGGCGACAGGTCTTTTTGTGCACCATACGTTGACCGCAAGTGGTGTGTTGGTGGGGGTGATGGAGTCGCTGGTCGATGGTGAGCAAGGCAAGGTGTCGGAGCTTCATGTGGTGGAGCAAGAGGTGGTGCAATGAGGCGTAAGAGTGCAATGCTTTCTGGCGTGTTGTTGTGGGTGTTGTTGTGTGGTTGCGAGCAGGTGGAGGTGCGTCTTGATCATGAGGGCGCGCCACCGAGTTCCGAGGTGAAGCTCCAGCGAGGTGTGCGTTTTTTCTTTTCAAATCAGGGGCTTGAGGGTTTGTGGGAGGAGAGCGTTTCATCAGGTGTGACTCTGTCTCAGAATGCAGAGAGTTTTGAGTTTAATGGGTTGGGGTTGAGGCTTGGGCCTGTGGAGCAGGCTCTGCCCGTGTCGCGGTTAAGTGCGTATCCAAAGCAAGAGTTGACCACGATGCTCGTTGAGATGGATGCGTTTCAGATCATCATTCCCGTGCGGTTTGAGCGTGAGCAGGGCACGGTGATTTGTCGCTGGCAACTTGCCGTGGTGGACGCCGATATTGTGGCGGATCTGGCGGTGATCGAAGACAGTACAGGATATCAGCTCAAGCCTGTGTCGTTGCCCTCAACGCAGTTTGGTTCAGTGCGACTTGATCCTGTGGGGTCATGTCCTGTGGATTTGACTGAAGGTGGTGGAGCAGGAGAACTCACCGAGGAGGAGCTTGAGGGTTATTTGACGAATTATGGGCGTGATGCAATTGGCACATCTGTGCGTCAGTTGTTTTCGCGTTCATTGCTTGAGCTTGTTGGTGTTCAGAGAGGTTTTGTTGAGCTTTCGCAGCCGCACAAGTTGGCCGTCAAGCAGGGGAGTTTTCTGTCACATGGCGATTTAAGTGAGCCCATTACATCATCGCTCAAACTTGCGCCCACAGGGTTTACTGCGGAGTTTGATTATGCGTTTGAGTTTGAGCCTGCGGTGTGCGCGCCGCGTGTGTCTCTGGATGCGTTGAGGCAGTATCAGTCGGAGCCGCCTGTGGTTGATCCTGCGCTGCTTGATGAGGTGAATGCCACGCTCGCCATTTCGGTGTCTCATGGTGTGATTGAGCGTGTGATGCAATCCATGGCGCGCGGTGGTTTTATGTGCGTGGGGATGGAGCGACCAGGGACCGCATCACAGACGGTCTCCATGTCCGAGCTTGGTCCTGGAGAGTTGGGCATTGAAGAGACGTTGTTTGGTGGTCGCGCCAATTATGCCATGTATCCAGGCGCGCTGCCTTCTGTGGAGTTTGTGCAGGAGAGTGACACGATCAAGGTGTCCTTTGAGTCGTTTTTGATGGACTTCTATTCGGATTTGTTTGGCACATCAGCGTTGATGTTACACCTTGAGTTTGGTGTGGATTTTGCGTTGAAATTTGTGGCTGATCAGCCAGGCGCGATGGCGCTGCGACTCGACTCTGTTCACGTGAGTAGGGCTGAGGTATCGTCAGAGTGGTTGTCCGAGCTGCCCGAGGATGATGTGCTGAGGCAGTGGGTGCAACGCGCGTTGGTGTTGGTACTTGGCGAGAGAATTGTGTTGCCTTCTCCTCTGGAGGGAGAGGTCCAGTTGAACCTCGTGGGTTCTCGTATAAGGTCTGAGGATGTGTTGCTTTTTCTCTCGTTGTAGTGCGTTCAAGTGTTCGGTTTTTATGTTGTTTTTGTTGGTGTTTTCGACAGCGTGTTCGCGTCGGTCAGCACCCGCAGAAGGCGACAGTTGCCGTGCGTTTGATGAGTGTGCGGCGACCTCTGGATTGGTATGTGTAGATGAAACCTGTCAGCAGGTTGCATGTGCGCGTACCTTTGATTGTCCTGTTCAGGCTGCGTGTGTGGGTGGCGTGTGCGGCGTTGCCGAGTGTTTAATCGACAGTGATTGTGGGGTTGGGAGTTGCTTTGAAGGTGATTGTCGTGAAGATCTTTGCGAGAGTCGTGCTGAATGTGAGCAAGGGCTAGTGTGTCGTGGTTTTCCTTCCACATGTCAGACGCCACTTGATGTCTGCGAGGATAACGAGGATTGCCCTGTAGGGTTGGCGTGCAAACCCGAAACAGGGGAATGCGTCGCGGCCTGTTCTGCGGCGTTGCCCTGTGCCGATACACAGTGGTGTGATGATGGGTTGTGTCGAGCCGTGTGCGGTGAGGACACATCGCGTTGTGATTCGGGAGAACGCTGTTTACAGGGGTTGTGTCGTGCTCCACTCGACTGTTCGGAATATCCCGAGTGTGGTGCAGATGCGCCACGACAGGACCCATTTACGTGCCAGTGCTTTGAGTGTTCTCAGGATCAGGATTGTCAGATCTCCCGTCAGGAGGTGTGCATTGAGGGGAGCTGTATTCGTTGTGTGAGCACACCTCAAAACACCGAGTCTTGCCCTGCACAGGGGTATTTCCAGGCGTCCGAGAGTTGTTGTGTAGAGTGTGACACTGACGCAGACTGTGATGTAGGGGCCGTGTGTGAGGCAGGACAGTGCATTGATACGAGGAATCGGCCCTGTGATTCAGATGATGAGTGTCCATCACCTCTTTTTTGTGACGGACGCCAGTGTGTGGATCAGGGTTCACTGAGCCCCTGTACGTTTCAGTCTGATTGTTCCGTGGGCGAAGCATGTTATGGCGATGGACGTTGTCACCAGCAGTCGACCACATGTGCGGCAGGCTGTCGTGCTCCATCGCGTTGCATTGCGCCTGTGGGCGTCAGCGCAGGGGGAAGTTGTGTGGGGTGCCAAGAGCTTTGTTCCGAGGATGAGTGTCCTGATTCACAACGCTGTTATATTCCCGAGGGTGATGCCGAGGGGTGGTGTGTGGCGCAAGACTTCTGGTCTTCGATTTGTGCGGAATAGAGTATTTCGTAAGAGATCCGTTAGTTTTTAGGGGAGGGGATCTGGTGTACTTGATGGGGTGTGGATTGTAGCACAGGCGGTCAGGAATGATCGTATAAGTGTGAGATGAACCATTTACACGCGGGTTGGCTGAAAGTATGTTATGTTGCATGTGCTTCTTCATATTGACCGTCCATTACGACCCCCTTACAAGACCTTTGGGTGAACTTTTTTGTGGGGTTTTTGTGTAATGAATACAATGGCTTGAGGCTAGTATTTTGTGCTGTGGTAGAGGGGTGGGGAACTCATGCCACATGATGCTTTGACACACACAGCTTGTGATGCTGTACAACCTTCTTGAAAGGAGATGAAAACCGATGGTGACTGAATACGAAACAGAGGGCTGGTTTAGCCGCATTGCTGACTCCATCAAAGGGATCTTTGGTGGTTTGGCGATCTTCTTCCTGGCGATGCCCATTATCTTTTGGAACGAGTGCCGTGCCGTGGATCGCGCGCAGGATCTTGAGTTTGGTCTTGGCTCGGTAGTGACCGCCAAGGCTGACAAGGTCGACAGTGGCAATGAGGGCAAGCTTGTCCATGTGGTGGGTGATATCAAGGTCAACGAAACCTTGAATGACAAGACCTTTGGCATCTCAGCCAATGGACTTGCGCTTGATCGTAAGGTCGAGATGTACCAGTGGAAGCAGAACGTGGACGAAACCTCCAAGAAGAAAGCTGGTGGAAAGAAGGTAAAGAAGAAGGAATACTCCTACGAGCAGGTCTGGAGCTCCACCTTGCTTGACTCTTCCAAGTACAAGGATGCCAAGTACAAGAATTCAAACCCTGGCACCATGCCGTACAAGTCCGAATCCACCAACGCCAAGAATGCATCGCTTGGTGCGTACAAGTTGACAAGCTCCACCATGAGTGGTCTTGGACAGTCCGAGCAACTTGAGATCACAAAAGACGACCTCAAGGGCATGCCTGCTAATGTGCAGAAGACAGCCAAGCTTGAAGATGGTGGTGTCTACCTTGGTAACGATCCTCTCAAGCCTCAGATCGGCGACATTCGCATCACGTTCTCTGTGCGTAAGCCCACCACAGCGACCGTCATTGGTGGTCAGTATGGTCAGGAACTCAAGGCGTTTACACACAAGAAGCTCAATGATCCTCTGGTCTTGACTACCAACGGTAGCAAGACACCTGCAGAGATGTTCCAGGATGCTCAGGACTCCAACACCATGTTAACCTGGGGCATTCGTCTCGTGACTTTCCTGATGATGTTTGGCGGACTCGCCGCAGTCTTCAAGCCTCTGAGCGTGATCGCGGACCTGATCCCCTTCATTGGCTCCATCGTGGGTACAGCGACATCAATTATCGCGTTCTTGATCTCCGCACCTGTATGGCTGCTCTGTGTGGCTGCTGCGTGGATTGTTGCTCGTCCGTTGGTCGGCATCTTGCTCCTTGTCGGCGCAGGGCTGCTTATTGGAGGTCTTGTGTTTGCTGCAATTACGTTCAATAAAAAACGACAGGAATCACCTGCTTAACTGATTGAACGATAAAGAAAAAGAAGGAGGCGCCTGCTGACATGTCAGCAGGCGCCTCCTTCTTTTTCTTTATCGTTTTTGTGCTCCCTTACGCAACCTCAATGCCTGCCTGTTGCGCCATCATATAGACCTCTTCACGCACCTGGCCCCAGTACAGAATCCAGGCGATGACAGTCAATGGCATGGTGATCAAGACACCAATACCAATCCCAAGTGATGCGCCCACAGAGTTCAAGGCGAGGCTGACAAGTGCGAGTCCAAGCGTATCGCCAAGGTGGCTGGTGGACCACTTCCAGGAGAGCTTCAGGCAGTCCGTTGCAGAGACTCTGTTATCTGCGGCAAGCTCGGCGCTAAACCAGAACCCGATCCAGGCCACTGGCATCCCGATACAACAGAGCAGAGAGCCTACAGATTGTGCGACGACATAAAGAAGCATCGCCGTGATGTCGAGCCCAATATGCTCAAAATTAAACAGATTTCCCACCTCGGGGGCGCGCTCTTCCATCATGGCACGCTCACCTTCACGGAGCGCATTTGGAAGAAGCAAGAGCCCTCCCAGCAGCGGGATCACCGACCCGGCAAGGACGAGGACCAGGCCCAGAAGAACCCATGCGATAAAGTCTTTTTTCAAAATATCGATGCTGCGTCCGAAAATATTTCCGATCATAATATCATGTGCTCCATTGTTTTTGTTTGGTGATCTGTCGTATCTGCGTAGCTTCACTGTGCATGTGCTGTGGCTCTCTTGTGAGACGCATCTGCACGCAAAATATTTTACGATACAATGAGTATTATCATACATCATGGTGGACCACATCTGTGTTCGACTGTGATGGGTTTAGTGGTGCCGCCATGTCTACGACAACTTTTTCCGTGCCTGAGCTTGCGAAGCTTGCGCACCTTTCTCTGAACGCGCAAGAGGTCAAGGATATCTCCAGAGAACTTGAGCAACTTTGCGTTCATCTTGATAACTTACCCACGCTCAAGCCTGCTCAGACCGAGGCGAAGACCTCTACACAACCTACTCAAAAGCACCGCACACCAACGTAATCCGCTGTCATTTTTTGTGATGCAGTGTATGTGGTTTTTACGTTTTTGTGAGGGGTTTTAAGTGTCTGATTCAAAGGAAGAAAGTATAGGTTTTTGGGGCGTGGTGTCCATTGGTGTCGGAGGTATGGTCGGAGGCGGTATCTTTGCTGTTCTTGGTCTCTCTGCCACCATGGCAGGTGGTGCGACGCCTGTCGCATTTGCGGTCGCAGGCGTTGTCGCGCTGCTGACGGCATACTCCTATTCCAAGCTCTCGGTGTCTTATCCAAGTCAGGGTGGGACCGTCATTTTTCTGGATAAAGCTTTTGGTGTGAACCTGATGACAGGTTCCATGAACACGCTGTTGTGGCTCAGTTATATTGTGACGCTGTCGCTGTATGCTGCTGGCTTTTCAAGTTACTTTGCAAGCCTCGTGGGGCTTGATGGCTCGCTCTGGAATCATGTGCTCATCAGCCTTGGGATTATTGTGCCCACGGCGCTGAACCTGCTCAGTCCCTCACTGGTCAGCAAGACTGAAACCTATGTGGTGTTTATCAAGGTATTGATCTTGCTCATTGTGCTTGGTTTTGGGTTTACGAGTATTGATAGTCAGCGCCTGATGCCCGAGACCTGGGGTTCGGCAGGTATGATCATCAGCAGTGGCATGATCGTCTTTGTGGCCTATGAGGGGTTTGAGTTGATTGCCAACACATCTTCTGATGTCAAAGACCCCGAGAAGACCTTGCCGCGTGCCTATTATACGTCGGTCATCTTTGTGATCGCGCTTTATATCTTGACGGCCATGGTCACTGTGGGGAGCCTGGATGCAGAGGCGATCAAGAAGGCAGCCGACTTTGCCCTGGCCAAGGCTGCGGCCCCTTCCATGGGTCAGGTTGGGTTCACCATGGTGGGGGTTGCTGCTGTAATGGCGACGTTCTCTGCCATTAACGCTACACTGTATGGTTCTGCGCGGCTTGCTTACACCATCTCTGAAGAAAAAGAAGTCCCGCCGTTTCTCAAGAAGAAGCTCTGGAACCAACCTGTGGTGGGCTTGCTCATGACCGCAGGTGTCGCGCTGATTATGGCCAATTTGATGGATGTGGAGAGCATTTCAATGCTCGCAAGTGCAGGCTTTTTGATCGTCTTTGGTATGGTCAATGCCGCAAGTTATTACCGCTCAGAAGAGGTCAAAAGCTCCAAGCCTGTCGCTGCTCTCGGCGTGATTTCCTGCATCGCCGCGCTCGCTGCGCTCCTGTGGCACACCTGGGGTACAGACCCTCATGTGTTATGGTTCTTGCTTGGTATGATTGTCATGGTTGTTGTCATTGAGGTCGCAAATCTCATGAACTACGAACACCACCTCAAACCTCGCTTTACAAAGTGACGATACTTTATGTAGCAGCTGATGTGTTCTTCAGACGAGCTTGCCCATGAACCTTCCTCGCACCATCCATGAACTCCACCGCAGATTACTCGCAGAAGAGTTTTCTGTGGTCGAGTATTATCAGTCTCTTGTGCGACAGATTGCACAGGACCAGGCACTTAATATCTGGTTGTCTTGTGTGGATGATGCACATCTCCTCGCCCAGGCTACTCGGTGCGATACAATGCTCAAAGAACATGGAGATGCGCTCTTTCATCCCTCATCTGACAGGTATATGGCCCTGTTTGCTGTACCTGTTGGACTCAAGGACAATATCTGTATGCGAGGGCTGCCCACGACCGCAGCCTCCAGAATGTTGGAGCATTACCACTCTCCTTACGATGCCACCGTGGTCACGCGACTTCAGCAGGCAGGTGCAATCATCCTTGGTAAGCTCAATATGGACGAATTTGGGATGGGCTCATCAGGCAAGAACTCGGCCTTTGGGGCGACTGTAAATCCTCGGCATCCCGAGCTTATTCCTGGAGGTTCTTCCAGTGGTTCGGCGGCGGCTGTCGCCGCACATCATGTATTGGTTGCGCTGGGCTCTGATACAGGCGGTTCATGTCGTCAACCTGCGGCATGTTGTGATCTCGTCGGGTTCAAGCCCACATATGGCAAGATCAGTCGTTATGGTTTGATTGCCTACGCTTCAAGTCTCGATTGTATTGGTGTAATTGCAAACAATTCCAGTGATATAGGTGTTGCTCTTGATGTGATCGCGGGGCACGATCCTCATGATTCGACCTCACGTGAAGACCAGAAGCCATCACACAAGGCGCCTGCTGACATGGTGGTTGGTGTGCTCTCCAGTATGCTTGATTGGGCACACTGCGATCCTCGCATCTCCAGTGCCTGTCGTGATTTTGTGCGCATGCTTGAGGTCGCTGGTGTGAAGTGTGTCCCTGTGCATCTTGATGGAGTGGAGCGTCTCTCATCGACGTATGCCACGATCGCTTCCTCCGAGGCATCATCAAACCTGGCGCGTTATACAGGGCTGTTCTTTGGCGCAAACTCCAACGCAATGCCCGATTTAGATGACTTTTTTGGAGCAGATACGGATGATATCGATGCTCTGATGACCGAGCACAGAACGCGTCTTCTTGGTCCCGAGGTCAAGAAGCGGATCTTGCTGGGGACACATGTATTGTCCGCAAAAAATCAGGCGCATTATTACGCCAGAGCTGTGCAGCAACAGCATGAGGTTAGACGGCAATTTTCTGATATATTATCGCGTGTTGATGTGTTGTTTATGCCCACCATGCCATGTTTTCCTGCACGTCAGGACGCAAAACAAGAGCCCATGCTTGACCGCTTTATGCATGATGTTTACACCATCCCTGCAAACCTCACAGGATGTCCTGCTCTGAGCTTTCCTGTGGAGGTGAACTCGCCACACGATCGTCCTGCGGTGAGTGCACAGTTTATGGCTGCTCACGCACAGGATGAAACACTCGTGAACTTTGTGGATTATTGTCAACGCTTGCTGAAATCATGACCTCTTTTGAACACCCTCCCTACAGTGACTACGATGTTGTGATTGGTCTCGAGGTGCACTGTCAACTCCTTACAACACATAAGCTTTTTAGCGCTGCCGCAAACATGACTGCTGATGCTGCACGACCCAATCAGCATGTGGCTCACTTTGAGCAAGCCCTTCCAGGCCAGCTCCCCGTGCTCAATCCCGAGGCGGTCAAGCTGGCTGTGACAGCAGGTCTTGCTCTTGATTGCCACGTGAACCTCACGAGTGTGTTTGAGCGAAAACACTATTTTTACCCCGATCTTCCAAAGGGTTATCAAATCACCCAGCAAGCTCGTCCTGTGTGTGCTCAGGGGCAGCTTTCCATCCCTGACTCCAACGTGTCGGTGAGAATTGCACGTATTCAAATCGAGGAGGACGCGGCAAAATCAACGCATGATGACAGGCGAGGTCGCCGCATTGATTTGAACCGCGCAAGTGTACCCTTGATTGAGATTGTGACTGAGCCCGATATGTCGAGCGCTGATGAGGCGGTGGAGTTTCTCAAGGAACTCCACCTGATTGTGCGCACTCTTCAGGTCTGCTCTGGCAATATGGAGGATGGCGCATTCAGATGTGATGCCAACGTGTCCGTGAAAAAGAGAGGTTCTTCCTCACTTGGTGAACGTTGTGAACTGAAAAATATCAACTCTTTCAAGTTTATACGTGATGCTATTGAGTTTGAGGCGCGCAGGCAAATCGACATTCTTGAGGCAGGTGGCAGGATCACCATGCAGACGCGCTCTTACGATGCAGCGCTTGGTCAGACGACCCTGATGCGAGACAAGGAAAATGCGCCTGATTACAGGTTTATGCCCGAGCCAGATCTTCCTGCTCTTACGCTCTCCACGGCCTATGTTGAAGAGCTGCGAGCACACCTGCCAGAGCTTCCTGCTGCGCGTCGTGTACGTTATGTGCGTCAACTTGGATTAAGTCATCAGGACACTTCGATCATCTCCTCCAATCTGGCGCTTGCCAGTTATTTTGATCAGGCAAGTGCGCTGTGCGCGTCGCCACAAACGTTGGCAAACTGGGTGTTAAATGAGATGACGCTTGTGTTAAGTGAGCAGGGGGCAAGTTTTGAGTCATGCCCCGTGTCACCCGCTTATATGGCCAGGTTCGCGGATCTTGTGAGTGAGGATGTTATAAACTCCAAGCTGGCAAAGAAGCTTTTGCGCCTGATGGTGAAGCATCCCGAATGCACTCCTGAGCATCTGCTTGAGGCGCATCATCTGGTGGTGATTCGTGATGAAGATGTACTTCAGGCGTTGGTGTCACAGGTGATTGAGGGGAATTCTGTGCAGGTTGCGCAATATAGGGCTGGAAAAGAGGCGCTGCTGGGTTATTTTGTGGGCCAGCTTATGAAGTTATCACAGGGCAAGGCTGATCCTGTGGTAGGTAAGGCGCTCTTGATGAAAGAGTTAACGACTTTAGATTAAGGATTTAAGCATATGTTTACAGGGATTGTGACGCGTTCGTGCACCGTGGAGAAGATTGAACACAAGACGGGGTTGCGTCGTCTGGCTGTCAAGCTTGAGGGGTTGATGGATGGCCTTGAGCGAGGTGCAAGTGTGGCCGTGGATGGTGTCTGTTTGACAGCGACCGAGATGGACTTTGAGCGTGAGTTGGTCTTCTTTGATGTGATGCAAGAGTCCCTGGAGAAGACGACGCTTGGCGAACTTCATGAGGGTGACCTTGTGCATGTGGAGCGCTCGGCTGTGTTTGGTCAGGAGGTTGGCGGACACATTGTGTCGGGGCATGTCACGGGGACAGCGACCGTGACCGCGATTGACAGGCCCGAGAATAACTTTGTGCTCCATCTTGAAGTGCCCGAGAGCGCGCGCGATCACATCTTTGACAAGGGATTTGTGGCGATTAAAGGGGCAAGTTTGACGGTGGTTGACTATAAACACTCTGAGGGCCGATTTGAGATCTGGTTGATCCCCGAGACGCTTGATGTCACGACATTCTCGACGCTCAAGGCTGGGGATCGCGTGAACTTTGAAGTTGACCCTCAAACTGTCGCGATTGTAGAAACTGTGCAGCGCGTGATGCAGCGACAGCAGGTACATAAGTAGTTTTGTGCTTCATTGTAAGTTGTTGATAGGAAATTAAAAATAGACAAAAGGTTTGGTGGATGTCAGAGAATCAATCACATCATTTCGACACTCAGGTTGCGCCGCTTCGTTGGGTGGGTACATCGCTTCAGGACGGTTACATTCAGATGCTTGATCAGCGTTTGTTGCCACAACAGGAGGTGTACTACGACTATCGCACTGCTGATGAAATTGCGGCATCGATCAAGGACATGGTCATTCGTGGCGCACCAGCGATTGGCATCGCGGCTGCGTATGGTGTCTTTTTTGGTGTGCGTGATTTGATCAAAGTTCATGATCATACAAGTCTTCAGGAGAAAGAGCTTCCTGCGTTGTTTGAAGCACTTGCCCAGACAAGGCCCACCGCAGTGAACCTGTTCTGGGCACTGGACAAGATGAAACCTCTGGTGTTTGGTCGAGATCTGACTCAGGACAGCGAGGCTGTGCTTGAGGAGATCCTCACCATGGCACATCAAATCATGGAAGAGGATCGCGAGAACAACCTCACCATGGGTCGTCATGGCGCAGCGTTGATGCCTGATAACGCACGCATTTTGACGCACTGTAACACGGGAGGTTTGGCGACAGGTGGTTATGGCACCGCGCTTGGTGTGATTCGCGCAGTACATGCCGAGGGACGTCTGGCTCATGTCTGGGTAGATGAGACACGACCTTACTTGCAAGGTGCGAGGTTGACCGCGTGGGAGTGCATGAAAGATGAGCTTCCATCAACACTTATCACAGATAATATGGCCGCATACTTCATGCAGCAAGGCAAGGTTGATGCAGTAATCGTGGGCGCAGACAGGATCAGCGCGGATGGTTCTGCCGCAAACAAGATCGGCACCTATGGTCTTGCCGTGCTGTGTAAACACCACAACATCCCATTTTACGTGGCCGCACCACTCTCCACGATCGATCTTGAGATCGCAGAAGGGCGCGACATTCCCATTGAGCAGCGCAGCGCCAGAGAGGTGACTCATGTGGGCGACAGGGCGCTCGCACCAGAGGGCATGCAGGTCGCACACCCCGCATTTGACGTGACTCCAGGTGAGCTGATTACGGCGATTGTGACCGAAAAGGGTGTGGTACGCGCTCCTTACAATGATTCTGTTGCCGCTCTGTTTGAAGACTGAATCGTGTAAAGATTGTACATTCACAGGACAAAAAATGAGCGAGCCCTTTAAAGGGCTCGCTCATTTTTATGTTGTTTAATATGTTGTAAAATATCATCTTTTTGGTTTGGTTAAAAAATAATACTTGATCAACTAATAGTGTTAGTTATTCTTTGTGAAGAGAGTGATTCTTTTATCAACAGTACGAGCGCAAGGAGAAGAGTTTATGACACTGGGATATGTAGAGCGTGCAGAGGGCAAGGTTGCTTATGAGCAGTATGGTGATGATACACGTGAGGTGGTGTATGTGCTGGTCCCTGGCATTGGCGATCTCAGGAGCACGTGGCGCATTGTGGCCAGGGAGTTAGCGTCACAGGGGCACAGGGTGTTGGCGATGGACTTGCGTGGGCACGGTGATTCAGATGCGACGTTCTCTTCGTATTCAGCACGCGACATCGGCGACGATGTGGTGGCACTCATTGAACAACAAGATTTAAAGCGTGTGGTTGTGGTTGGAAACTCGATCGGAGGAGGTGCAGCCTGTCATGCTGCCCATACAATGAGTGACAGAGTCGAACGCCTGGTGTTGATCAATCCATTTGTACGTGACATGCCCGCCGATCGTTGGATGCGCCCACTTGTCCCCATCTTGTTTGCATCGTTGTGGGGCGTCTGGGTCTGGCTAAAATACCGCACAATGTTATTCAAAGTGCGCCCCACAGACTTTGATTCTCAGGAGCAGGCACTTGGCAAGAACCTGAAAGAAAAGGGTCGTCTTGACGCAATCAAGGCAATGATGCGAGCCTCCAAGTCTGACATTGCAGAGAACCTCTCCACCCTCAAAACACCAACACTACTCATCATGGGGAGTAAAGATCCTGACTATCCCGATCCTATCGCCGAGTCCAATGAGCTATGCAAACTCCTTGGCGGACCTGTTGAGGTCAACATGATTCAAAACGTCGGGCACTATCCCCAACTGGAAGCACCACAGGAGGTTCTGACAAGTATCCGCAATTGGTATGGCATTGATGCTTAATCAACACGTACACATTTTGTGTAAAAAAAGGTTTGTAGATTGAGGTTTAAGGAACTCAAGAGGTTTGTAGAGTGAGGTTTAAGGAGCGCAAGGGGCTCTTTTATGCGTTGTTTTGTTTATTGCATTTTGTTCGAGATCAGCAGACCGTCACAAGTTCGCAAGCTCACTTGTGAT
>CATLTV010000115.1 GCA_950059285.1 uncultured Pseudomonadota bacterium | reverse complement strand
CCCTGCCATTATTATGACCGCTGATCATGCATACATGGTGCGCATTACAGGCAACGCCCAACGCAAGCCCCGCAGCTTGGAACGTGTACGAAAAGAGATTCGCGAAACACTCAAACCCACTCGTTACCGCAATGCAGTGGAACAACTTCAGGATGATGTACTAAAGCAGGTTAACGTTACATACAGTACATCAAAGCAATTACACTCCAAGACGGATACTTTGTAATATGAGTCACTCATTTCCTGATATCCTGGCACATTGGAGCATACGGTGCGTACTGCGTATTCTGATGTCATGGCTCGTTGTGTTGGGCCTGTTATTTGGCTTTGGGATTTCGAAGCTACAAGCTCAAGCTCCTCCAACACTCGAACTTGAGGTCGACGAGTATTATGCCACACCAGATGACAAGGTCACGTTCAAGGTTGTGAAACAAGGTGGTCAAAATCTGACTCACAGACGAGATTACACCTTTACGTGGAGTTTTAATGGACAGCCTATTGGACGTGATGAGCTACGCCTCAAAATTAAACGTATTAAACATGATGATGAAGGAGTTTACACTGTTGATATTACACATCAACCATCTCAAACGGTACAACAGCTTCAGGGAGTACTTCATGTTCAGGAGGCTCCAAAAATCATACGAGATCCTGAGCACTGGGAGGTCAACACCGGAGACTGTGTGGTTTACTCTGTTGATGCGGTGGGCGATGCCTTGCATTATGAGTGGACAAAAGATGGGCAGATCGTCTCCACACAGGACCATTGGCTCATTGATGCCGTGGATCAAACTCACAAAGGGAATGTCTCGGTCAAGGTCTGGAATGATGCTGACACAAGAGGCGATAGGGCTCGTGGCAAGATTCGCCTGAAACACACAATACCATCGTCATCCAGGCTGGGACGTCCTGCCGATGATCTTTATATTATGCCAGAATATCAAGAGGTTGCGATTGGTAGTCAGGCTCTTATAGAATTGCTAAAATATGGAGGTATTCCGCCCAATGGTCCTCCCTGGGATTATATGTGGTGGAGCTCTGATGGTTCCCGACTCACAGACCAAACCTCTTTGTTTTTACCTGCTGTAGATGGTTCAGACTCCAGAACCTATTATAATGTCATCTCACGTCAACGCGGTAAGTCCGCAGACAGCGAGTGTCGTCGCTCAGTAATTCGTGTTTACGAGCCTCCCACAATCATTCAGACACTTGAAAACACACAGGTTATGGAGGGGAATGATGCCACATTCATCATTGATGCTACAGGCACAGACCTCGAATATGAATGGAGCTTGAATGGACAGCTGGTATCCACAACACCATCCTGGACTCTTGTGGACGCTGCTCTCACCGATTCGGGAACGGTTACTTCACGCGTCTTTAGCCGCTTTGATCCTGTGGGGGTGGAAACCTCGTTCGACCTTCATGTCTACCCCTTGATCCCCTCTGGACCACAGCTTGCCCTCCTGACATCTCCACAATATGTGGCGACGGGCGACACTTGGACTGTTAGGGCTCAAACCGTACACAATCATGAACCTTACCTCTGGGAGTGGATTGATCCGCAGGGACAGACTGTCAGCACATCCGAAACACTTGAACTTACAAGTGCATCTCAACCCATGGCAGGTATGTACAGCGTGCGTGTTGTGGGTCTCTATTCAGGAGAATTTGATGACGCCCAGATTGAGTTAGTGGTCCAGGATCCCATTGCTCTGCTTGATGTACAGGGTGCGTTGGTTGCTCCTGGAGACACAGCCGTCCTTTCTGTGAGTGTCTCGGGCACAGAGCCCGTGTTCACTTGGATGCGTCAAGGACAGGTCGTAAGCACAGATCCTCAACTCATTCTCTCTGGTGCTCAACTTTCTGATGCAGGTATCTATACCGTATCTGTCAGCAATTCAGTGACAAACCCTCCTCTCACTGCTCAGGTCACTCTGCGTGTACTTGAACCCGTACAACTCGTCTCTCCACCTACTGATGCAATAGTGGCGACAGGTTCGGCAGCCACACTTGATGTACAGGCCTCGGGAAGTGAATTGCAATATGTATGGTATACTCCACAAAACCATATCATTTCATCAACTTCCTCTGCACATCTTGTCAATCTCTTACCCTCAGACAGTGGCACATACACTGTCAGAGTATTCAATGAACTTGATTTGACAGGTGTCATGACAACGGCACAAATAAGCGTGCTTGATCCTCCTGTCATCACACAAGCGCCTACTGATATCACCGTGACCGAGGGAGATGCGGTTACCGTTCAGGTGACCGCAACTGGTGGTGACCTGAACTACCGCTGGGAGCTTGGTGGACAGGTTATCTCCACACAAGACAGTTGGAGTGTGAATACCGCGTCCCTCGCTCAACAGGGTACAGTAACAGTCACCGTGAGTAACCCTGTGGATACTGTCGGTCAGAGCACCTCATTTACGCTCACCGTGGAACCATACATTCCAGAGGGGCCCTCACTTGAGCTCATCAGCTCGCCTCTACATGTCATCCAGGGTGGCAGCCTTACTCTTACAGCCAGCATTCCTCAGAATTATGAATCCTATTCATGGGCATGGCGTGATGCACAGGGGCAGGTTTTATCTTCATCCCCCACACTCTCGCTATCCAACCTTACCACCTCATCAACCTACATCGTCGAAGTTACGGGTGATATTTCAGGTCTTTCAGATACACAATCTATCCAGATCACTGTCCAGGAGGCTGCAGTCATTACAGAGGCTTCAGGTGCAGTGGCCGCCACAGGCAGTTCGGCAACCCTTACAGTAAATGCGACAGGTGATGATCTAACCTACATTTGGAGTAAGGGAGGCCAACACGTCGGTTCCTCCTCCACGCTCACGTTAAATAACTTGAACGCTACAGATGCAGGAACATACACCATCACCGTGAGCAACATGGTCACACAGCCTGGAGACACACGCACCGTGGAGCTTGAGGTACTGGATCTTCCCCTCATCACCTCACCACCTTCGGATCAGGTCGTCGCCACAGGTTCATCAGCCTCCTTCTCAATGAATGCAACGGGGGATCAACTGGCATATACCTGGACAAAAGGTGGGCAGACGCTCAGCACAACGTCATCATTCGCATTGAACAACGTGAGCAAGACTGATTCAGGCAGCTATACTGTGCTTGTGACAAACCCTGTGGATCAGGCAGGTCAGAGTGCGAGCGCAACGCTCACAGTACTTGATCCACCAGTCATTACCACACAACCCCCCACCGATATTCAGATTGCTGCAGGTCAGGGTTTCTCACTGCACGTTGTGGCCACGGGTGATTCGCTCGTGTATCAGTGGATGCGAGATGGTACAGATATTCCTTCAGCAAATTCAAGCACCTATGGTATATCAGGATCTCAGGTTAGTCAGTCAGGAAGTTACACTGTTCGTGTGAGTAATTCTGTCGGGGAGCAGGTTTCAAACACAGCAACCGTACTGGTGGAAGATATCGAGCTTGTAAATATCATTCGACAGCCAACAGATGTGGTGGTTGAACCTGGAACGTTGGCCACCTTTGATGTGGAGGCTACAGGTGATGAGCTTGAGTATCAATGGTTGCGAAATGGCCAGGAAATTCCTGGCGCAACAGCCTCTACCTACAGTATGACCACAAGCCTTGAGGATGATGGTGCGCTTATCAGTGTACACATATTCAACCGCTATAGTGAAGATACAAGTCAAACGATACTAGTCACAGTACAAGATAGCTCACCACCAACACTTGTTGTAAATCCTGTGGATGTAGCATTTACATTTGATGATACATTAACACTATCTGGTATGGTTCAGGATAATACTACGTCGTTTGATGCTGTGGAGATTATAGCTACAAGTGATCAGCTACCTGGTGTAGAACTTACTGATTTTGCAGACAGTTCAGGTAATTTTTCGATGACCCTACCTCTTGAAGTAGGTATTAACGTACTCACCTTCTATGCTCTTGATGAGGTAGGGAATGTAAGCGATTCAACGGTAATCACAATAGAGCGACGTGTTGCTGTTGCCCCTGAACTCACACTGACACAACCCAATCGTGATATTCAAACCCAGGCAACCGCACTGGATATACGCGGTGAGGTAATAACCTCACTGGATGCCGCTGAATTTACTGTCACAGTGGCAGAGCAAACCGTCGCAGTGACTCCTGATGGTGAGGATCGCTATACCTTTGAGCTACTAGATATTGCCTTGTTGTCGGGTCCAAACCTTATCGAGGCCGTAGTTTCAAGCGCACAGGGAACATCGCGTGATCAAGTAGTTGTGGAGAGAATTTCTACACCTGGAGGTGGAGATTCGACCATTGATTTGACGCTCGGTACAACACGTACAGATTTGTGGTTATCTGAAACCACATACACGCTAACAGGTGAGGTGACTGCCAGCGACTGTGTCGTGGATGTGCGTGTCAATGGTGTCTTGCCAGAACAACAGGACGGTGCTTTTACACAAACAGTAACATTCTCAACCCTTCTCACTGTACCAACAACTGACGGCACAGCATTTCCTGTACATGTAATTGCTACAGGGTGCTCTGGACAAACAGTTACGGGTGATCTGACCCTACGTGTGGACCTGGAAGAGCCCGTCATTGCCTTTGATGGGATAAGTTCAGGTGGTGTGAATGTGGTGGTATCCAATCCATATAGGTTAACAGGCCGTATTACAGACCCTTACATTGCGGGAGCTATACTTGGCAGTCAACCGCTCACACTTGTGCCTAGTGCTATTGAAGGTGAGTGGATCTTTACAATTGATGTAGCGCTTGAACGTGCTGTGGAACGTGAAGTTGTCATCACAGCCTGGGATCTTGGTGGGAATCGCAGTGAATCATCTGTAAATCTTCGCTTGGATACGACGGTGAGCGTACGTTCAGCGATGCCCTCTGATGGGGAACAGGTGCTTGTAAATGGTGCAAGCGGCTCCGTACGATTCAAAGTTGTTGCGGAGCAGATCAACAGTACAGATCGCGTCGAACTACGTACGGACGAAGGAAGTTTTATTCAATTAACCAGAGCTGATGAGTTCCATGAACTAGAGTTGGTACTTGATGCAGGCGAATCATATACCGCCGAGATTCGTGTTGTTGATGTACAGGGAAATGTGCTGGCAACCACTCAAACTTCGTTTGATGTGCTTGATGATCAACGCGTGCTTGCTGAGATTATTGGGTCTGAACCAGTAGCAGATGCGACGCTTATTGAAACTAATGTGCCTGTACGTCTTACATTTAACAAGGCATTAGATCCATCCAAAATATTTGTCACTGTAAGGGAAACAGTGCATGAATATGTTTATGATAAACAATATGAAAGTGCCGATTTAAGAGGTCTAAGCAATATTCAAAGGACATTGGTCAGTCATGAGCGTGAAGTCGTTCCTGGTCAGCTACAAAACCTTCCAGGTAATCGCTCCTTCCTCTTTTATCCTGAACGTGAATGGACTTATGGCGCCACACTCTATGTAGAAGCGTATTATGAGAACACAGAGGTAGGCCGTATCAAGTTTGAAACAAGAAAGCCTCCTACACTCATTCATGGCTTTGTGTATTCAGCATCCGGCCTACCCCTGGAAGGTGTAAGGGTCGAACTTGATGGCACAGGTGAATTTGCAATCACAGGCTCGGAGGGCGAGTATCAGTTTGGATGGGGTTGGGACGCAAACCGAGTTGTTCCCACAGGTCTGTTGATGGTGAAAGCAAATATGGATGCGCACGTTAGTGATTATTCTGGTTTGGAATTGATGGCGTCCATAACTAAAGGCCAGATCAACAGTATGCCTGTTATATCGTTGGCTCCTGTACTCCAAGCTCAAAGCACATCCACATTAACAGCAGGTCAAGTTGTATCTCTTGACGATGGAAATTTGACCTTGGACTTGAGTTCTGTCACTCAAATTGCTCAGGGTCAACGGTCTGGTACAGCAACAGTAAGTGCCACAGTGGCCGATATAAGTGCAACAGGTTACCCCATAGCGGCTCCAACCAGTGGTGGTGTGGTTTTTGCGCTTACTCCATCAGGGATCTCAACTCAGGGATCTCTTAGTATCACAATGAATCTTCCATTTATTGAAGAGCGTCGTGATTATATCTTGGCGGCCTATCAAACCCGTACGACTCCCCCAAGTGTCTGGATTATAGGGCTGGATGAGACGAGCCATACTCTTAAAGTAAAAGGTATTGCTACCATTGATGCTACTCAAAGTGTGGCTACGTCAACAGAACTCATTGAGTTTGAAAGACTTGATGTGGTGGGCATTGCCTTTATTCTTCCACAACATTATCCATTACTTGATCAATATCATCAGAACCAATTAACACTTGATGCGCTTCTTCAGGCCATAGAGGTGGGACAATGACCAGAACGTTGGCATGTAACCTATTCGCGATACGTACACTTTGGTTTGTACTATGTACCATATCAACGATTTTCACAGTGTTGAGCATACATCCAATCACAGTACATGCTCAGGATTGTGGTCTTGCTGAAACATCTGATGGAAATGGGGGTTGTCGTCCCAAATGTGACATCAACGAGGTGTATGAAAATAATGAATGTCGTTGTCCCACGGAAAACGGATTCACTATTGTTGAAGGATTTGTCTATGACTCCTGTGTATGTCCTGAGGGGCTTGAAGCTGTTGAGAACCAGTGTGTGATTTCTGATCGGTTAGATGTGTTTAAAACAGCACAAACTCACAAGGGAAAAGTTGCCACTTGGGGACCTGTACGCCGAGATTTTACGGGTAAAATTGCTAACAACATACCAACACAACTTAATCTTGTTGAACTTGATGGGGAGGGTAAAGTCGCCCGAACTATTACAGATACTGCGGGCATCGAAATACGCTCTTACGAAGAGTATAAAGCAAATGTCGATCGCTGGTTTGGTGCTATTGAAACATATGAAAATCAACACCAGCGTCCGCCTGCAATGATACCTGTGATCAATGGAAGTATTGGTCAGTGTCGAAATGCAGATGACCAACTTGTACAGGCATCCATCCCTCCTGGAGTGGTGCGTGTTTTGGTCAGAAGCAAGGCAGGAGGGGTCCCCGATTCAGATGGTCCCTGCGCATCCTATGTGGTTGCAACTTCAACATTTTCTGAGATCGACCGTGCACGAACAAGGGTTGAAGCAAACTCGATGCTTGTTCGTAAAGGTGATATCATTGAAGAAGCTCCTGCCCCTAATTTCTTTACATACAAATCTGGTGATACCAACCAAAATGCAATGAGTTGGGCTGAATATGAAGCTGGAAGCAATCGACCGGTTCGAATTATTCGACTGGACGGTGAATTTGCCATGTCACGTCAAAATTATAATGCGATTGTGCAAGGTTGGCTTGATGCAAAGGCCGATTATATTCAACGCACAGGTAAAACGCCTCAGGTATACCCAATAAGTTCATATCAACAACTTGGTTGTTTGAACGGATCTACTCGTCAAACTGCATATGTGCCTGCACCGGGTACAAGATGGGTACTTGTACCAGATATTAGCTATGATGAAACTAGTACTTTGGAGGACATTCCTGATGCCGATCTGATGCACTGCAAGGATCTTGCTCTGGCTGTATCTCCATGGATGGATCCTGCCGCGCTTCTTGATAATGAGAACCTGACATCTCTGTTAATAGATAGTCAAAATGGTGCAGTTAAAGAATATGCTTATAATGGTAATTATTTTGCTATCGAATCAGGGCTCTTTTTTCCAAGGCGTCATGCTTTTGATCATAAGCAGTGTTATTTTCCAGACTCTTCATATACTTACGAACAACTTGGTCCTGCAGCAGGCACAGAAGCCGATATATTTGAAAACTGCGCTATATTTACTTCGATTACTGGTGGAAACACCGTGTGGGCTCCTATTCAAAATGTGAATTTTTACGTTTCCAGCGGGTGGAGTGTAGTTCCAGGCAACTATTATTCAGATCCTCTTGGAAACTATAAAATACCTCTTTCTTTTCCCTATGTTGAATTGCTCGCGTCGGTACCTCTTCTTAGACCCGTATTAACACACGCAGAGCTTCAACTTGACTCTTCCATGCCAAGACATGAATCGTTGTTGGCACAAGCAAATTATATTCTATCCGCAGAAATTCGCTATGATTCATTCAATCCAAGGCTTCCACACGCTGGTTATTATACCGTGGTCTCCACACATGGTATTACAGGCAGTCTACGCAATTTCTCAAACTATGTAGTTGATGCAACCACGCTCACAGTGTCTGCGTTTATGACCAAGACACCACTATTGCTTGGCTCAGAAATTGTACCTCTTGTTGGCGCTAACTTTGGCGTAGGTGGTATTGCTGGTCAGGATTTTACAGAGTACGACATTCAGCCTTTTGAGCGTGGTGAAGTCGCTTCACCCGAAGGACAGGTTAATAACCAGGGACTCCTTAAACAAATCAATGTCATTGATCTGACTCGTACAGATACCTACATTTTCCGTGAGTCAAGTGGAGCACTCATTGGAACGAGACAGGGCGTCTCTCTCTCTGATGTACCCGCATGGGATTCAGGAAGGCCCAATTCACCAACTCCGGAACCTGGTTGTTCAGATGGGGCATGCCTTCTTTACAGTGTTATTACAAGAGGACCTGGTTCAGGGCCACGCAAACGACTTGGTTATGTTCTGGATGGAAATTCTTGGGAATATAACAAGAACGGTGAGATTGTAGGTGGATTTAACAAAGCCGATGCGTTGACCACGGAAGAACGTGCACGTGTGGGTCAGTTCAAGCAATTTGTTAAGATTGGTGATCAGACAAAAGTAGTGTTGATCAACCGGGCAACAGGTTACATGGGGACATTCCAAGCGCGGGTGTCAAATGGCCCCAATGGATTACCAACCTACTATCAAGTTGGACCTAATAATGATGGTACCAGTCCCATTGCTCGTGTGGAATTACGCCCTCCAAACCTGCGAATCAAAGTGAGGCGTGTGATCAAAACAGGTGAAGACGAAAAGGTCGTCAGCGCTGATGGTGCTGCACTTGCTAGTGATCAATATCTTGAAATCACGACAGAATGGTATGATGAAGATGGTGCACCGTTACCTGACGACCTACCAGGTTTTACAGGGCGTTTATCTCGTGTTGCAGATGGTGAACTCGTTGCAGGATCACTTGGTGAAATTCTCAATGATGAAGCTGGTCTGTTTGCAATTCGTCCAGGCAAACACATTGTTAATATTCAACTCCCCACAGGTACAAATTTTGATCGACAACACTTCTACATTCATGTGTCTGCCGCACCCTACGAGGAACTAACTAACTTCTCGGGAGGTGCTGCTGGTGATGATCCGATTGATTTTCGACCCAATCAGGTCTGTCAAGAAATTCCGGACAATCAGGTCGTCGGCAATACAGTCGTCTCTGGCACGCGTTGGACTTGTGCTGTGAGGCCTGTCCGTGATGATTTGGTTCAACGACCTGCTCTGTTTGTACCTTTTCAAGTGGCACGTTTTGACCGCGATTATACTGAAGCCCTCGCTGCACAACACGCACAACAACTTGCCGATGCATGGATGGAAGGTGACCCTCTCCCCGTTTTGAACGAGGAGGACATCGATACAGTTTATCGTTGGGTCTACAGTCCTGAAATGCAATTTTCAATTTACGATCTTGATGTGAAAAATGTGGTTGTTGAAACGACAAGCACAGAAGATGGCAACACACATACATCCACCACAGTAGACTATGATCTTGAATCTCCAGATGAAGAGGCACTACCTCGTCCTGGATACGAATATGGTGAGGAGGAAGATTCAGATGGATTGTACTGGGGGGTAGGCTACGATCGTGTAGAAGCCATGGTAGGGGAGGGACAAACTACTGAACTTGCAAGTAATATTACTCCAGAAGACTATGTCGGGCTTGATCTCTTCGTGGATGGAGATGAGGCCAACCCCCTGTATGAACTTGACCATCTGGCACTCGTATATGGGTCTGCACGGCCGTTGTATTTTGAACGTATAATGACCACATCGACAATCTCCGAAGGCGAGGACTCTGCTGATTACAATGACATCAACGAAGTCTTGCGTGTGACGCTTACTCGCGAGGTAAAAATTCGCGGTTACATTGAGTCCGCAGGTGGTGTTTTTACTCTTGATTTCCTCCCTTCCACGAGACGCGACTCTGGTACATATTTTATCCCTGTTAGCGTCGAGAATATTTATGATTCGGGGATGGATACAAGTGTGCGTCAGGAGTTTAAGGTTATCATTGAAGCAACCAATCCCGACGATCCCACCCATGTACATCGTGTGATTTACCCCTCACTGTTTGTAGAGCGTCGTGAAGATCTTGGAGAAGGACTCTCTGTCGATGCCATTGGCAAATTACAGGGAGCTTCAGGGGCAGATGGCTCATTTGATGACATGACCTATTCCGCCACTCCTGAAGGAACCAGCGCTCAAAGTGCAGGTGGTGTGGGTGGTGCTGCACTGACAGATGGATCCCTGCGCATGCAGCGTGATGATTTCAGCGTCGCAAGCATTGGACCACCTCTTGAATTTATACGCACATATTCAAACCTGGAGAGTATCACAACTGACAGTCCCATGGGAATTGGCTGGAAGCACAGCTCCGATATCCAGCTTATCCCTGTATCCCTGGAAGGAGAATCTCGCCAAGCTGTCCCCAACTGGTTCACGGAGCTCCGGTCCATCACAAAGGACGATGAGCTTGATGACAAAGATCTCCCAGAGCACTGGGGTGAAGTCATTGTCAAGGGTATTCGTTTCAAGGGCGCTGATGGTATCTGGCATGCTGAACGTGGCTTTCAAGGTGTACTCATTGAGCAAGGTGATGAATTCATCTTTACCGATGTCAATGGTACAAAATACCACTTCCCCATGCCTCGTGTACCGATGCCTTTCAAGTCAAGCGATGAGATCGATGCTGAACTGGCAAATGCTGCAGATACACTTGATATGGCTGCGGATACAACTCCAGATGACATGGCAGATCAGGGTCCGTCTACACTCAACGTAGAAGTACACTCTCGCCTGATCCAACGCATTCGAGCTCAAGACCTAGAGGCACCCGTAACACCAGGTTCTCCTGTCCTCAATCCTCCTCTTGGAAAACTCACCTCCAGTCGTCCTACCAGGATTGTGTCTCCCAGCGGTCAAAAACTCGTACTGACCTATGATCCTGTGTACAAAGAACAGGTCACTAAAGTTGAGGATGACTTTGGTCGTA
Source organism: uncultured Pseudomonadota bacterium (assembly GCA_950059285.1). Lineage (GTDB taxonomy): Bacteria > Myxococcota_A > Bradymonadia > Bradymonadales > Bradymonadaceae > CATLTV01. Next base: position 7,992 of record CATLTV010000115.1, on the reverse strand, counting down.
CACTAACCTTTGATTATATCGATTGTAATGGTGGTGCCTGTGACTCGACCACATCCGTCAAGCGACGCCTTTCCCGTGTGGAGCTTAAAGACTCTACCAGCGCTGTGTTACAGACAGCACAGTTCTCATATTCATCTGACGGTTATCTGACCTATTCCAACGTGCAGGGTCGTCAGGAGTGGTACACCTACGAGGAGGAACTACAGGGTTCTCTTGAAAAGAACCTGACGCGTGTGGTTCAGAGCCGCGACACCACCAACTGTGATGGCGTCACCTCACAGGATACGACCAACACATCATGTGTCGTCACGGAATACACCTATTTTGATGAGATGAGCTTCCAGACATTCAATGTGAAGGGTGTCCCTACACGCTATTATGAGGTGCTCTCCACACTGACACATCCTCGCCATAATGACGAGCCCCTCGCCCAAAGTATCTACCGCTATGGGGTGCGTCCTTCGGATGGGATGCTCACCCGGGAAGTTAAAGATCCAAGAGGAAACACAACCACTTACATACTTAATGCCGTAGGCAATCCTGTGGAAGTCGAAGAACCACTGGGTCGTAAAAAATACATGCACTGGGCATCGGATGATGCATCCCGTGATACTGAAAACTTCATGGTGAGCGTGGCCACCAGTTATAATCCAGACCTCGGCACAGTGCGACGCACACGTTATGGTCAACGTGTGGACGCGCTTCGTCGTGTGGAGGCCGTGTGGAGTTGTGGCCCAGAAGAACTGAGTGAATCTGCTGTGCAAGGCACACCTGTGAGCGCAATCCAGTGTACTGAGAGCGAGGCAGATGAATATACCGAATATGACACGCGATTTGCCTTGCCCACGTTGCGGCGAGACCGCAATGATCGCGAGGAACACTGGACCTACAATGCAGAAGGTCAGGTCATCAGCTATATCGACAGCGCTGGTGTGGAGACCGTATCGTCCTATCACACGGGTGAAACCAACCCATTAAAAGGACTGAAAATTCATGATGAAGTAGTGGGTCTTTGGCGCGTGGATTACAGCTATGATTCTCATGGCCAGCTTGCAAGCAGCTCACGTACAGTGCATCGCATCCCAGAAATGGGCTCGCGTGTGGAAACATCTCAAACCAGTTATGATTCTCAGGGATGGTTGCTCTCACAAACTGATGCACTGGGACATACCTGGACCTATGATTATGATGAACGCGGTTACCTGAAAGAGGTGACTTTCCCTGAGCTTGATAACTGTCCAGCTGGATTGACAAATCCTGCGAGCGTGGGGGCAGCGTGTCAAGGTATTGTGAAAGCAACCATGACGCATGATCATCTGGGAAACAAGATCTCCGAAGTGGATACGCGTGGTTTGCGTATGGATTATCAGTACACCGCGCGAGGACAGCTAACCCAGGTCACACGTAGCTCTGATAACCTGAGCCGATTTTTCCGTTATGATGCTCAGGGCAATCTACTTGAGGAGAGCGACTGGGTGGCAGACGAGACCGCCTCTCTGGAGCGTCAAAACAAGCTGTCTTATGTGTATGATGAATTAAACCGCCAAACCGAAACACTTGAGCGCTTGCATGATGGTTCACCTGACAGCTTCCGCGCCGTGACAACCCATGACATTGTGGGGCGCCCTGTGGAAATGCGCGACTTTGAAGGTGTTGTCACGTATCAAGAATATGACCTGCTTGATCGTGTAGTGACCACATGTACAGGCGAACCCTGCGATGTCACCGAGAACCGCACGGGGCCTCGTGAGGCGATGACATATTATGCAGGCGCGGATCCTTCCGTAAACCTCGCTTCTCGCACGGTGACAAGAGGTTACGGCCAGGCTGATGTGGTGACATATTACGAGTGGGATGATGGCTACAACCTTGTCAAATACACGGATGGCGAGGGGCGAGAGCACACCTGGAACTATGATGCGTTGAACATGCTCACGCAGGAGGTCATGGCCGAGGGTGAGACCTTGGAGTATACTTATGATGGTCTTGGACGGTTGTGGAAGAAGTCGCAAACAGCACAGAGTGGCGATTCCACGCTAACCCGCACCACAGAGTACAAACTTGATATTCTTGGACGTGCCGAGGATATTTTTGGACCTTATCGTAAGCCTGATGGGGATTTACAGCGATTCACCACGGTGTATGATCCATGGGGTCGCATCAGTCAGGTCAAGGCGTACACCGGGGATATCGGTGTAGGACCCGAACTTGTAACGCATCTTGCTTATGATGGGCGAGATGAACTCGTATGGCAACAAGCGGCAGATGGCGGGACACAGAGCTTTGTCAGAGATGTACTTGGACGCATGGTGGATGTGCGTGGAGCTGAAGGCGAACATCGCATCATGGCTTATGATGCGCAAAGCCGTGTGATTGAGCAGGTTGTCGAGGGCGATACTCAGTACAATACACCTGATTCACGCGTATGTTACGAGTACAATGCCTATGGTGCCATGATCGCGCAGCATGTGGGTGTGCAGGGGTCATGTCAGACACCAGCCAACAGCTCCGAGGTACAGACATGGCAAGCACTTGAACTCAACCAAATGGGTCTTGTGATGCGCAGCCAGGATGCTCATGGCCGAATCATGACCTACGCGTATGACTCGGCTTATCGCACAGTCTCAAGCCAGGTCACAGGCGAGGTGGACGGTTCACCTGTGACACTGCCTGCACAAACCGTGGAGTATACCGCTGATGGATTGCCCGTGGCACAAGTCGATGTGCTGGGTAATCGCACTGAATTTGACTATGATCGTATCAACCGTATGACACGTGTGGAGGTTATTGGAGCCAACCCCAATCCCGTTAACTATGTGGAGACATGGGATCACAGCGTCAATCACCGCACGGCACATATCGATCGTGAAGGCGTAGAAACCGAGCAACTCTTTGATCACTTTGATAACCTGTTGCAAGTGACCTTTGCTGGCGCAGTGCGCTTCAAGGCGCGTTATAACGAAGTTGGACAGGTTGTCCAGCAGGAGAACGGGCGAGGTCATGTCACACAGATTGCGTACAATGACAGGGGGTTACCAGAAACCATCACGCTGCCCGAGGTCGATGGCGTAAGTGTCACGAGCCAGAGCTTCTACGACGAGATGGATCGACCTGTACGCATGCTTGATGAGCTTGGATACGAACTTGCTCTGGAATACGACCTGTCCTCACGCCGCACACACAGCACATATCGCGGTGAGCGTACCTCCATGATTTATGATCGCAAGGGTCAGGTCGTGGAGGTCATCACACCAAAATCCCAGTCTATTCAGACTGGTGCAGGACAGCCCACGGCCTTTGCAGGACAGACCACACAGTACCAGTACGATGCCTTTGGCCGACTGGTTGTGGTCGATGAGGTGGGGCTTGTCACAAGCTACAAGTATAACAAGATCAATCAGTTGAGTGAGGCCACAGGACCTGGATTACAGCATCAGGATTACACATATGATGGCCTTGGTCGAATGACACAACATCAGGTTGCATACTGTAACCTTGATGCGCAAAACCTGTGTGAGGGAGGACAGCCCGAATACCTCACACAGATCTGGAGAGGTCATGATGCAGCGGGTAATCCCACCGAGCATGTCGACGCTATGGGTCAGGTGTTCCATTATACCTATGATGGCTGGGGAAGAATGAAGGATGTAACCTATCCTACACGTGCCTCACAACCCATGGATACCCCCCGTCCACTGACTGGCACGATGACCTACGATAACTTCCATCGGCCTGTCAGTGTTGCGCTCAACAAGCGTTGGCCAGGTAATATCAATACTCAACAGACGCGTACACTTGCTTATGATGCTGAAGGTCGGCTTGACCACCTGACTCAACACCATGCATGGCTTGAGTCGGGGAGTTTGCAAACCCAGACTACACAACATGATTATGCCTATGATGTGGACAGCAACCTTGTGTGTTTTGCCACTGATGGACTGACAGGATGCGACAATCCTGGCAACGCCTCCACGCGGTATGCCTATGATGCCCGTGACAGGCTATTGTCGACAACGGTGCATGACCAGGCGACCACCTATCAATACGACGCAGCGTCACGTCTGACCGATATTCTTTACCCCAATGGTACCACCACTCGCCTTGCCTACCACGATCAGGATTCGGACAATGTGGACAACACCACGCGCTTGCAAAGTTTGATTCATGGGCAAGGACTCTCGCCACAAATCACATTACTTTATGACTACTGGCATGGTGGACAGCTCAAGCACGAGCATCGCGACGTTGAAGGGCAACCTCTTGAGACACGTGACATGACCTATGATGCGCTTGATCGTTTGCTCTCATCTGAAGTGAGCAAGGCAGGCCTGCCCACGCTCACAGAATATACTTATGCCGACTACAACCGTTCCACTGAAAAGGTTTATGAATCTGGAACTTTAACGCATGATAGATCCTACGAGTACAACCGCGCTGACCGCTTGTTGAGCATCATTGATTCCAGTGAGCAGAGCAGGGATGACCTTGAATGGGACTTGAATGGGAATTTGCTGGAATGGACGCAACCTGATGAGGAACGCACTTACGGTTACAACGCCCTCGATCAACTTGTGGAAGCAACACGCGGCCCTCCTGGAAACCTCGCTCTTGATGCACGTTACGATTACGATCCTGCGGGTTTGCGTTTCTTTGAACAGGAAGGCAGCCAGATACGCATCCACGACTGGGACGCCTCAGGCCAGCGTGTGCAGTCGTGGCTTCCAGGCCTTGCAGACCCACAACGCACACACTACAGCATGGGTGGCCTTTTTGCGCTGGCATCCGATGGGGAGCTTGGCTACTTCCATACCGATCGTCAGGGTTCCATTCTTGGATTGACGAACACCTTGGGGGATTTGATTGGGCAGCGCAGGTTTGATCCCTTTGGACAACCTCTTCACGATCCTTTCCAGCCTGGCAATGCGCTTGCCGCACACACATACGGTTACACAGGTCACATTCAGGATGCCTCGACCAGCCTGACCTACATGAAGGCAAGGTATTATGCACCTGAGCTGGGCGTGTTCCTGTCCAACGATCCTGCACAGGGACGTTTGAGCGACCCCAGAAGCCGCCACAAGCACCTGTACGCCCACGCCAACCCCATCAATGGCGTTGACCCTGATGGACGCTCCACACGCTTTATCGGCCAACATTCAAATACATTCGGCTCACTTCCAGGCTCCTACTCCCGTAGTGATGCCTTTGCCAACCTTGAATACACGGGCTTCAATTACGCTCAGGCCAATTTTTTCCAGGATCAAGTACGTCAGGTCGCCGACAGCACGCGAAGACAGCTTGTTGATATGTATGAGCTTTATCGACAGCAGCTCCCACCTACAACTGCCTTGTTCGCTTCAGGTCTTGGTATCCATAAGGATACAGTAAATACGATCCTCAATTATTCTACAGGAGGCATGAGTCGCACAGATTTTGTGATCCAAATGAGCATAGAGGTTCTTAGTGGAGGGGTTGCCGGCAAAGCCCTCAGCATTCTTGGTAAAGTTGGGAAAATAGGTTTACGCGCTGGTTTACGAACAGGGCGTGCATTTGGGGGTGCCGTATCTCGTCTTGCGATGCCTGTACGTCGCGCCATGGGGATTACAGCAAGTTCAACGCGCAACGTGCTCCGTTCTGCTGGGCAGGTTGCTGTGGCTGGTGGACGCAAGCTCGCCGCCAATCTTGGTAAACGTACGCAAACCCTTCGCCACAAGGCAGGTGCGCTCAAGGAACGTATCGCCCAAAAGTTCGGGCGGCCACGTTGTCGCAATAGCTTCACCAGAGACACCCCCGTGTTGATGTGTGATGGCACAACAAGGCCCATCAGTGAGCTTTCCGAGGGTGAATCCGTTCTTGCCAAAGATCCTGAAACTGGCGAGTTGAGCTGCCAGCCTGTCACAAAAGTTCACACGCACTACAGCGAGCAACTTGTGGATATCACGATGGAATCTGGCGAGGTCGTGCGTGCTACATGGATGCACCCCTTCCTCAGGCCTGATGGTTCCGAAATTGTGGCTGGTTTACTTCAGTCTGGTGATGTTGTAGGCGGTTTGGATGAACCTGTCGCAGTACAAAGTGTTGAGGAGATTGATGTTTCTGATGATGTTTTTAACCTCACTGTCGCCAATGCTCATACGTTTTTCGTTGGCAACGATGATATCTGGGTTCATAATTGCCCCACTACGGTCTGGGACGGCAAGAACGTAGAAGAACACATGAAAAATTCTATTGATAATCACTTGAATGAGACACATTTCAATAGTTATCTAGGTCAAGTTTACAATTCGGATGGCGTCAGGCAACAGTATATAGAACATGCAGCTAACCTAGCTATTCTACAAAGAAACTCTACAATAGCCGTCGGAATGAGAATAGATTCGATCACTGGACGTCGACAGTGGTATGCAGGAATTCAAGCAGGAGATAAAGCAAAAGGTTTAAAAAGAAGAGTCTTTAATGAAGAGCAAATTGATTATATGAACAGACACAGTATTATTTATACAGAACATCCAGTAGATGTAGTTAACAAGGGTGGATTTTCGCATGCAGAGCAAAGTTTATTCTTTGCAGCTGATGGAAATGTACAAAATATGCCTGTACTAGCTCTTAATGATCGCGGGGGTATTATTGCTCCTATTGGTCATTGCTCAAATTGCACTCCATGGATGAATGAGGTAGGAATGTTACCGATGGGAGGAACAAAAAAACAAGGCCAAAGATTACTTAGATATTATAATGATAATAGACCTCTTAACTTCTCATCCATGAATAGACACGAACAATTAGAGAGAATTGAATTATGGAACTCCATAAGATAGAAAAATTTAATGATAAATTGAAACTTTTCTGCCAGCTTGAAAAACCAATGCTAGATTGGTCTGAATTTAGAGACAATGATAGACTAATATCAGACAAGAATTTTCCTACTCAAGTTTATTCATTAAACTATGAGAATTATGGCCCTTTAATCAAGGGTTTCTATATCAATGGTGATATTTACGACTATAATGGCTTGGATTCTCACAGTATGTTCTTAAGGTCGTTAGAAATAATCCCCTTTAACTATAATTATATTTGTTTAGAAGATTGTGGGTTGTCTGAAGATGATATGTTTTCTATCAAAGAATTATGTGGAGATATTGAGATAATACATTTCTCTAATATCACTACTAAAGATGATATTCTAATGTCATTGTTTGACGATGGTTTTTATGCAGCTCGGGTCGAAGACATATTTCTTGATTCAATAACAGTCAATAAATGGGATAATTTTTTCTTATCCCTTGAGTCTGTTGACTACATAGAAAAATTATCCATACATACATGCAACATGAATGATGAGGATATTCATCAACTATGCAACATAGTAAACAAGATCTCTGTATCTGAATTCAACTATACTCCATATAAAGAAACATATAGCACCGATCTTGTTATAAGAAATGTAGATCAAAATAAAACAAAAATAAATATATTATACTAGGTGCCTTACCAAAAAGGGGGTAAGGTTCACATAAAACCTCCGAGGCGCATGCATGCATGCTGGACGTGAGGCGGTTCCAGCCATGTCATGGGCTCCATACTCCTATATCCTATCTCATCAGCTCCACCAGCTGCTCAAACTGCCTGTTCATGTACAAGCAACATACTTGCGACATAAGGGCCGTTCTTCCAAAATATATACTTGTGTGTGGGGCATGGTCAAAGAATCGATTCTGGGGCGATTTGAAGGGTCAATTTTTGAGCAAAAAAGGTGGACGTCATAAATGACCATGATTAACGTTCGTCTTATTCATGGTCATTCAAGCACACACCCTGTCCACAAAATTGGACGCACAGAATGCTCGAGGAGCCTCTCGAAGACCTCTCCCCATGCCTCAAGTCGCCTCACACAAAATCGACGATGAGAGGCTACTACTGCGGCTTAATTAATTTTATGCGAAAAATCAATCTCCCACGTCGCGACCTGTTCAAGAGAGTGAATTAACCAGC
>CATLTV010000114.1 GCA_950059285.1 uncultured Pseudomonadota bacterium | reverse complement strand
CGCTCGCCCCGTCTGCTTTTTGCGTCGTCGAGCGCCATGGCGCTCGACACACCTCACACTACGCGTAACGACCGCCCTGCGCGTTCTTCGCAAGACCATCAAGAACCTTCATCTGCTCGCCGCTTAACTCGACCTGCGCTGCCAGTGCGTTCTCTCGCACGCGCTTGCTCTTGGTCGTGCCTGGAATCACCACGGAGTGTGGGTATTTGGCAAGAATCCAGCTCAGGCTCACCTGGGCAGGTGTCGCGCCAATACTCTCCGCAATAGCCTTAACCTGTTGAACAATCTCGAGATTGCTCTTGAAGTTTTCGCCCTGAAAACGAGGATTGGTCTTTCGCCAGTCGTTGTCAGCAAGATCTTCGGGGGACTGAATCGCACCAGTCAAAAATCCACGGCCAAGCGGTGAATAGGCCACAAAAGTCACGCCAAGTTCAGCACATGCCTCGATCACGTTACCCTCTCCCTCGTGCACATCAGTCCACAAAGAAAGCTCACCCTGATACGCTGCAATCGGGTGCACCTTGTGCGCACGGCGCAACAAAGACACATCGTGTTCGGAGATGCCAATATTTGCCACCTTGCCCTCTTCCACAAGACGGGCGAGCTCTCCCACAGTGTCCTCGATCGGCACTTCGGGATCAGGTCTGTGGAGGTAGTACAGATCGATCTGCTCCACACCAAGTCGTTTCAAGCTTGCCTCACAACACTGGCGAGCATACTCGGGGCGACCGTTAATCCCAAGCCACTCCCCTTTCTCGTTGCGCATAATTCCAAACTTGGTCGCCAAAAAGACGCGCTCACGTTCGGTCTTCAGCACCTCGGACAACAACAGCTCGTTCGTGTGTGGGCCATACATATCCGAGGTGTCCCAGTGTGTCACACCAATCTCAAGCGCATCACGCAATGTAGCGATCGCCCTCTCCTTGTCGCGGCCCCCATAAAAGTCGGACATTCCCATACAACCAAGCCCCACCACGGGAACCTTGGAACCACTCTGACCAATCTCTCTTGTCGGTTGATTTACATGCTCTGTGCTCACAATAACACTCCTGATTTTTTAAATGAAAACATGCAACACACAGGTAGGAGAGCATCCCTCCAAGACCTGTCTCTTGCGCCATGTGACACAAGGTAGGGAGGGTCAAACTAATGTCGATGAAACTCTTTCTTGGGGCAAGGCATAAGTTTTCCTTATACCCCCAAGAACTCATTTATAAACCAGTCACTTAACACACTCAACACAGAAGCATTGGAGGTCCTGTGATTCCACACAAGATAATATGACATCTCATCCTTGCATCCCTGCTCCACAGGACACACAAGACGTCCATCCTCAAGCTCATCACGCACAAGCTGATAGGGCACCACCGCTGCGCCTTCCCCCTGTAAGGCAGCAAGCACAGCCATGGATTGACGGTTAAACGAGATGCGCTCTCCACGAAAGTTCACCCCTGTAGCCTTGGACCAACCAAGCACAGGCTCAACCTGACGGGGCGTCGAGGAGGTATACGCCTGAAACACGTTCATGGACGTGAGTGAACCATGACGCTCCAGTAACTCCGGGGAGCACACGCACACGAGGTGTTCACTTGAGAGATGCTGACACATGACATCAGAGTAATTGCCCATTCCGTAGCGAACACAGGCGTGCACCTCTCCTTTTGAGAGATCATGTTTACCAATGGAGATATCAGGTCGAATACGCCATGTGGGATGCAGTCGCCTGAAGTTTGCAAGCCTTGGCAGCAACCACATGTTGGCAAGAGAGGGAGGGACACCAAGGACAATTTCGCGTTGAAGCTGGAGTTGTGATGTATCACTCTCCGAGAGGGCAGCCGCGCCCCAACGCTCCGCAACATGCGCAATTTCCTCAAGAGATTTGCGCACTTGAGATGCAAGCTCAAGCGCCGAAACCTGAGGTCTTACCCCTGAAGAAGTGCGCTCAAAGAGCGCCAGACCAAGCTCCTCCTCAAGGCCCTTGATCTGTTGACTCACCGCCGATTGCGAGACGTGCAGTTCTCGTGCAGCCGCCGTAAAACTCCCCAGACGGACAACCGCCTCAAGGTAGGTCAAAGCCAACAATGAAGGTACGCGCTGATGTAAGTGTTTTTGCACCATGGAAGCTCCTGAACATATGTCGTACTTGGATTGCACCCATTCTACACATCAACACCAATATAAAAAAGCAAAGGATGTGACTATGCTGCAACAGCATAGTCACATCCTTTGCTTTTTTAAGTCTGACAAAAGCGCGCTCAGGGTTTGTCCTGAGGTCCTCGTAAGGGCTCTTCAAGAGCCGCGATTTCGTCATCAGTAAAGACACGCGAGCGCGTCAGGAAGCGCTTTCCTGTGGGGGCCTCGACAGAGAACCCCGCACCACGACCAGGGACGACATCAAGGGTCAAGTGAGTATGTTTCCACGCCTCATACTGGCGACCGCCAATATAAAAGGGGCAGCCCTCAATATAACCAAGCAAGACATCACGCTGGCCGACACGAAACTCGTTGAGCGGGTAACACATCGGCGCGCTCCCATCGCAACAACCTCCTGACTGATGAAACAGCAGCTCGCCGTGGTCTGCCTTGAGCTCCCTGATCAGAGCTGCTGCATCTTCAGTCACGTCAACACGACTGGGTGGTTGATCCGACATTAGAAGAACCCCATGGGCTCAGTGTCGTAGCTGACAAGAAGGTTCTTGGTTTGCTGGTAGTGAGACAACATCATCTTGTGGTTCTCACGTCCGATACCAGACTGCTTGTAACCGCCGAATGCTGCGTGTGCAGGATAGAGGTGGTAGCAGTTGGTCCACACGCGGCCAGCTTCGATCTGACGACCTGCGAGGAATGCACGGTGCATGCTACGGGTCCAGACGCCAGCGCCGAGGCCATAGAGCGTGTCGTTGGCAATGGAGATCGCATCGTCGAAATCCTTGAAAGAACAGACAGATACAACGGGTCCGAAGATCTCTTCCTGGAAGACGCGCATCTTGTTGTTTCCTTCAAAGATGGTGGGCTCCACGTAGTAGCCACCCGAGAGAGGACCTTCAAGTTCAGCGCGCTTACCACCGAGACGGACCTTGGCACCTTCTTCCTTACCGATGTTGATGTAGGCGAGGATTTTTTCAAGCTGATCACTGGAAGCTTGTGCGCCCATGCGTGTGTTGGGGTCAAGAGGGTTACCAGGATAGGTCTTGGAGGTTCTGTCCACGGCCATGTCCATGAACTTCTCAAAGATGTTCTCCTGAACAAGTGCACGTGAAGGACAGGTGCAAACCTCACCCTGGTTCAATGCGAACATGGCGAAGCCTTCAAGAGATTTCTGAAGGAAGGAGTCATCCTCGCTGAGCACATCATCAAAGAAGACGTTGGGGGACTTACCACCAAGCTCAAGCGTGACGGGGATGAGGTTTTCAGAAGCGTACTGCATGATGAGACGACCTGTGGTGGTCTCACCCGTGAAGGCAACCTTGGAGATACGGTCGGAAGTGGCAAGAGGCTTACCAGCTTCAAGGCCAAAACCATTGACGATGTTGACCACACCTGCGGGGAGGATATCCTGAATAAGTTCAAACAGGACAAGGATCGAGACAGGGGTTTGCTCGGCAGGCTTGAGCACAACACAGTTACCCGCAGCAAGCGCAGGAGCAAGCTTCCAGGCAGCCATCAAAATTGGGAAGTTCCAGGGGATAATCTGGCCAACGACACCAAGAGGTTCGTGGATGTGATAGGCCACGGTTTTGGCGTCGAGCTCGGCCATGGAGCCTTCCTGAGCGCGGATACAACCTGCAAAATAACGGAAGTGATCCACGGTCAAGGGGAGGTCAGCAGCGAGTGTTTCGCGCACGGCCTTACCGTTGTCCCAGGTCTCCACCACAGCGAGCATCTCGAGGTTTTCTTCGATACGATCTGCGATTTTATTCAGGATTTCAGCACGGTAGGTCACACTGGATGTGCCCCAGGAGTGCTTGGCCTTGTGTGCCGCATCAAGTGCAAGCTCGACATCCTCTGCGGTGGAGCGTGGCACTTCACAGAAGGCCTGACCAGTCACAGGAGTAATCGCCTTGAAATAGCCGCCCTTGACAGGAGCGACCCACTCTCCACCGATAAAGTTTTCGTAGCGAGACTTGAATGTGATTAGTGCGCCATCTGTGTTTGGAAATGCATACGTCATAAAATGAAACTCCTTAATTGTGTTTTTCCATGAGGGAGAAAAGTGTCGCACCACACAATTGCACCAACCATGCCAAATAAGCAAACACACACAAAAGCACAATAAAAACAAACAGATAAAACAAAATCCACAACATCAAAAAGGAGCACTCCACCTGTAGTGAAGTAAGACAGTTGTAGCGAAACGCTACAAGACACGTGTTTGTCGGGTCACCCCCCTTGTGATACACTTGTGATTCACAGCATATACCTCGCATGCCCTTGGGATCACATGGGAAATGCGACTCTAAAAAAGAGGATATCCCCTCTCCCTCTACCTCATTCGGGTCCTAATCATGCTTTATTTACAATCACCTCAAGAGACCGAGTGGGAGCTATTTTTATCAAACAGCTCCACATGCGAAACAGCCCTCGATCCCCTGCACCGTAGCTGGGCGCGTTCACTGCAAGAGGGCGCATCCTACAACACGCCTGTCCACTCCAAGAACCCCGCCTTTCTGGAAGGACACCAGCTCAAGGAGCGCCAGGAAAAAAACCAGAAGCTCTGGCCCCATATCAAGCCCGTCCTCGAGAAGCTCTCTCATCAACTTAGCCGATGTGGGTTCCTCGGTATCTGGGCTGATCATCAGGGCGTGATCCTGCAACGTTATGGTGGCGGCGTCTTTCTCACCGAAGCACAACGTGTCGAACTCTTTGAGGGCGCAAACTGGTCTGAATCCTCACGAGGCACCAACGCCATCGGCACCGCGCTCAAGGAAAACTGTGAGGTCGCCGTGCTCGGGCGAGCACATCTTCAAAAACCCAATCACAACCTGGTGTGTTATGCGACGCCTGTGCATGATCCACGCGGCGCACTCCTGGGCGTGCTCGATGTCACCTCACATGTGGAGTGCTCCCAAGATATGGCCCCCGTCGCGTTGCTCGCTGCACGCAAGGCGATTGAATCCTCACTCAAACTCTCGGCCTACCAGGAATCTCTTCAAGGCGGATTGACCGCGTTGTGTCAAACGCTGGCTGTATTCCCCGCTCCAGCGCTCCTCATTGAGCGAGATGGCACGCTGCGCGCGCGAAACGAAGCCCATAAAAGAACATTTGGCACCGTCCTCAAACCCGAGCAACAACAATGGGACTGGGACACCTTACAGCGCTACGGCTCCAATGGCGTCATCATCACCCTGCCCGACCTGAACTACACCCCAACACGCTTTCGCCTGATCGCCGAACCCGTGGGCACACACTCTGATCCTGTGGCGATGTTACTCTTCCTTGAAAAAATACAGGCCCCCGACATGGCCAAAGAGAACATTCAGGAGCAGCCAAAACTCAACACACCCGTCATTGAAGAGCCACCCTCATTCAAAGAAATGTTTGGCACAGACCCGAGCTTCAAGAAAACACAACGCCTCGTCAAACGCTTTGCGCCCACCAAACTCCCGATCCTGATCCTCGCAAAAACAGGCACAGGCAAGGAACGACTCGCACGCGCTGCACACGAGCTATCCTCCCGCGCTTCCGAACCTTTTATCCCGATCAACTGTGGCGCGCTATCTGATGAACTGCTCGAAAGTGAACTCTTTGGCTACGCGGATGGAGCCTTCACAGGTGCCAAAAAAGGTGGCGCTGATGGCAAGCTCGCAGCCGCCTCGGGTGGTACGCTCTTCCTTGATGAGGTCGCCGAAATGTCCAGCGGCGCACAGGCGATGCTCCTGCGTGTGCTTGAAGACGGAACCTACTATCGCGTGGGTAGCGTACACATGCGACACGCCGATGTCAGAATCATCGCGGCGACCTGTCGCGATATGGAACAGATGGTCAAGCAGGGACTGTTTCGCTCCGACCTTTATTACAGGCTCAAGGGCGCTACACTCACCTTGCCCGAACTCTCCACACGCTCCGACAAGGAAGCGCTGGCCGCATATCTTCTTGAACAAATCATCACCAGCGCAGGCGAGCGCCACGTACCCGAGCTCTCCGAGAGCTTCAAGCAAGCGCTCCATCTCTACAACTGGCCAGGCAATATCAGAGAATTGAAAAATACACTGCATGTCTCCTGGATCCTGAGCGATGGCGCAGCGGTCCTCACCGCAGAACATCTACCTGAAGACATTCAACAGCTCATCTCTCAATCCTCCCCCTCCTCATCGGTCATGGGCACCAAGGATCTCGCGGAACACGCCGCCTTGAAGGAGGCACTCTCACAAACCAAGGGCAACCTCAGCAAAGCCGCACGCATCCTCGGTGTTGCACGCAGCACGCTCTACCGCATGATGGAACGCCACGGCATGCGATAAAAAAAGCACAAAAAAAAGACGACCTGTAGGTCGTCTTTTTTAGTGCGGAAGAAAGGACTTGAACCTTCACGGATTTTACTCCACTAGATCCTTAGTCTAGCGTGTCTACCATTCCACCACTTCCGCATTGTCTTCAGTCAGATGAACATTGTCACCTCGTCGACTGGAAGTGCATATTTAGTCATATTTGTTCCCGCTGTCAATCCTTTTTTTACAGATTTTTTACAGAAACGGCACCTGCAAGAAATAACCCTGGCTCACATCCTGGGAAGTCCTTGAAAAATCAAATGATAGCGTCGCTGCACTATTTTGCAGCGTCGTGAAGGGAGGCTCCGTCTGTGGCTCGGGACACTGCGTGGAGAGATAAAACAGGTATGTTTCTTCCCCCGCAGGAATGGTGACATTGGACATTGTCCAGGAGAGCTGCGTGGCATTTTGCTCGGGCGCAGATGCAATGCACTCCATGGCAGCCGTGCAGAATTGAAGCTCCCATGTGCACTGGCGTGCCACAAGCGCCTCGTTCTCAATCAAAAATTGCAAGTTCAATGAGGCCACGCTGTTGCTTGTCACCTGCACAGTATCACTTGTGAAGCTGGCCATTGAAAGCTCTGACACCGTCGCACGAAACGCGAGCGATGTGGGCTTCTCCTGTGCATCGTTCAACAAGGAAAACTCCCACGGAGGCAACCCCTGACACAACCCTGCCTCAAGATTGCATTCATAACCTGTACCACAGCTACCATCATGTACTGCGCACGTGGATTCAGGTTCACAAAAACCTCCGACACATGGCGCGCCACCCTCACATGGTAAGTCTGCCGAACACTGCACCTTGCCCGAGGTATCTGGCTCACATTGACCTGTGGCACCGCACACAAGCCCATCACCACACTCTTCATCAAACGTGCATCCTGGTGTTGCCATATCCGCAGCCATATCTGCGCTCATGTCACCTGCGTCCACCAGATCTTCGGACATATCAGGGGGAAGCATATCTTGATCTTCCAGGACCACACATAATCGCTGCGCAGAACACTCCTCACCAAGGAAACAATCCGCGTTGCTTTGGCAGGCATCAGGTGACTCAAAACAGCCAGACATCATCGCCGCCACAACACAACTTACACACATTTTAAAATACAATTCAGTCGAGAACACACGCTTCATGAAAGACCTTTTCTTGAATGCAAATAGAGCCTGAACATTATGCCATCAGGTTCTGTGGACCTGGGCGGACCGAGCAGAGCGAAGGCACACAGGAAGGAAGTGATGAGAGGCGATCGGAACTGCTCCAGGTCCACAGAACCTAGTATCATAAAGCCATTTTGAGAAGCAAAGAAAAGGGCGGCCTGATGCTTTCAGCATCAGGCCGCCCTTTTCTTTGCTTCTCAAACGCACACGCTATGCCTAGCTCAGACCAGCGTAAAAACCTTCGATCAGTTCAGTGTACTTCTCATTAACCACGCGACGCTTGATCTTCTGTGTCGGTGTCAGCTCACCGCCTTCCACGGTGAAGTCCACAGGAATCAGCTCAAACTTCTTGATCGACTCATAACGTGCAAGTTCGCTGTTTGCCTCATCAACGCCCTGCTGCACGTGAGCAATGAAGTCATCGTGCTTGGCAAGCTGCTCGACATCTGTGGGCCATCCCTTCTCCTTGGCGAGCGCAGGAGCACGCTCAGGGTCAAGCGTGATGAGCGCAGAGAGGAACTTCCTGCGATCGCCGATCACCACAGCCTGGCTGATACCATCGATCTTGCGCAAGAGCTTCTCAATGTTCTGTGGTGCCACGTTCTTACCACCTGCGGTAATAATAAGATCCTTCTTACGGTCCGTAATGCGAAGGAACCCATCAGGATCAAACTCACCGATATCACCAGAGTGCAACCAGCCATCGACGAGCGTGGAGTTTGTGGCCTCCTCGTTTCTGTAGTACCCAGCAAAGACGTTATCACCCTTCACAATGACCTCGCCATCTTCCGCAATCTTGACCTCGGTGTGAGGGAACGGGAGACCTGCTGAGCCAAGCTTTGTCTCGCCTGGATTTGGACGATTAAAGGTTGTGGGACCGCTGCCTTCAGACTGTCCGTAGATCTCATGAATTGGAATACCGCAGGAGAGGAAGAACTCCAGCACATCAAGACCAATGGGAGCTGCGCCCACAACGGCCACGCGCAAACGGTCAAGACCAAGACCTGTCTTGAGCTTGGACTGGAAGAGCTTATGCGCAAGGTTTGCCTTGAATCCAAAGGGTTTACCTGTCTTGAGCTGCTCGTAACCAGCCTCAAGACCCACACCTCTTGCCCAGGTCACAATCTTGGCCTTGGCTCCTGTCGCCTCGGCAAGCTTGATCTCAAGCGCAGCCTTGAACTTCTCCCATACCCTTGGCACACCAAGGAAAATTGTTGGCCTCGCAGCCACAAGAGAGTCCTTGATTTTCTTGAGATCATCACAGAACCACACGCTCGCACCCGAGCTAAGTGGAAGGTGAATGGTAAACATCTGCTCTGCGATGTGTGACAACGGCAAGTAGGACACGAGCGTGTCGCTTGTATCCACACCACCAATCATGACCATCGCTGTACCTGCAGTAAATGCAAGGTTGCGCTGTGTGAGCATGACGCCCTTGGGTGGACCTGTGGTGCCCGATGTGTAAATCAACGTCGCAAGATCATCTTCCTGAATCTCGGCCATACGTGCGTCTACGTTGTCCATTTGATCCTCGCCCATGGCAAGGAAGTCATCAAAGCTGATCGCCTTGTCGTGGCTCACCTTGTCAAACTCATACATGAAGACAAAATACTCAACATGTTCAAGCTGATCAGCCACCTGAGAGACGCTCTCCCACATCTTGGCGTTCTCCATCACATAGACCTTGGCCTGGCTGTGATTGGCAATGTACTCGGCCTGTTCTGGCGTGCTTGTCTGGTACACACCAGCGGGCACAGCACGCACCATCATGGAACCAATGTCTGACATCATCCACTGTGGGCAGTTGTTCCCCATGATCGCCACGGTGTCACCTGGCTGGTAACCAATGGAAAGCAACGCTCCAGCAAATCGACGACACTGTCCCCAGTATGCTTTCCATGAAATGGTCTGCCACTTCCCATCTTCATTCACATACAACGCAGGTTGTGATCCGTACTGTTCTGCGTTCTTCTTAAATCTATCAATGACAGTATCTCGACTCATGACATGCTCTCCTTCAAAATGACCTGACTGTGGACCCATCTTTTTAACAAACAGAACACTCTGGTTGAACGTATACGACACTAGACAACGACCAAACTTCGCGTCATAAAACTCAATGGGGGCTCGTGACTAAACATCATCACATTTAAGTGATTTAACACCTTTAGGCAAGCGACATTCGCCGCATTCACTTTTTCAAACTGATACATTGAAAAAACAGAACAACCACACATCACAGGCACTTTTTTGAGCAAGAAAAAGTCCGAGGACATCCTGAATCAGGGGGAAGACACTACACCAGAGCCAACCCCTAATGAGCCATGGATGGTCTCAATTGCGCCTTCCATGCTGAGCCATACAGGTGACATCTTTGATGCACCATTTCATCAAACCGATGATGGACTACTCAAATCCGTGGGCTGGTTTGATGCAGACAGTCAACAAGACACCTCCTCCCCGCAACACTCCCCAAAGATCGATCCCAATGAGCGGTACACCAAGATCTCACAGCTTGGCCAGGGTGGCATGGGAGTCGTCTGGTTAGGCTGGGATCGTTTGCTTGAACGTAACGTCGCCATCAAGGAACCCATCAAGGGCAAAAATCATCACCACATCTCGCGTAACCTCATGCGTGAAGCCATGATGACCGCCAAACTTGAGCACCCTGCCATTGTCAACGTGCACGACGTCTTCTTTGAGCACGACACCCCTCACTTTGTCATGCGCCTGATCCGTGGAGAGCCGCTGTCAAGACTTGTACATCAAGAGGACAATGAAATCTCTGAACTTGTTCGACACGTGTTGCAGGCTGCCGATGCCATCGGTTTTGCGCACCGCATGGGCGTGCTCCATCGCGATATTTCGCCCAAAAATATCCTCGCCGCTGATGATGGCGTAACCTATGTCATTGACTGGGGTTTAGCGAGCTCCACGGACGCTCAACTTGATACGTCAACCAAGGTTGGCACGCCTGGCTTTATTGCCCCCGAAGAGGCGTACTCACCGCAGTCCGATGTCTGGAGTCTTGGCGCGCTCCTCCACTTTGTCCTCCACCAAAAAGACCACACATCACATCCCGAGCTGGATGCGATCATTGAACATGCCATGTGCCCCCAACCCGAGGATCGCTACGCCAATGGAACCGAGTTTGCCATGGAGTTACGTCGATGGTTTGAAGGACGACGCATTGAGGCTTATGACACCACGCCCTGGAGACAGCTCCGACGCACTATACATATCTACAAGACACAATTCATGGTCGTGGCCGTCATCCTGCTCACCTTCTTCTCCACGCTGATCTGGGGCGTACGAAACACCAAAAAAGAAGCGACGCGCGCCCGAAACGCCGAGTCACTCGCCAAGCAACGTGCGGACAGCCTCTCTGAGGCAAACATCAAGATGCGTGGCCAGACCGCATCGCTCTTACTTGAACGCGCCAAAGAACACCTTGAAGAGGCAGACATCCTCTCAGCACAACAGCTCCTCCTGGAGAGCATCGACATGAAGAGCACACCCGAGGCCCACGGCATCCTCGCCCATGTCAACGCCCGCTTACGCCCCGAAATCCGTATCCTTGAAGACGTCCACAACACCCCCTGTTATGGCGTCTGGCACCTGACCAAAACGCCTGGACTGCTCCTGTGTCACTGGCAAGATATCGTTCAGGACAACACCATCAACGACTTCATCACGCAATTAAGCGCGTTCAAACATGGCAAGCTTCAATGGGAGCGCACCTTCACACCTTATGTCGATAACCTTCATGTAGATGAGGATCTGGCACGTATTGACCTTCACGACTTTCATAAAGGAGAAAGGGTTTATCTTGATCTTGACCTTCACACAGGTCATGTCGTTCACAAAAGCTTTGAGTTCGGCTGGTTTGCCTCCACCACAGGTGCTCTACGCTTATCACAGGACCGCAGCGAGATCCTAAATATCCCCTCATCTAAAGGTATTTGCGAGCGCTCCATTCAGTTTGCACAACAAAGCCCAGACCACACTGTCTGGATTGTGTGTTACAACTATGAGGTCCACAAACTTAACCCAAGAACTGCTGACACACACAAGCTTCGACTGGCAAACCTCCAGGAACGCGTCATGTTATTCCTCTTTGATCCTGAAGGAAAAACGCTTGGCATCACCACGCAAGGTGACATCCTCAACCTTCAGGAAGGCGAGCATGGCTCAATCAAGTTTGAAGAGCCCGTGCTCAAGGCGCAACACTTTCCTGATAGACCATGGGCCGCTTTACGTGGAAGTAATGGCACAGTACGCATCCTCAACACTCAAAACCTGTCCTGGGTTTATACACTCCCTGGTAAGTATCGCGACATCTACACCGACTCAAATGGCCGGTTGAGAGTCTTTGACGGCCAGCGCGTTCTGAGCGTCGACTTCGGAGAAAAGCTTGATGTTGGTGCATACACCATGAGCTCAGGAGTAACCTCTGTAGCATGGTCCAGAGAAGGCGATCTGCTCGCTGCTCTGGAGGGCGCTGGAAAAATCAACATCATAGCCCCACACATGGGGAAAGCATGGCTTGAATGGCAATGGTTAAGTGATGTGGGCAAGAGCGTGTCTCCTGATCTCTCCAACGATCGCGCGTTTTTGCTTGGAGGTATCTTTAGCAATGGCGCGTGGACAGCATCATTCAACCCCAAAGACGAAGTGCTCCACACCGCACATATCAATCCCGAGGCGATGCACCACATTAAACGTGTCGTGTCGCGCTCGGATGGCAAGGCAGTGTCAGTGTCATACAGCCACCTCCTCACCCTCACAGACCCCGAAGAGATGCGTGATGAAATCATCACGATAAGCGATGACATCAAGTTTGATCTCGATGCAGACGCATCGGGTGAACATATACTTGTGCTTGGAGAAACTTCTATATGGACCTGGCAATGGAAAGAGGATCGCTACGCCAAGATTTATGAGCACAATAAACTCATCAGCACAGGCAGTATCAACACACATGGTGACGTTGTCATTGTCGCCAATGACCAGCTTATCTGGATTGCCCCTGACGGTCTGAAAAAGTTCTTCACACTCCCGCCCAAATCTTTTGTCCTCGACATCGAGTGGGTTCCAGGCAAACCGTGGGTGGTCATGGGCCAGCGTGATGGATCGGTCACAGTCATGGATCTTGAACAGGACGTGATCCTCTCCAAAGCAAAGCTCCATCAGGAGCGCGTCGCCAGTGTGAACGTCTCTGCTGACGGAAGATGGCTCGCCACAGGAGCATGGGACGCACAGGTGCTCGTCAGTGACTTGAGCACACTCACACCACATTAACCCAATCCCATCAACAACTTAGACACCAAAGCGAGTCAGTTAATCCAGGTGCCATCCTTGCGACGACGTTTGGAATCATGCTCTGGTGTTCGGGCGACAACCTTGAGGTTGCGCTTGACCCTCCAGTAATGAAAGTGGCGGCGTAAAATCTTGGGACGCCACATCCCCGAGGACGCAGCCAGTCCGACAAGAATACCACCGATCTGAACCAGAAACATCGTGGGGTTCATGGCCAACAGCGCAAAGACAAAATCGATGACCACAAACGCGGTCAACATCGTCTTGCCCGTCAACTCCAGCCCAAAGAAGCTGAGCCTTCTCTGCCATACATCCCAACAGTACATCGCCACGCACGCATTGAGCGCAGCAGCAGGACCACCCACCAGGCCACCAAAGGCAAACGCACTCAATGCACCCAGCGCGCCACCGACAAATGTCGCCACAAGCATCACGCCGATCCACTTTCCATCACCAAGCTTGCGCGCAACATCTGAACCAAAGAAGTAGATCATCAACCCCTCAAGAAAGAGGTTGAGAAAATCCAGTGGAAAGAGCGCGTAAGAGAGCGTGGCCCACAGCTCAAGCTGTGGAATTGTCATGGAGTCAACGCGCAACGATGCGCTTGCAACCTCGCGGACAGGCTCAAAAATCACCGTCGCCAACCAGCCCACCGAGCAGAGCACGATCAGACCAATAATGGCAGGTGTGGGAGATGGCTTGTAGAATTGAAATTGCGGGGACGAAGGTGATGACATGTTTAAAAGAGCCTGTGCGGTGTTGCTGGCCTCAGGCCGCGCGGTAAGTGTGGTGGGCTGAAACCACAATGATCAAGAAGCGGGAACATTCGCCGAAGATCCATGATCGTACCCAACTTCAGGATATCAAGAGGCAAAATCCAGTTGGAGTCTATACACTCCTGAACCCGAAGGTTCAGCGTCTGACTCGGACTATTTAAACGACACAAAAAGTAGTGCGCGTCATCAAAAATAGCGAGTGGACGCTCAATTGTTACCCGTAAACCTGTCTCTTCGAACGCTTCTCGAACACATGCCACATCAGGGCGCTCGTTCTTCCATATCGTACCGCCAGGCAAACACCACTGGCCTCCACGTCCGCGATCAAATGCACGACGAATAAACAAGACCTGCTGGCGATGCTGAATCAGAGCCCAAGCCGAACTCATGACAACCTCTTCTTTTAAAAACAAACACTTGGGGCAGATTCCACAATGTCTAAAACTCACTCTTTAACGTCCTCTGCCGCCCATCAAAAGAGCACACATGCAGGACTTCTGTAAAGGCAACAATCGCCAATTACCGATCATTTCCATGCATTGAAACATGTTTCTCCTCTCACGATCAATCAATCCATCGCCAGCCTCGTAAAACGTGTCTAAATATGGTTTGCTGTAGCCGCTGCACGCTCCACTTCCACAAGGAACACGACATGATCAACAATGAGGTCACAATCAAGGGACAGCTCTCTCGCATCCGCTTCACCAACGAAGATGGCAGCTTCGCTGTATGCGAGCTCACCAGCGAAAAATATCCCTTTCCAATCACCATGGTAGGTAACATCCTCTCCACACAACCTGGTGAATCCGTCGAAGTCTCAGGACGCTTTATCGATGACCCAAAGTTTGGACGCCAGCTCAAGATCGATCGTATCAAGGCGGTCCTCCCCTCCTCCAGAGCTGGCATCGAGCGCTACCTCGGCGGTGGCCTCATTGATGGCATCGGACCCACGCTCGCAGAACGTATTGTTGAGGCATTTGGTGAGGATACGCTTGATATTCTTGATGATGATCCAAAGCGCCTTCTTGAGGTTGAAGGAATCGGAAAGGGACGACACAAAAAAATCATCGCCGCCTGGCAAGAACAACGCTCTGTGCGAGATGTTATGATCTTCCTCCAGATGCATCACATCTCCACCACATTTGCTACAAAAATTTACAAGCTCTACGGCGACCGTGCCGCCGACCTCATTCAAAACAACCCCTATAAACTGGCCGAAGATATCTATGGCATCGGCTTTAGAAAAGCCGATGCCATCGCACAATCCACAGGTATTGAACCCGATGCGCTCACTCGCTTGCGTGCTGGTGTCCTCTTTGCCCTGCGTGAAGCACACAGCGATGGCCATATGTTCCTCCCCATCGATGAGTTGCTCGCCAAAAGCTGCGAACTCCTTGAACTCAAACAAAGCGACGGCATCGGAGATGCCATTGAGTCCTTGCGTTGTGAGGACAAGATCGTCGTCGAACCCGATGAAGATGGCGGAACCTCTCGCATCTGGCGCAAGGGTGCATGGCATGCTGAGGTCAACTCCGCCACACACCTCAAGCGTCTAATGCAGTCGCAACGTCTGGTCGACCTCACAAAAACCGCTCCTGATGAAATCAGTCGAGTGGAATCTCAACTTGGTGTCACGCTCGCAGACCTTCAGCGCAAGGCCGTCAAGGCCTGCTGGGAACACAAGGTCGTCGTCATCACAGGAGGTCCTGGCACAGGCAAGACCACCATCATTCGCTCAGTCGTGGAACTTGGTAAGAAACGCGGTGCAACCATTCACCTCGCAGCCCCCACGGGTCGCGCAGCAAAGCGACTCTCCGAGGCCACCGATGAATCTGCAAGCACGCTCCATCGCATGCTTGAATACAGCTTCCAGCAAGGCTTTCAACTCAATGAAAGCAATCCTCTTGAAACTGATATGCTTATCATCGATGAATCCTCCATGATGGACACCTACTTGCTCAGCGCAGTCACCGCCGCACTTTGTGATGAAGCACACCTTGTCCTCGTCGGCGACATCGACCAACTCCCCAGCGTTGGACCTGGCAACGTATTGAAAGACATCATCAATTCAGGCAGCGTGGGCGTGGTCAGGCTCACCGAAATCTTTCGACAGGCACAGGAATCCAACATCGTTCGCAACGCTCACCGCATCAATACAGGACAACTTCCTGACATCCCCGATCACCGCAAAAGCAACGAGCTTGTCGACTTCTACGCCATCAACGCGGATGAACCTCTTGAAGCACAACGCAAGATCATCGCGCTCGTAAAAAACCGTATGCCCAAAGCCTTTGGTTATGATCCTTTTCAGGATGTTCAGATCCTCTCCCCCATGCATCGTGGTGATGTTGGCTGTGGCACCCTCAACACCCTCATCCAGGATGCGCTCAACCCACGCGGTGAAGAGATCAAACGTGGTCACCGCAGGTTCCGTTTGGGTGACAAGGTCATGCAGCAAAAAAACAACTACGAGCAGGACGTCTACAACGGAGACATGGGCATTATCACGGACATCAACCACGACTCAAAAGAGATCGAGGTCGACTTCGGCGACACACGCATCGCACACTACCCTTTCACCGATCTCGACGAGCTCGTCCTCGCCTACGCCATCACCGTACACAAGAGCCAGGGGAGCGAATACAGGGCCGTCATCATCCCCGTGGTGACGCAACACTATATCATGCTCCAACGCAACCTCCTGTACACAGCGATCACACGTGCCAAAGAGCTTGTAATCCTTGTGGGAACACAAAAAGCACTCGCACTTGCGGTCAAAAACAACGACGCGCAACACCGCTACACTCGCCTCAAAGAAAGACTCTCAAACCTTTAAAAACAAACAACAAAACAGCACAACCACCAGACACCGCACACGCTCCAAGGTTGTGTTGTGAAGCAAATGTGCTAACCTTGTGGTGGGGTGTGTTTGTCCATCAAGAGTTCCTTACTGAGTCGCAAGAGATGATCGGTTTTTTTGACATTATTCAGGCATATTTCACAAAACTCACGGGGCGTTTTGTGATGTTTAGTGGCCGCGACATGGTGCTGCTTGAAACTTGGCGAGCCAAGGGCGCCACGGCAGTCTCAATCTGTCGCGGCATCCGCGATGCGGTCATGCACATGGATAAAAATCAACCTCCTCGCGATCTCTACAACTGTCGTGATTACATCGAACCTTACGTCGAAAAAGCGCGCTCTCGCGGAGGTGTCTCGGAGTTCAGCAGCGAAGCCACGTTTGGTGTCGCATCTCTCTCCGATGAGCCCCTCTCTGATCCCGCTCCCAAACCTCGCATCCCACGCCGAAAAAAGACCGTCGCTCAACTCGCGCTCACGCGCATCGAAAAGGCTGGACAGTCCTGCCCTCGCGCCGAGGTCCGTGACCTCTATCGTGAAGCCTGGTATCAAATCCGTGACGTTGCGATCAATAAAGGCATGGACGAGCAGTATGGTGTTTTGTTAGAGCTTGAAGAGAAACTCGCTGAAGCCTACTTTGATGCGCTTCCTCAACACTTTCGCGACAAAATTGAGCTGCAACTTCAACAGGAAGTACAGCGCATGGGACTCAGCATGAGCGAAGAAGGCTGGGCCTGTCACAGAAAAGCTCGGCGACGCTACTTAATGATCAAAGAACACAACCTCGTCTCTCTCCTGGATTGACCTCATCAGGCGGTTTTATTTTGCGTTGGACCAATCAACTTCACTCCCCATTTACAATCGCTCTCCTCATCCTGAGCTTGACGCTCTCCCTGTCATCATCTGCCCTTGCACAGGACGTCGATGCAAGACGTGTTGCTGTGGAACAAATCCCAGGTCGTGCTGACAGCCTCATCGCCCTCGACTCAGGCGACGTCATCCTCCTTGAGCCTATCGGCGCGCAACGCACATCTCGCCCCATGACAAAGCTCACCTACGCAGGCGGATTGTACCAACTTGACCCCATCATCTTTGGTAACCCTGCATGGTCAAACCTGCGCATCGACCACGTCACCCAAGGCTCTGATCAGACCCTCTGGGCTGTTGGTGAAGATAGCGTCGTGTATCAACGCCCAAATCAAAGCTGGCAACTCATTCAACTCCCAAGTCTTAACCGACGTTATTGTGAGGACTGGGGCAAGTTCGGCGTCCCCTGCCAGATGATTGTTCCTGTTGGCGCAGACCGCGCAGTCACACTTCGACCTGTCATTCAAGGCGGAAAAATTGGCACCGAAGTTTACGCTGTTGAACAGGGCGAACTTCGACCTCTTGGTAGCGTTGTCCTCCCTGGTGTCGCGCTTGGTCCCGTGGTCAAGGACGGTGAAGGCGGCTTCTGGGTGATGCTCCGACGTACCGTGCAAACCTCAAACTTCAAACCGATGCGTGGCTACCTTCACTACACCGCAAATGGTGAATGGAAGATGTGGAGCGACTCTGGAGAAGTCATTGAAGGCACTGAATTTATTGGCAAAACAAAATTCCTCATCGACCCCAATGTGCGTAAAATGGCG
Organism: uncultured Pseudomonadota bacterium; assembly: GCA_950059285.1. Lineage (GTDB taxonomy): Bacteria > Myxococcota_A > Bradymonadia > Bradymonadales > Bradymonadaceae > CATLTV01. Next base: position 1,133 of record CATLTV010000114.1, on the reverse strand, counting down.
TCTGATGGCGCAGGCGGATTTTTTGCCCTCGGACAGGATCGTATCCTCTATCGCACCGATAAAAACGGACAATCTGAGCGCTTCAGCTCCTCCCAACCAAACTGCCAATATTGCCAGCCGCTTGCCATTGTCTACGACGAAAAGGTCAACACGCTTGATATGCTCATTGGTGAATGGCGCGAGGGTGAAGCGGGCAAGGTTGAAGTCCTCGGCCCCACGCGCTGGCTTGAGTTTGATGCAAAAACAGGTGACCTCCTTGTCGATGAAGTCGTTCCAATGCCTGCCATCCCCGCAGAACAACAACGCGAGTTCTTTAGCACGGTGGTGATCTCCTCTGAAGGCGAGAGCAAGTGGCTCTCTGCACCTGAAATGCTCCTGCATCGCAGCAGGACAGGCTGGGATCTACTCGTCAAACCCGAAGTCATCGAAAAACAAGAACAACTCAAACAACAACAGGAATACGCAGAGGCCACAAACCCCACACTCGCAGTGGGTGCAAACATCGCCCAACTCGGCCTCGTGGTTGCTGGTGTCGGCGGCTCAACCATTCGTGCATGGCAAGTTCAAAACACAGGCAGCGCTGAAGATGCATTGACCCTTGGTTATGGCGTCCCCGCCATCGGTGCTCTCGCTGGTTGGTATCCTGCCATGTACACCGTCGGATACTTCGATCCAGCCAAGGCCAATGAAGCTGGTCGTAACCTCTGCCTCTCTACTGGACTCCTTGGCATGACCGCAGCAAATGCTGCGGGTGTCCTCTTCTTTGGCGAAGCCATGCGCTCAGAAAGCGGACGCGATACATTCGCGCCAGGTGCCGTCCTCGGTGCTGTGGGCGGTGCAACCATCGGCACCGCAAGCGGCGCGCTCCTGACAGGAATCGTCTACCGACACTCCGACAAGGAAGTAAGTCCCCTCGTCTCGGGCTTTGTCTTGAGCGCTGTCGGCGCATCTATCTCCTCACTTGCCTACTTCTTCCTCGCCCCAACCTGGCGACCCGAGAAGTCATCATCAAGCGACCTGATGAACCCACTCAATAACCCGCTCACATTTTAATCTCTAGAGCGTAATAAAGAAGGATCTGTTGGGAAAAGCTCGTAGAAACCGCGTATTTTGGTGTCGCAAAAACAGAATGT
>CATLTV010000113.1 GCA_950059285.1 uncultured Pseudomonadota bacterium | reverse complement strand
CGGCGGCGAGAGCTGCCAATTTGGAGAGGAACCGGCTCATGGGACGGTTCTTCGCGGATGCGCTGTTCGATGTACTGCGTGTAGAGTTCGATGGCCACCTGTGTGTGCATTGCGCGATCGAGGCAGTGGGCTTGATTAAAGAGGAATCCATCGTGTGCGGGGTGGAGTTCGTAGAGTCGCTGGTAGACGTGAGCAGCGCTGGTCATATCATCGGCTTCTTCGTGTGCGAGCGCGATGGGGAGCCACCATCGTACATCATCCTGTCCAAGTTCCATGGTGGAGAGGACGAGATCATCATTGGGACGATTTTGAGTGAGTTCAACGAGGTGATCAATGGCCTGTCCCTGCGCGCCCATGGCGATGGCCGCTTTGGCCTGCCAGATCAGGATCTTATCGGTGAGTGTGAGTGGTGTGGTTTCGGTGTGTGTGAGCGCTTGTGTTTCAGGGGCGGGCGCGACGACTTCGTCATCAAGTTCGGGGAGGGTGTTGGTGTGATGTGTCTGAAGTGATTTTGCGGTGTGCAAAAGCGTTGAGGCTTCCGTGTGCAACTCTTCATGAAAGAGGATTTTTGCGGCCTGGAATGTGCGTAGTTCGGGGGAAAGGAGGGCGAGATCGAGGAGTTCACGCTCAACCTTGGAGAAAAGTTTTGGGATGAGGATGAGGGGTTCATCGCGAAGGTTGATGGTATCGCGAGAGATGCGGTTGTTTTGTTTTGAGAGCGTGGTGTGGTGGAGCTCTTTCATGGAGGGGAGGGAGCGGCCTTCATCGACAAGGAGCCAGCAGTTGTGCGTGGTGAGCACAAGCCAGGCGTCTTCTTTGGAGTCATGTAGTTCGACATGATGAATCCCGAGCACCAGTTCATCGACGCAAAGTTCAGGAAGAAGCGTTGAAAGGTGAGATAGATCAAGCGCTTTGAGGTCCGTCCATCGTGAGGTTGCGAGGTTTGAGATGGCGTCATGTGTGGCTTGAGAGGGAGTCATGAAGTGCTCGTGGTGAAGGTATGAAAAGAGTTATTTGATGTGCAACAGCTTGATCTAAGCTATGCATATTCTAACTGGCTAGCTGATAATGTCATCATATATTAGGTTGACTTTTGTGTGTCATTTATATACAGTCTTGTAACGATAAAGGTTTTGAACTTACCTAAATTAAGGGGGAACTTATGAAAAAGCTCGAAAATGTATCTCTAGTAATGTTGGCTGGTATGCTGTGTAGTTGTTCAAGTGCAGAGTCTTCAAAAGAAGAGCTCATCACACATCACCAGGCAGTGGTTGAAAACTCATCGACACCAAATACACCACTTGATTTATCAACCATTCCCTTTACTCACCCAGTTTCAAATGTTGGGTCTGTCAATGGGATGTACCCGGGTGTGAACCTTCACACATCACCAGCAGGAAGACGCTACACTACAGCAGATCGCATTTCAGAAGATGAACAGGGCTATGTAACTGTTCAGTCAGGTGTCTTTGAGTTGGAAACAGAAACAGTTACACCAGCAGAACTTTTTGCAGTCCATGGTTCTGAATATGAATTTGCTTTGGCAAATCATGACCATGGCTTTTCAGTAATTGGTAAGAGGCTTCAAGATTATTTAGACGATAATCCATCTAACGACAAAGTACCTGTATCCTTGTGGTTTGATGATAGTGCCAATGCTGATAAACGTATGATTGCTTCTGCTATCGAATTGGATATCGCTCAGGGGGCTATTCAGAATTTAGCAGACTACAAAGCGAGTAGAGATGCTGCCCTTTCAGCAGAGGTATCTCGACTCAATTCTCTTCAAGTGGGGTGGATTAATGACATTCAGAATGTTGTAGGGGGAAGTGAGTCTGATTTCCTGGTGTCAGGATGTACATACTTCCCTTGTTTGGAGGTGATGTTAACACCCTCTGAAATTCAACAAGTAGTGGATAGTGTTTCTAGTGTGAAACAAATAGATTTCCATACGTTAGGTCAGTCAGAAACTAATCCAAGCAAGTCAGAAACTGACAAAGATGCATTCTTGGCTGGCTTTAATATGAAAGGGATGCAAGCCGAGCACATCTTAAATGCAGGATATGATGGGAACCTACCAGATTCATCTCATGGGTATCGAGTTGGCGTTTTGGAAGCTGGTCGTACAGATACAGCTCATTATGCATTTTTTGATTGGATAACTTCAGATCCCAAACAAAGTCGTAATAAAATCAAAAGCAACTATGGGTGTACAAAATTATCTAACAATTATTATGACTGCGAAGATGAAATGATTCGTAGTTATGGTGACTCTGAGAATTGGAATTCTGCACATTGCCTTAATGCTATACATGCAACAAACATGGCTGGGTATATAGGGGGTCAAATTCTTCAAAACCAAGACCCTGCGATTACTGGTCTAAACGCACAAGATGCCCGTAGTGGCTATGGGATGGAGCTCGATTTTGATTTAGCCTTCATGGATACCGATCGATTGATTGATAGTTATGGTGAAGATCCTTGCAGTATCAACATAGATGGAAGTGTTTTTAAGCAAGTATTGCTTGATATGACAAATAGCTATACTAACAAAGTGTATTCTAATTTAATCGACAGGGATCCAATTTTTATTAATACATCTCAAGGAGATAGAACGGCAGATCCTGATTGTAGAGGCTTTGATACGTGGTCAAGAACTGTAGATTCTGTTTATGAGAAGGGATTACTTACGATCAAGTCAGCAGGAAACAAAGGTATTGGAGAGGAAAGATGTACAATAACCTCCCCAGGATCTGCTGCATCAGCACTTACGATTGCGGCCCTAGATACCTATCTACCTGTTGGATCTACTATAGAACATTATAATGGCAAAAGACATAAAGATTCATCAATAGGAGGGGAAATTATTTCAAACAGAGTGGTGCGCAGTATTGTTGATCTTACTTCAGCTAGCTTAGGTCAACGGATACCTACAATGAAGAAAACCTATATGGACTCTAGTAACTATAGTGATGGTGGTCCAGGATATGGCACAAGCAATGCCGCAGCGATGACAAGTAGTGTCTTGGGGTTATTCTTTGATTCATATGTAGCGACAGTAGGAAGTTTGATTGAGGATCCAGGCATTCTGTTTGTGAACGCATTACTGATGGGTGACAGAATGTCTAGATTTAATCCTATATACAACAGGACAACTCGACTCGATGCTGGTTATGATCAATATCATGGTGCAGGTCGTATGAAGACAAGAATGTATAATGGTGCAGGTATGGATGGTCCAGCTGCATTTGTAACAGGTCGTGTTTGTGTGGCCGAAAATCAACGAATATATATACCCATTACTTGGGCTTTTAATCAGGTAGTACCTGGCAAATCCGACATTTTAAAAGTAGCAACATACTGGTATGATCCTGACCATAAAAATGGTTCGTATCGTGACACGTTTTATTCATATATTTTAACCGAACCTCCTGGATCACCAAACCAAATTATAGCGAGAGACGGGCACTATGGTGAGAATAAAACACGAATTGCTATTGATGACCTGAATAATTATTCAGGTCATTCCATGGAACTAATTATTGATGGTATTCGTGTGGGTGGTTCGAATACTCGCTGTGGTTCAAATGCAAACATGGTGTACTATGCCATATATTTTGAGGATACTGAAAGGAATGACTCCAATGGACCAAGTCTTTCAGAAGTAGGGATTGAAGATTAACAATGCATAAAAAAATATTTCTAACATTTGTAATTTTAAGTGCGTGTGGTCCATCAAGTGAAACAAGTAATGATGCTTCATCAGAGATCACATGTGATCCCGAGAATTGTGAGGCTTCTGGCTGTACTAAAGTATACTTTAGTTTAATAGACCAAGATGAAACATGCTACAGACCAGAATCTTATTGTGCTCGAAGCACTGTAGAATATATCGATGGTGGTATTGAGCGTACATCAATAATGACATTCAAACATGACGGTCAATGCTGGCAAACCCTAGATACTACTGCTCCAAAAGAGTTTCAGCGTATTGATGCAAATGACCCTATATGTGGAAAATTTTCTACTGACTCTCCTTTGTATAGCAGGAGAGTTGAGCAAAGATGTGCTGATGTAGAGTTTGGCTATTAGGTCAAACCATCATAGAACAACTCTCAAAACAGTCATGGCTTACTTGCCATGACTGTTTTTACGTAAGTCCCAAATTGTTATGTATAGTGGTTAAAGTCAGCAGCACTTAGACTTCAGTGAAGTCTTCTTCATTAAACTCATCATCCATGTTTTCGCCAATGGCCCAGAGTTCGGCGAGGAAAGCGTTGGCAGTTTCATCGCCGACCTTGCCATCGACCTCAAGGCCCATATTGTCCTGGAAGGATTTGACAGCCGCGAGAGTTTCATCGCCGAAGATGCCGTCAATGCCAGAGATGTCGTATTCGAGTTTGTTGAGGATGCCTTGGAGGAGCAGGACGCCTGGGCCCTTGTCTCCTTTTTTGATGCTTGCCATGGGGTCTCCTTGTACAGGTAGTATCTTGCGTAAATTGCTGAGCAAGATTGGTTTTGTAGAGTTGTCTGGGGTGCAAAAGTCATATGACTTTTGCACCCTTTTAGGGAGTTATTGTTCAGTCGTGGTGGTATCTGTTGTGGTTGTGGTTGTCGCAGCGCTGGCGCGGAACTTTGGATAGAGTTCTTCAAAGCGTTCTTTGCCAAGGTTTGAAGGCACATTGCTCTGTTTTGCGATCATGCTGCGGAGAGTTTTTGCGCGTTCGCCTGGATCGGGGTGGCTGGATACGATGGTGGGAACGCTTGCTCCACCTTCATCAAGTTTCTGGAAGAATGTGACCATGCCTTGTGGGCTGTATGTGCCATCGCGAAGGACGTAGGAGAGGCCGACCTTGTCGGACTCACTTTCCTGGCTACGTCCATACTTGAGGAGGTAACCTTGAGCGAGCATGCCAGCGACGATCTGCTTGACCTGACCTGGATTTTGTCCAAGCGCCATATTGAGGAGAGCCTGGAGTCCGTATGCTTTGACGAGGCGTTCTGCGACGTGTCGTTCTGTGACGTGTGCGACCTCGTGTCCCATGACGCCGATAATTTCGGCGGTGTTTTCGGCCTTCAGGAGCAGTCCGCTGTAGAAGTAAATGTATCCGCCTGGCATGGCGAACGCGTTGACCGTATCGGGATCATCGATCACCTTGAATGTAAAGGTGATTCCCTCGGGTACGTTTGACCCAGCGGCCTTGACGATTTCGTTGCCAAGTTCCTGGATGTAAGCTTGCACGGCGGGGTCTGGGTGAAGTTTGACCTCACGTTCAAGCTCGGCGGAGAGCTGTTTGCCAAGCTCGGCTTCCTGTGAAGGTGGGAGCACGACGTTGGCGGTGGTTTCCGTGGCTTGTTCAGCCACATTGGAGACTGTTTTACAGCCACTAAATGCTGTGCCTGTGAGCGCGATCATGAGTGTGAAGATGAGATGTTTACGAAAGTGCATCAGATATCCTTTGGTTTGCTGGGCCTGTCGTGTGCGATGAAGGCCAGCGTTTAAAACATTAAAGTCGAGAGGAATCATAAGGAGCACCACGAGTTCTTCAAGATGATTTGCGCGTTGTCTTGCTCCCTGTGTGGTTTTAGAGCGTAATAAAGAAGGAGTTGTCGGGAAAAGCTTGTGTAAAGGTTGAATGTCAGTGTCGTGAAAACAGAAAGTAACATAGCTACATTTCTTGTTTTTCACTCCTTGAACTTCAATCCTTTCTCCTTCGCTCTTCTTCGAATAGCTCCTTCTCCATCACGCTCTAGTGATGCAGCCAAAGGGTGTGAAGTCACATTTTCTGCGGTGCTTGATGTCGCTCTTATCTCCTCTTCTTGATGTTCTTATTGGGGAACATTAGGAAAAATCTAATGATTTGCTGCTGTATTTACTTCTTTTATCTTGGTGGTGAAGTATCTAGAATGACCGTGTTTTAGTGACAGTGCGAGCACGTCAGGAGTGTTCCCGAAGGAGAATATGTTGAAAAGCCAACATGATATATCAAGGCGTATGCGGAGTTTGGGCGCCTGTATAGCATTCCTGTGCTGTACAGCGACGACTCCGTTAGGGACGACCTCACCGAAGGTGGTGGACGTTTACGAGGCCGATCATATCCAGAGAGAGCTTCCTGGTGACCCCGAGTTGTGTACAGGGGACAACTGTGCTGCGCTTGAGGCTGAGATCAATGTGGGGTCTCGTGTGCGAGGTGCCTCATGTAATTCTGACTCAGAGTCCTTTGGTCAGGATGCTCAAACAGGGACATCAAGTGACGGTACAGTTGGGGGTAAAGCGAGCGGTCGGCTTCGTATTCGAGTGCAACCTGGTGGTGAAGCAATACCAAGTGATTGTGAGCTGCGTCGTCGCGCTGATCCGAGCGTGCAATGCAAGTCATCTGAAGGCGCGCCCGGAGATGGAACATCAGGTGGGCAGAACGGTCCTGTTTCGGGTACAGGTTCTGGTTCTGGCTCGGGAGGCGATGGTGGAAATGGTCACGGCGATGGTTCGTCTGGAAATTCTGAAAGTTCTGGAAATTCTGAAAGTTCTGGATCGCAAAATGGTCAGCAGGGGGATTTTGATTCAGGGAGTGAAGGCGGTGGCGAGAAAGGTTCAGACACGGAGGGAGTCAAGGAAACGGGGGACAAGCCACCCGAGGAGAAAGCCGAGCCACCAGAGCCCAAACCGCCTGAAGATCCCGAGATGCCAGAGGTTGAGGAGCCCGATGAGGAGCCACCCTCTCTGATGGATATTCTCAGGGGTTTGGTGATGTTGGCCGTGGTGTTTTTTGTGGTCATGATCGTGCTCTTTTTGGCGAGGATGATACAGCGCAAGGTGCAACGAGGGCGTGGCGTAGATGAGCATGAGAGTGAGGATATTCAGGGCGGAGAGGAGCTTATTGAAGAGCTTGAGGTCCGCACAGGAAAGCGTGATCATGTGGCCTGGGCAGGTGAGGAGCGCTATGAGGAGGCGATTCATGCGTTATTGTTATTATCACTCAAGGACATTTTGAGCGCCAACGCGCACCTGACCTCTCCGTCGTTGACGAGCCGTGAGATTCTTGAGCGCGCCAAGTTGAACGAGGATGAGTACCAGGCATTTTCAACGCTGGTGAAGTCGGCAGAGCTTTGCATCTTTGCGCGTCGTCAGGCGACAGTATCGATGTACAACACGTGTGTTACTGCACAGGAGCTATTAAGGCAGACGCATTCGACGCGCATATCGCACATGTCTGATGAAGGAGGTGAGCCATGAGTCACACCACGCAAGAGCGCCCGTTGTTTTCGCGGCGAGCGATATGGTTTATCTTTGGGTTCGGTGGACTTACGCTTGTTTTGACGGTGTTGTTGATGGTGTTCACGGATGCCCGTGAAGAGGTCAAGAGCATTGATACAGACACCTATAGCATGTCTGCTATTGGGCACGTGGCATTGCATAACGTGTTGGAAAAGCACGACATCAAGGTGGTTCGTGGACGGTATCGTTCACATGAGTTGATGTGGAAGGGGGATCTGCTGATGGTGGCCGAACCTCACTTGATGGCAGATGATGAGTCCAACACGTTGCTGGTCAAAAAGTACCGTGAGATGTTGGCGTCATCGTCAAACACAATGCTGGTTTTGCCCAAGAGAGATGGGTTACGCGATCGTTATGATGAGGACTGGATTGGTGCGTCATTCATGGTGCACGAGTCGGATCTTCGTTATGTGTTGCTGGCCTCGGGGATGGATCAGGTCACGGTGTCGCGAACTTACAAGGATGCCTCGGATATTCAGTGGTCTTATGCTGCGGATATGCCGCAGATGGCGCCGACCTTGAAGGGGACACAACTCATATTGCCCGCCGAGGGTGTGGAGCCTTTGATCTGGAGTCCGTATGGGATTTTGTTTGCGAGGGTCAAGAGCGACCTCTCGTCCAGGCCAGTGTATGTGCTCTCTGATCCTGATGTGTTGGCCAACCATGGATTGCACCAGGGTGAGAACTCGGCGTTGATGTTGGCGTTAATCCAGTCAAGGTTAGCATCAAATTCAGGTGATGTGGTGATCGATGAGGTCGTGCATGGTCATGAGAAGATCCCAACCTTTGAGCAGAGGTTGATGCGATTCCCATTGTTACCGATGACCGTGCAGTTTTTGGTGTTGATTCTGTTTTTGTTCTGGAGGCTTTTCCTGAGATTTGGACCTCCGCTCAGGTACAGCAGAGAGCGAGCGCCAGGCAAGGCGTTCATGGTGCAGCACACGGCAAGTTTGCTCAATCAGGGTGGGCACATTGGCTACACGTTGGAGCGCTATGTCTGGATGGTGTTGCAGGATACAGCAGCGACGTTGAACGCGCCCTCCACGATGAATCAGGCCGAGCTTGTGTCCTGGCTTGAGTCGATGGCCAAGACACGGCATGTGAAGTTCAACCTCAGACAGGTCGTCACGCAGGTGCACAGCATCAGTGATGGACTTGAGCGTGTGAATCAGGCCAAAGCGCTTGAAATTGCGATGAAAGTAAACCGTTTTTCCAAGGATATGATAGATGAGTCTTGATAATTTACAGCAGCTAGCTGCATCAATTAGAGAACATATTCAACAGGTTGTCGTGGGTCAGGAGCATGCTGTTGAGTTGTTGCTTATCGCGTTGCTCGCCGAGGGAAACATTCTCTTTGAGGGTGTGCCTGGCACGGCCAAGACGTTGCTTGCGAGGACATTTTCGAGGTTAATCTCGATGCAGTTCAAGCGCGTACAGTTCACGCCCGATTTGTTGCCTGGTGATTTGTTGGGGACCAATATCTTCGACTTCAAGACCAGCTCTTTCCACCTGACCAAGGGGCCGATCTTTACCGAGTTGTTGTTGGCCGATGAGATCAACCGTACACCGCCCAAAACGCAGGCTGCATTGCTGGAGGCAATGCAGGAACGTCGTGTGACCATTGAGGGCAAGACCTATGAACTTGGTGATGGTTTCATGGTGGTGGCGACCCAGAACCCGATTGAGCAGGAGGGGACCTACCCCCTGCCCGAGGCGCAGCTTGATCGCTTTTTATTCAAGGTGACCATTGGTTATCCGACGCGCGATCAGGAGCGTGAGCTTGTGCGAAAACATGGTCGTCAAGGTGGGCACGTTGCGCTTGATGAGATGGGTGTATCGCCGATTGTGGATCTTGGGACGATTCTGTCAGCGAGGTCGTTGGTGCAGCGTATTGAGTTAAGTGAGCCCATTATTGACTACATCGTGGATCTTGTGCGCTCCACACGAACGCATCCGATGTTGATGAGTGGTGCAAGTCCGCGTGCGTGCAACATGTTGGCGATGGCTGCGCGTGCGAGGGCGGGTTTGCAAGGGCGTCCGTATGTGATCCCTGATGATGTCAAGGAGCTTGCCGTGCCCGCGCTGGCCCACCGCCTGATGTTATCGCCATCAGCCGAGATTGATGGATTGAGCGCTGCTCAGATCCTCTCCCAATTGCTTAACCAACTTCAGGTTCCTCGATGATACGTCCTACTCGCCGATTTTTAATGGTGATGTTGGCTGGTTTGCCCATCGCAATGTTGACGATCTTTTATGAACCCATGTGGATGATCTGGTTAGGTTATCTTGGTGTGTGGTTGATTCTGGGTGGTCTTGATGTGTTGTTTTCTCCTGCGAGAAAGGAGCTCAGCGCGGTGTTGGATGTGCCTTCATTTGTGCACTTGGGTGAGCCAGCCAGAGTGGGGGTTGAGGTCAAGCGAGATCCTGCTGCAAGCAAGGTGTATGGCGATGTGGATGTGATGTTGCAGCTTGAGGGGCCTGTGGAGGATGTGCCCGTGCAAAAGCTTGGCGTGGATCGCGAGGATGCTGCGCAGGATGTGGAGTTGATGCCTGTACAGCGTGGTCAGGTCTGGGTTGAGAAGGTGCACATGAGGTGGAGTGGGCCGCTTGGCTTATTTGCCAAGGTGTCCGAGCAACCTGTGGAGCAAGAGATTGGTGTGGCTCCCAACATCATGGCCGTGCGTCGTGCGGCGATTCGCATGGCAAGTCACAATGCGATGATGCAAGGCGCCAAGTTATTGAAGTTCATTGGTGATGGTTCAGAGTTTGAGTCGTTAAGGGAGTACACTCAGGGACTTAATATTCGTGATATTCACTGGAGTGCGTCAGCGAGGCATCGCAAGTTGCTGTGTCGAGAGAACCGCAGTGAGAGGAATCACAGGGTGATTATTGCGCTTGATACAGGCGCGCTGATGCGCGAGCCGTTGGAGGGGATGCCCAAGCTTGATCATGCGATTAGCTCTGGATTGTTGTTGGGGTTTTTGTCGCTGAAGATGGGGGACCAGGTAGGGTTGTTGGCGTTTGATTCCGAGGTGCGGAGTTATATTGCGCCTCAACCTGGTGTGCACTCGATGCAGAGGTTGCTCAAGGCGAGCACGGAGCTGAAGTATACACCGTACGAGACGAACTTTACGTTGGCGATGAGTACATTAAAGACCAAGCTCAGGCGTCGCGCAATTATTGTGGTGTTTACTGATTTTATGGATTCGGTGAGCGCAGAGTTGATGGTGGAGAATTTGGGGCGTTTATCACGCAAACATGTGGTGTTGTTTGTGGCGCTACGCGATCACATGCTTGATCGTGCGACGAGGCAGTTGCCCGATTCGCTGGATCATATCAGTCAGGCGGTGGTCGCAGGCGACATGCAGCGCGAGCGTGATGTGGTGCTGACACGTCTGCGTCGTCAGGGCATCTTCTGTATTGATGGTGCCCCCGATGAAATTTCCGTGTCATTGATCAACCGTTATCTTGACGTACATCGAAGGGAGCTTGTGGCATGAATCAGGATGTTTCCATGATCAAAGCAGCAAAGCCTGTGGCACGAAGTGTGCGATTCAGGAATGAGCGAGAAGATGCCTGGCATGACCTTGAAGAGATCATCGATCAGATTGATAGCAAGGGAATTAAATCGGTGAGTGCTCAGGATCTGAACAGGTTGCCGAGTCTGTATAGAAGTACGCTCAGTGCGCTTAATGTGGCGCGTGCGACCTCGTTGGACAGGAACCTTACACGCTATCTTGAGAATCTCTGCTCCCGTGCATATTTGTGTGTGTACACCTCACGTCAGAAACCTTTGGGTGTGGTCTGGCACTTTATTACGCATCGCTTGCCGATGGCGGTATATGCTGTGCGATGGCACCTGTTTTTATCCACGATGATCCTGTTCATGGGGGCGATCGTGGCGTGGGTGATGGTGATCAATGAGCCCGAGGCGTTTGTAACTTTTGTCGATGCAGCTTACGCGCAGGGGAGGGGGCCGACTTCAACGCGTGAAGAGCTGAGGGCAGTGTTGTTTTCAGGTTCTGACTTTAGCTTTGGCGATTTGAGTTCGTTTTCTGGTCATTTGATGACGCACAATGCGCGCATCGGGATGATGTGTTTTGCGTTGAGCTTCGCAGTGGGGTTGCCCACATTGTATCTGTTGTTCAAGAACGGTGCGGTGTTGGGGGCATTTGCAGGTGTGCACTCGCTCAAGGGATTGACCGTGGAGCTGTTTTCATGGCTGTTGCCCCATGGCGTGACCGAGTTTTTGGCGGTGTTGTTGTGTGGGGCAGCGGGCTTTCTGGTGGCCGAGGCGATCCTGTTTCCAGGGCGCCGCACACGATTGCAGAACCTTGCAATTCAGGGGAGGAAAGCGGGCGTTGTTGTGATTGGCGCAGTGGGTCTGTTTTTGTTGGCAGGTCTGATTGAAGGTTTCTTCAGGCAGAGCGTGCAATCGATCGCGGCGCGTTATGCAATGGCAGGTTATACCGCGATTGTGTGGTTTGGTTATTTTGGTGTGTTGGGGTGGTGGCGTACACGTCAGGCGTTGCCCGAGGAGCTTGAGCTATGAGTGAGGTTTCACGACACATGTCTCTGGTCGTTCAGGAGCAGATCTCGGAGGTCATCGCGACAGGAGAGCGTGAGGTGGTGACGCCCGAGGGTGTTGCGCTGAGGTTCAGGATAGCGCCTGCGTCTGCGCGTGCGATTGCGTTCATCATTGATATTTTTATGGTTGTGATGTTTTCGCTGGCGTTTGGCATTGTGGGCCTGACGCTGAGTTTTATCTTTGATGGAAGTGATACGGGAGCTGTCTTTTCGGCGGTGACGTTGGTCTCGATGTTTTTGCTGAGGACGTTCTATTTTATTCTTCTTGAGATCTTGTGGAGAGGTCAGACATTTGGCAAGAAAGCAATGCGTTTACGTGTGGTTGATGCACATGGAGGTGACCTCACGGTCGGGGCTTTAATCGTGCGCAACTTGACGCGTGAGGTGGAGTTGTTTTTGCCGTTGGTGGCGTTGATTGTGCCATCCACATTTATACCAGGGGCACCCACGCTTGTTGCGATCTTTGCGTTGTGTTGGACATTGTTGTTTGTGTTGATGCCCTGGTTGAATCGGGATCGTATGAGGGTTGGAGATCTGGCCGCGAGTACGATGGTCATCAGCGAACCCAAGGCACAGTTATTGGAGGAAGCGAGCGCGTTGGCACGAGGGCAAACCCAACGAGCGAAGTATAGCTTTACGACAGAGCAGCTTGATATGTACGGGATCTATGAATTGCAGGTGTTGGAGGATTTCCTGCGTCAGTATCCTTCAGAGAATGCGATGCAGTCGGTGTCGGACAAGATCATTGCCAAGATTGCCTGGCGAGGAGATGGGGCGGCGATCAATGCCCGCGTGTTCCTTGAAAACTTCTACGATGCGCTGCGTATGCGTAGGGAGCAGCAGTTGTTGTTTGGCAAGCGTCAGGAGTCCAAGAAAGAGGGGAGTTTGTCCGATTCACATGGATGATGTGGAGGTTGCTTGTGGTGTCTCGGGCTCAGGGCCAAACAGTTCACTTGGAATGGGTTTGTTCTGAGCGGTGAGATAGTCGACAAGGAGGGTGTGCACATCAGAGAGGATGAGGTCGCGCTCATTGATGAGTCGTTCGACAAGGTTGGTACGTGTGCGAAACAGCGTTCTTGCGAGGATGCGTTTACGCCATGTGGCGACGCGCTGTCTGTAGCGAAGAAATACAAAGCCAGCAAAGGGGATAAACAGGATGTACAGCGCGGTGATGATCTCCTTGTGTCCTGTGCTTTGCCACAGCAGGTAGGCAAGTAGTGCGTACCATGCGGTGAAGAATACTAGCCCTGAAGCGAACGCGGTCATGGCGCGGATTGCCTCATCGGAGGCGCGGATCGCGAGCTGATAGGTTGCCTGATAAGGGATGAAGTTGTGGAGGAATCCCCAGGCAGCGACAGGTCCCACGAGGATGGCGTAGAGTGTGAGCTTGATGGCTTCCTTGCGACTCGACAGCGTGACGGGGTGTTTGACTGCGAAGTCATCGCGCAGGTGTGTTTGTTTGAGGTGATCCTGATAGGTTCTGAGCTTTGCGCGTCGACGAGCGAATGATTTTGGGGTGTGAAGCAGCTCGTAGGAGAGGGCGTCCGAGAGGAGTCGTTGCATGTTGAACGACTCAGCGAGGCGTGGTGCACGTTTGACGCTGCGGAAGCGATCGAGGAGTTTTTTTCGTACGCCACGAGCGCGTTTGAAGCGTTCTCGAATGGCTGAGCTGACGCCTGTCTCCTCGTCTTTTCTCAGCGAGCGAAGTAGCTCACCAGCGCTCATTTTGACGATCATCTGGCTCATCTCAAGCACGAGGTCATGTTCAATGTGGAGGACTTGAGATTCGAGTGATTCCTGAATTTTGTCAGTGAGTTGGCGCACGGTGTTGCGTTCGTCTTCGAGGTAGTCCTCCTTGAAGTCTTTGACTTCAATGGGTTCGCCAAAACGAATCAGTACGCTGGTGAGGAACTGGTCGCGATCCTGAAAGTTGATGCCTACGGGGATGATCTTCAGGCCAAGAGAGAAGTCCTGTCGCATCTCGGCCCCAAGCGCGATGCGTGCTGCGCCAGTCTTGATTTTAAGCACTCTGCGTTCGTTGGAGTTCTGTCCTTCCGGGAAGATTCCAATGCAGTTGCCTTCTTCAAGCGTGATGTAAGCGCGCTCAAAGCTTGACTGATTTTTGCTCATGTCCGTACCATCCTGCGAACGGTATACGGGGATGACTCCTGTGGCATCAAAGAGCCAGGCAACCACAGGGTTTTTAAACAGGCCGCTGCGAGCCATATAATGGACCTGTCGAGAGGTGCACGCGCCAAGGAGCATGGTATCCATGATCGAGTTGGGGTGATTGGCGGCAAAGATGACAGGTCCATCCTTGGGGATGTGTTTTGTGCCGCTTGACTGAATGTCCACAAAGTAGAGTTCAAGGGCGAACTTCAACCCTTTACGCAGTATGTAATAAAGTCTGGACATGGTAAGAGAGAACACCTTATAGACGTCATTGCAGCAAGAACAAGAGAGTTTCAGGAAGGGTAATATAAATGATCGTATATAAAAAGCCGAGTTGGTTGCGGATGTTTTTTACCGTGAAGGGGAGCATCCTTTCACACATCATGGGGCGTTTGGTGGTGACCACGCTCTTTGCCATTGTGTTGACGTTGTTGTTTGATTTTAACGTGCTCAGTGGAAAGGATCTCTCCATCACGACCTTGCCGTTGACCCTGACGGGGACTGCGTTGGCGATCTTCCTCGGTTTCAGGAATAACTCAAGTTACGACCGTTTTTGGGAAGGGAGAAAGCTCTGGGGGGCGATGATTAATAACACCCGAACGTTGACGCGACAGGTGTTGACGCTGGTGCGCTCTTCCGAACATGAGGGAAAGGTGAAGGAGTACCAACACGAGATCGTCCATCATCTTATTGCGTATCTTCATATGTTCAGGCATCACCTGCGAGATGAATCTGATTATTCGGATTGTCGGGTCTACCTTTCGGCCAAAAATTACGAGGGTTTATCAGAAGATCCCAACGCGCCCATTGGTTTGTTGCACAAGATGGGTGGGCGTTTTGCTGACGCATGGCAAGATGGATGGGTGGATACGATGCACCTTCCTGTGTTGGAGAACACATTAAGCACCATGACTGACATTCAGGGTGCATGTGAGCGTATCAAGAAGACGCCAATTCCATTTGCTTACACCGTATTGATGCACCGTATTGTGGGGGCTTATTGTTTTGCGCTCCCCTTTGGCATTTATACCACTGTGGGTGATTTGACGCCTGTGGTTGTGTTGTTTGTCTCCTATGCGTTTCTTGGTCTGGATGCGATTGGCGATGAGATCGAGGAGCCTTTTGGTACTGAGCCCAACGACCTGCCATTGAGTTCTTTCTGTCGTATGCTTGAGCGTGAGGCACGTTATCGCATTGGCGAGGATATGCCCGATCCTCTTGAGCCCATCGACCATGTATTGACCTGAGTGTGAGTCAAAGGCAGAGGCCAGAGATAAAACAGTCGTATTTCGACTGTTTTATCTCTGGCCTCTGCCTTTGATGCTGATATGGTGGTGCTACGTCTGATTCATTTTTACTGGTGTAGGAGTTTTTGTATGTCTCTGGAAGGGTTGGTTTTTTCTGTTGTTGGGAGGTTTTCTCCACACACGCAGGCTGAGGTGTCTGCATTGTTGCGAGAGCGTGGTGCAGAGGTTCATAACGCATTACAGCAATCAACACAGTATCTTATCTCGGGGCAGCATCTTGGCTATGTGGATGAGCGAGCTCGCATTATAGGCGCGCGTATTCTTGATGAGTCACTGTATCAGGGCTTGATTGATGGCACGCTTTCGCGTGAGCAATTTGATGCCAAGATTGCTGCGCTTGAAGCGAAAGAGCATGTGGAACCTACAATGGAGGCGAGCGCGTTTATTGAGGCGCTCAGACCCAAAGTGCAGGGTGATGAGATTGCATCACGTGTCGAGGTTGTGGAAATGTTGGATCAAGCAACCCCTGAGGCGCAGCAAATTGCATGTCATTACCTTGGTGGTACGGCATGGGGTGAGCGTCATCTGACGCTACCCAAAAGCTACAACTTCCTGATGGCTTCGGGGGGGAAGTTCTATGGAATTCCCAAGCACTGGAAGGTGGATATTCTCGCAGGCGTGGACTCGCCCAAATATAACATCATTCGTGTGGGGGGCTTTAGCAGCGATAACCTTGGAAACACGGTGCTGATGAACATTTTTAAATGCACCTCTTTGAACCGCGTGGAGCTGCTCGATCTGGAGCGTAACAAGGTGGGTGTGGGTTTCATGAAGGCGCTCGCCAATTCTGTGCAATTTGATGGCGTGAAGTTCCTGTCACTCTCTTCGTGTGCGATTTCAAAGGGGATGATGAAACCCTTGCTTGGTCGTCAAGGACTTTCCTCACTGAGGTACTTGAACATTGATGGCACGGTGAAAGAGGATGCTCTGGATCTCGTGTGTTCAAATATTCTTGAGATGGGCGTGTCGGTGATTTCGTTGCCTCGCCATATGAAGATGAATCAGGATCGTTTGGAGGCGATGTTGTCAGACGATGCGCTCGATATGTTGTCATTGATTGATACTGGTCTGTTTACTCGGTTTGATGAAAGTGTGCTCTTTGAACGCATTGAAGAGGTTGGTGTATCTGATGAAAGTCCTGTGGTGATTAACATGTCTGCATGTGAGGACCACAAGGGGATTCAGGAGCGTTATCAGGAGCGGTTTACAGGACGTGAGCGCATTCGTCTCTCGTTTGACGTTCACTTTGGCTGGGATGATTGCATTGCGATTGCGCAAGGCCAGCCTGCCGATGAGGTGATGCAACGAAAGGAGTGACACGCCAATCGCGGTTATACCTCATGACTAATTCCTCTCTTTTGCAACCTCATCAATACCTTTGACATCAGATACGCGGTGCTCATCTTGGCACCGTGTATTTGGTGTCGTTTTACATTCGTTTGCATTCAGGAGAGTTTATTTATGTCACGTAATACATTTGATGGCGAAGCTATTGATCAGATTAGCGAAGAGTACGAGGGGTATCACAAGAGCGTGATTCACGAGGTTGAGACTGCTGTGAAGAGCGATGATTTTGTGATTGTGGGGATGGCGCAAAATCCATTCTGTCGCAAAGCAAGGAAGACAGCGGACACCACAGGAAAACCCTACAAGTACCTTGAATATGGTTCCTATCTCTCTGCCTGGAAGCCTCGCCTGGCAATCAAGATGTGGTCAGGCTGGCCGACATTTCCTCAGGTGTTTATCAAGGGCAAGTTGGTTGGAGGTGCACAGGATCTTGAAAACTTGATCAAGAGCGGTAAGTTTGAGGAATTGTTTTAGGTTCTGTATATACTTTTAAAAGAAAGACCCCCGAGACAAAGCGCGCATGCGCGCTTTGTCTCGGGGGTCTTTCTATTTTTGTTGTTTTGGCAGATTACATCTGCTCGAGGACCTCAATGCCGAGGATCTTCAGGGCCGTTTCGAGAAGGTTCCCTGTGGCGCGACAGAGCAAGAGCTGAGCTGTTCTACGGTCGCCATCCATGTCCTTGATCTTGTGACCTTTGTGGTTGTACATGGTGCTAAAGTCGCTGGCGAGGTCGTAGGCAAAGCCTGCGATCTTGCTGGGGTCAAGG
Source organism: uncultured Pseudomonadota bacterium (assembly GCA_950059285.1). Lineage (GTDB taxonomy): Bacteria > Myxococcota_A > Bradymonadia > Bradymonadales > Bradymonadaceae > CATLTV01. The sequence goes on along the minus strand of CATLTV010000113.1, from coordinate 2,008 downwards.
TCGCGTGTGACGACTTCAAGAGAGTGAGGCCAGGCACGCAAGCGATTGAGGAGGTCAAGCTCCTGTTTGGTGCCAAGAGCGCTACAGATCTTGATGAGGTCTGCTGATTCGGGCAGCTCTGGCCAACCACCAAGTTCACGGGCAATCGATTGAATACGCGCGTAGGCGTACATGATGTATGGGCCTGTTTTTCCTTTAAAGTCAATCGCTTCCTTGGGGTCGAAGTGGACCGTTGTGGTACGGTTGAAATAGAGGATGAAGAACTTGAGTGAAGCCATACCGATGGCTTCAGCGCGAGCATGTTGTTCGTCTTCATCAAGGTCAGGGTAGCGTTCCTTGACCTCAGTGAGGGCTTCTTCAAACATGGCGCTCATGAGGTCGTCGGCGTCCACGGTGGTGCCTTCGCGTGTCTTCATTCGACCAAGGCCCTTGGGAAGTTCGACCATGCCATAAGAGATGTGGTGCATTTTTCCTTCAAGCTCAGGCTTGAGCAGCGCGAGGATGCCAAACAGGACCTGGAAGTGGTGACGTTGTTCGTCACCCACGACGTAGGCCATGCTGTCGATGTCATGCTCTTCAAAGCGTTTGAGCGCGGTGCCAAGATCCTGCGTCATGTATACGCTGGTGCCATTGGAGCGCTGAAGGATCTTGTCACCTGAGAGTCCGATTTTTTCGAGATCACAGGCAATAGCTCCACCATCGATGGTGTGGAAGATGCCATCTTTGAGGCCTTGTTCCACGATGCCCTTGCCAAGGATGTAGGTGTCGGATTCGTAGTAGACCTTGTCAAAGGCAACGCCAAGACGCTTGTATGTTTCATCAAAGCCGTCAAAGACCCACTGGTTCATGGTCTCCCAGAGCGCGCGAACGTCGGCGTCATTGTCTTCCCATGCGACGAGCATGGAACGTGTGAGGTGGCCGAGTGTGCTCTGTGTGTTGAAGTAGGTGTCCTTGTAGGTCTTGAAGAATGTGTTGTGGAGTTTGCCTGTGTCGGTGATTTCCTTGGCTGCTTTTTGGCCAGCTTCGGATTCAAGCCACTGAGAAAGAAGTGTTTGTGCTTCATCTCCTTGTTTCCAGACGTTGTATTCTTCGTCAAACTTTTGCCCAAACATGACATAGTAGTAACCGACGAAGTGATCGCCTTTTTTGCCAGTAGATTCGGGTGTTTGGCCATCACCAAACATCTGGTACATGAGCATGGACTTACAGATATGGATGCCGCGATCGTTGATGAGGTTGACGCGTGTGACCTTGTTACCTGCAAAGTCGAGCACCTGGGCAACGCTCTCACCAAGGAGGTCATTTCTGACGTGGCCAAGGTGTTGAGGTTTATTGGTGTTTGGTGCGCTGTACTCGATCATCCAGTGCGTAGGGTCTTTGATAAAGCCCTTGCCGATCTGATCGGTTTCTTGCTGTGCTTGCTCAATGATGATTTGAGCGAGTTTGGCAGGGTTGAGTTTGAAGTTGACGTAAGGGCCTGCGGCGATGACTTCAGCGATGAGCTCATCGGATGCGAGGGACTCGGAGAGTTTTTGTGTGATCTCCTGAGCAATCATGGGCGGGCCTTTGCGCAGGACACGAGCGAGTGCAAAAGTGGGGAAGCCACGATCTCCCATTTCTGGGTTGGGTGCGTCAGCCAGAGCGATCTCTTGAGCTTGCTCTGCAGGGACGCCCAGATCGATGAGGGCTTGGTTTTTGATGGACTCCAGGTGCTGTTCAATCTCTGCGATTTTCATAAGGCTCATCTACCAATGGTACGTTGAAGGAATCGTGACAACAGAAGACAAAGGTCTTCAGAAATGCCTTATCAGAGGATAAGGCATTTCTGAAGACCTCTTCTTATAAAGTTAACTTCAGAGTTGTGTAAAATATTGCGTGTGGTGTGGGATTAGAGCGTGATGGAGAAGGAGCTGTTGGAAGAAAAGCGAAGGAGAAGGCGTGGAGTTTAAGGAGCAAAAACCAAGAATAGTAGCTGTGTTACATTCTGTTTTTGCGACACCAAAATACG
>CATLTV010000112.1 GCA_950059285.1 uncultured Pseudomonadota bacterium | reverse complement strand
CCGCCCCTTTGATGTCTGACTCTTTTTAATCTTTATGCGAAGAAAAGATCTTGTTCATCGGTCCAGATTTCGGAGCTTTCGATCAAGCCTTCATCGATATGTTCGGACTGTTTGATCAGGTTTCCTTTGGGGAACCTGAAGCTAAACTTGGTGCCCTGGTTGGGTGTAGAGAAGACATTGATGGAGCCGCCAAGGTTAGTACACTCGGAGTATACGGCAGCCATGCCCACGCCACGACCAGAGGTATCGCTGACAGAGTCTCTGGAGGAGACGCCATCCATGAACAGGATCTTGACAGGGTTTGTCTCCACATCTTCCAGGCCAAGTTTTTCGGCCTTGGCGCGCAATTTGTCCCACTTGATGCCGCCGCCATCGTCCTCGACCTCGATGATGAACTCATCTTTCTTGATCTGAGCCGAGAGGACAATGCGACCTTCCTGAGCCTTGCCAGCATCGACGCGCTCTTCGGCAGATTCGATACCATGGTCAACAGCGTTCCTGACGACGTGGACAAAGGAGCTCCAGAAGCCGTTCCAGAGGCTTGGGTCGTAGAAGATTTCGTTACACTTGATCTGCACGGTAGGTACAGGTTTATCAAGCTTCTTGGCCAGTTCAGAACTTTGTTTAGCAAAGTTCTGGAGGCGCTGCTCCACGGAGCCATAACGCCAGGACTGGACGCGCTGCAAGATGGCTTTGCGAGCTTTACCCTTGAGGATATCAGCCATCAGCTTTTCAAGCGCAGACTTTTCGACAGCGATGGAGCGCTCCTGATTTTCAAGGAAGAGGCTCATGCGGTCTTCAATGCGCTGCCAACCATCAAGGAGCTGGCCATGTGTTTTGCGCATCTGGCTTGCGATGCCATCCTGGATGGCGTTCTCAAGGCTATGGCACAGAGACGCGATGCTCTGAAGGCCAAAGAAGCCGGAGTTACCCTTGAGGGTGTGAATTTCACGCTTGAGTACAGCGCTTGGTTTGGTGATATCACTGCTTGCGAGCTCCTTGATGATCTCACGACCTTCTTCAATGAAGCCAAGGAACGCAGCACGGTCTTCGTAAGACTTGGAGATCAAGGAGACAAACTCGCGTTGTTCCTGTTCCAGAGCCTGCTGGCGAAGTCTCGCAGTGATGTCAGTAAAGGTGACGAGCAACTTCTCAAGTTTGTCATCATAAAAGATGGGCGCATATTCCATGTGAAGGGTGTTGTCGCCAAGCTTCAAGGAGTTTGGCATCTGGCTCAAGGAGAGCTCAAGAGGCATGAAGTCATCCTTGATCGCTTCCAGGCTCAAACCAACCCACATGGCCACTTCAGCATCGTGCTCACGCACCACATCCATGACGTTTGCACCTTCTACAATACCCTCAAACCACTTGCTCAAAATGGCGGAGTGCTCCGAGGAGATCTCGCCATCAAGAGAGATGGTCATCAAACCCTGGGACACGTTATCAAGCACAAGACGCATGTCCTGGTTACGTTGATCAAGCTGTTGTGTTCGCTTTTGAACGATCTTCTCAAGACCAATCACATTATCAAAGAAGTTACGTGCCATGAACACCACAGCGACGCTCTCAAGGACAAGGAACAACGCGTGCACAAGCACAACCCATACGGGAGCTTCGTAGTTAAAGATACTCTCGGGTAACAGGAAGTAGAGCAACAAGTGGTGCAATGCCACAGCTACCGTGGCTACAAGGATCACGACAGGGTTTGCATACACAGCAAGAATGGCGAGCATGATGAAGAAGTAGAAGTGCATCTCAATCTGCATGGGCCCCTGACCAAGGTGCACGAGAATACCGCCCATACACATGGCGGTGAATCCATACAGGACCGAAAGATGACGTGGGTTCTTGATGATGAAGCCACCCACCAACGGTCCAAAGAGCGCGACAAGGCAGAGGAACAACGCATCCATCACACCTGTGTCGTGAATCAACGCCACGAGCATAAAGACAGGCACCTGGGAGATCATAAACATCAGGAATCTGAAGTTAATTTTCTCAAGATACTGGTGCTCATAAGGGCTTATCTCCTTGGGGAGAAAAATATAGTTCAAGATCTTTTCTCGGGCATTTTTAAATTTGCTGTCAGTAGCAGACATATTTATACCTTTTGGTTTTTTAGGTTAAGACTCAGGCCCATCAAGGACACATGAGACATGATTTGTGATGATTAAAAGAGTCCAGTGGGGTCGACCGTCTTTTGAAGCTGACGACTGACCGCACAACCAAACAGAGGAAGCGCATGCATGGCAGAGTCATCTGTCTGGAGTTGGGAGAGGATCGAGATATCCTGAATATCGAGACCTTGTTTTCGAGATGTGTAACCTCCTGAATACATGATCTTATCGTTCTCATCCATGATGATAAGGAGCGGTGCTGCCTTGATGTGGTAGTGCTGATCGAGCTCTTCATGAGTGACCACATGCACCTTGAACCCCTTTGCCGTTGCCTGCTTACGCCACTGGGGGTCATCACCAATCAGAATAATATGTTCCTCCACATGTGAAGGTCTTGCCTTGTCAACCAGGTAGTCAGCCAGTCGCTTGGAACAGGGACATGTAGACAAAAACACATGCGTCATCATCCACGTGGGTTCTTGCATCTCCTCTCGATGCTCGCCCAGCGCATGCGCGACCTCTTCACTGGAGAGTTCGGGCATTGGGAGAGGGATGCTGTGCTTCCCCATCATGATGGTGCAAATCAAGGTCATGAAGATGGCCCAGGCACCAAGCACGGTATACATCACGGCTTTTGATGGTGTGCTTTTGAACCATTTTGTTGCATTGATTGTATGTCTCATGAGATTTTCGTTCCTCGTGTTTGACTGATGTGCGTCGACAATATGAGCACTATGCAAAAACACATCGGAACAAGAGGAAAGGATCTTGATGCACTTACGTCAAAAATGATTCGATTTTAAGCATATAACCAAATTTTTGCCTCAAAAAGGTCTCATAGATATAAGTGAAAGGGGCGATATCAGAAGACAATAGAGGGGGCCAGTTGGCCCCCTCTATTGTCTTCTGATATCGCCCCTTTCACTGTAAATTGCAGCTCGCGACGATGTTTATTTGATACGTTCAGGTTCGTGTTTGAACCTCGAATTAGTGGATCTGAACAAGCTCCTGTTTGGGGATGAAAATGACAAACTTAAAGGGTGTACCTTTTCTGGTAGGTTGAGCGTTCTCTTTGAGCAACTCAATATGAATGGAGCACTTTCTCTGCTCAAGGAAGACACGTACAGCATCCATACCCACACCTCGACCAGAGATGTTACTCACTGCCTTTGCCGTACTGACGCCTGACGCAAAAATAAGCTCTGCGGTCTCCTCATCAGACAGGTTCTGGCGTTCAGGACGTGATCCACGCAAGCGCTCAAGGTCAAGACCAGCCCCATCATCGTACAGCTCAAGAGAGATGCCTTCTGGTGTGGCCGTCGCATTCAGTGTAATCGTACCCTGCTCAGGTTTACCCAGAGATTCACGTTCCTGAGGTCGCTCGATACCGTGATCAAGCGAGTTTCTAAACAGATGAATCATGGCATCGTTAAAAATGCTGGCAAAACCAAAGCTAAACCATACAGGATCACCTGTGACGAGCACGGCAGGTTCAAGCTTCTCAAGCTCATCTGCCATGGAGGGGAACATTCTGGAGGTCTTCTTGGTGAGGTGCTCAAGAGAGACCGCCTCGGTGCTGGAGAGCAAGACATGAATGGCCTCAATGGCATTCATCGCATAGGAGTTGTCTTGCTCGGCATGCTGCAACTCGGCCTTGATGGAGTTGAGCACATGCGAGTCCACAGCAGCATTACTGGTGTTCAAATCACCCAGGTACTGTTCCAGAAGTTGCTCATGGTATTCAATCAGCTTGAAGGAGGTCATCACCTTCTCGGCAAGCTCTTCTTCCACGCTTTCAAGCAGCTCAGGGTAGCGCTCCGAGGCGGGCAGAGCCCTTAACTGGTGGATCGGCTCCTCGGCGATATGCACCGACTCGGAGATGTGGCTCAACCCAAGCAAGCGTGCGTTGCCCTTGATGGTGTGAAGGTTCCTGAAGAGCAACTCAAGAATGTCGTCCTCACCAAGCAGTTCGGCATCAATCATCAACATGTTATCGTTAATACGCTGACGTGCGTTAAATGAGAACTCCTGGAAGTCACGCAAACCTGCTGCGAGCAGCTGCCCCACCACTTCCAGTTCCTGCGCATGTTTCTTGGATGCCTCTTCAACCTGCTTGAGCGCAGTCTCATCGTGTACGGTGAGCATGACACGCTCCACATCATCATTGCTGTTGAGCAGCGGCGACCATGAAACCACGAGGTGTTGTGAGTTGCCATCTTCATCAACACGCTCAAACGCCTGGACAAGGTGAATCCAGTTCATCTCCACCATCCACTCGGGCATACCAAAGCTAAACTCCAGCGCTGCACGAGTCTTACTGATATCCTCGGGAGAAAGCGTCGCGTTCTTGAAGAGTGTCTCTTCAAGCGTCTTGCCTGTCAGCTCATTGCTACAGAACAGCGCGGGCGCTTGAGAGGAGTAACGCGATTCAATGGTCAAAAAAGAATCAATGGTGACCACGCCCACAGGCAGACGGTCAAAGAGCACTTCGATCTCCTTGTTTTGGAGTTCAATCTTCTCGGTACGCTCCTTGACGATGCTCTCAAGGTTCTGAAAAATACTTATATTTCTCATTGAGATAGCGGCCTGAGAAGAGATCACAGAGAGCACTTCCAGATGCTGTGGGGAGAACGCCTGAGCCAGCAGATTATTCTCAGCATAAAGTACGCCAATCAATTCATTGCGTTCAAGAATAGGGAGCGCCAACACAGATTTGGTCTGATGCTCCACAATCCATGGATCTCGTTTAAAGCGTTTGTCCGTGCCTGCATCACCGAGCAAGACCATGCGTTTATGTCGTGCTGCATAACGCACCACGCTTTGAGCCAGAGGACTTGATGTGCTGAGCATTTCGCTGGACACATCAGTCTCTTCGTTGGCCTTACATCGTCCAACCAACCACAAGCTCTCGGCGCGTTTCATGACCAGAGCACCATAATCAGCGCCAATATTTTCAAGCATTGTATCAAGGAGCACGGCAAAGAGCTTCTCGGGCTGAACCTCCGAGGCGATGGCACGCGTGGCCTTGATAATGGTGTCCATATTGAGCGCCTGCAAGGAACTGCTACGTGTAGTGCTGCTGTGACGCGTGGAATGATTTGTAGCGTGGCTCGTGACATGTGCTGTCTGATAGGTAGCACGGTAGGTCTGATGACCTGCCATTTGAATCTGTACAAGAATAGAGGGGTAGTGCGTCTTGAGCTTTTCAATACGAGGTGCTGAACCAAGGCGCTGATACAGAATATCAGACTCCTTGACGAGCGGAATCAACAGCTTGTTCTGTCTCTTTTTCTCCCAGAGGTCAGCATGCCTTTCCATGGCGAGTGCGCGCCATTGAAGGAATTTATTACCAGCAAATTCAACAGCTTGACCATAAAGGTCAATGATCGTCTCAAGATCTTTTCCCTCCAATCTAGCCTGTTCTGCACATGCGATGGCATACACTGCACCGTACATCTTCGGGTTATTTTCAGCCACATCCTGAAGCATTGCCATTGACTGTGCTAACAGCTCCTGAAGCTCATCAAACTCCTCACTGGAGAGCTCTTCTTTTGCACCATGATTCAAGTAACCAAGCGCGCTGAGCGCTGTGTAAATCCAGGCATAGTACTCCGTGATAAGACCACGAATAAAGGGGAACAGAGGTTTGGCTTTCTGAATGTTTCTCCACGCCAGACCATACTCTCCTCGCCAGTAATGCAAGTATGCAGTCTCCGCATATGAGATACATGTGTTGGTGTCAGGCATACCTGAAGCATTGAGGTGCTTGTTGCGCAACACATCAAATGTTTCAAGAGCTTCCTCAAGTGAGATTTCGCCCTGAAGATGTTTGAGTGATGCTTCATAATAACGAATCATGCCCAGGCTGCCCTGTGAGTTGATCGACTCACAATACTCGATCGATGCATCAAGTTGTTTGCGCACATCCACATAGGATTTGCCAACGATACGATTCATCATCACGAGGTGGTGTGCAGCGTAGCTCCCGTACTCATTGTCATTGTAACGTCGTGTCACATCCCAGGCGTAGTTGAGCTTTTCGAGGACCTCTTCAGGTGGGTATCTGAGGTGGAACAGACAGGAACCGTTCACAAAGTGTACGGAGCCATGTTCTGGTCTGTCAGGGAAGCGTTGCGTGAGCCTGTCACCGACAAGGCCAAGGCCCACAGCCAGATCGTTATCGTTGAGAAGTCCATGGGCGAGCATACCACATGCACCAAAACACTGAACACCTTCAGGGACAATACCCCACTTGGTGCTGAGTTCAAAGACCTTGAGTTCAAACCATGCAAACAACGCGGGATTGACCTGATAAGCCGCAGGAGCAGCATTTAACAGCACATCAAAGACCCTGAGATGCTCTGTACGCTCTGCCTCGGGGAGGGTGTGTAACTTATCCAGTGTGTGTGTCTTCACATAGGTCACAAGGTAACCCATGAGCTGCTGAATAGCGCCCTGCATGGTGTCGCTTGAAGGAGCCTCAAAACCCATAAGCTGAATGGCCTGAAGCGCGCTCTGCACGCTCTCCGAGTAGCGCGCCTCAAGTGAGTACACAAGCATATACAGGCGGTGAAAACCAACTTTGTCCTCAATATGCTCAATATCTACACGCTCCAAGAACTCTTCAGCCGTCTTGACCTCGCCCTGGTGATAATACGAGTTAGCCACAGCGAGGAAGACCTCATGGATGTTGCATGTCGTATCCTCCGAGGAGGAAAAGAATCCACCATCCTGAAGCAACTGTGCATATCCAGCGACGCGTGCATGTTCGCCGTCCTCATTCAGGATCAGAATCGCACGCATCATATGAGCAGCCATGATGATATGCTCTTCATACTCTGAAATCAGCGGATATGCCTTGGCATAGTAGTAACACAACCTGAGAAGCTCATCCTTGGGAGACGCTTCCGAGAGGTTTGCGATAAGCTCAGACCAGATAAAGTAATACATAGTATGGGTTTCAAGCGGCATGCCTGAGCGGCATCGTTGAAGGAACCAGTCCTGTGTGAACGTATATCCTTGCTCTGCTTCATGGAACTCAAACAGACGATGTTGTGTTGCCCATAAAAGGACATCATCCACATCCGTTTTTGTACTGGAATCAAGCCACTTGCGCTCCACCATTCCAAGCATACAACTGGCGATAAAGAAGACATCTTGTTGCTCCTTGGAGAGCCCCTTGAAGCTTGACCATACAAGCTCTTTGATGACTTCAGGGAGTGGCATAGATTCCAGCAGAGGCACACTCCAACGCCATGAAATCTCTTGATTTTCATACTCTTTATAGATGATCTTATCTTGAACTGCGGCATCAAGAAACAGCGCACACTGGTAGGGATTACCACCAATGCGGTGATAAATCACATCGGTGATTTCATCCAGGTTGTCTGCGCCATGAATGGCTTGTGACACCAACGTATGAATGCCTTCCTTGGAGAGATGTTTTAGTGTGACAGTCTCAAAGAGCAGATGTTCGTCTTGCGCACATTGTGTAAACAGCTCCTCATGTGCGGCGTGAAGATCAGACATGTTTCCTGACGCATAAATCACATGGAGCTGGTAGTCGACGTTGCTTCGTGTGAGCGCACGATTGAGGATTGCAGATGTATCGGAATCAAGGTGTTCCGCATCTCTGATGCTCAACACAACAGGCGTGTGGTGAAGTAGCTTATGAAAGAGCATTTCCGTGGTATATGCGCTCAGGCTTGTGGCACCTGTAAACTCATCAATCGCAATGGATGGATAAATATCCTGAAGTTCCGGGATTTGGAGAAGTATTTCAGGGTATTCTTCCAAAAATGTCTGATCAAGCCAGCTCAATGCACCTGGGTCTTGGATCAGTTGAGCCTCAATATGTTGTTGGAACATATCTGCGAGCTGACAGACCTCATGATGTTGGTCAGGCGTAGGTGCTATGCACTTGAATTCATAGAAAAAGTCATCTTCATTTTGATGAAGACGACCCATCTCTCGGAGCAACTCACCTTTGCCAAGACCACGCTCTCCATGGAGGAGTGTAATGCCAGGCTTTTTAGTATTTTCCAGCAGGATATCTAGCTCTTCTTGACGTTCAAGAAGGGCACTTTGGGATAGGATCTCAAGCACAGGAGGGAAGTCTTGTGTACCAAGCTCGAAGTCTGAAATGACCCCCATCTCTTCGAATGATTTTTTACATTGCTGGAGGTCATACAAGAGACCAGAAGCGGATTGATAGCGCTTGTTGGGCTCTTTTTGAATCAAACGGTGAATAATCGCAGCCAGCGTTTTACCTGCATCCTGGCGGTAGGAGAGGACAGGAGCAGGTTCAATAGACATGTGGCAACGAATCCATCCGAGCGCATCTTCTGCCTCGAAGGGGAGACGACCTGTCAGCCACTCATAAAGCGTGATTCCTAGCGAATACAGGTCCGAGCGCCAGTCTACCTTGTGAGACATTTTACCCGTTTGTTCGGGCGACATGTAGGCGAGCGTGCCTTCCATGGGTAAAGACTCATCATTGGCATGGATGGCGGTTCCAAAGTCGATGAGCAAGACGCTCTTGTCGTCTGGATTGTAGACCGAGTTTGAAGGCTTGATATCACGGTGCAATACACCTTGATTATGAATACTCTGAATCGCCAGGGTGAGTCCCATGGCGAGGTTAAAGAAGAGCTCCATATCCACATTTTGCGTATCGACATTTTTGTGGCCGCTTTCTTTCAGCACAAGCGCAACGTGTGAGCCGTCTTCTTCAAGACCAACAACGCGAGGGATACCCGCGCCCTTGAGTCCTTTCAAGATCATGTATTCATGCTTGAGTATTTCAACTTTCTGTAAGCCGTGGTGATCACCCGTACTGACTTTCATGATCACTTTAGCGCCATCCTCCTTGCGTTCTGCACGGTAAATCTGGGTTTTTAGAGATGAATAGGCAATCTCAAGATTATTGTAACGATGGCTTAATAACATTCAGCATCTCCGTTCATGTATACGTTCATTTTTATTTTGGGTGTAGGCGGTCCCTCCAGAACAGGTATCGGCACGGGGTATTTATAAAGTTAGATGATCCGCATCGCCTTATTATATGCGGTCGGAAGGACATCGGGGATGTCTCATGAAAGCCTTAAAACAAATGATATTGGTGTCGTTAGGTATTTTTGGAACCAATGTAATGTGATTCTACTACAACGGAAAAAAGTATAAATACTTCCTACCTTTACAAACTTTAGAATGAGGAGTCGCCATGCCACCAAGAAACGAAGCACAGTCCAAAATTCTGGAGGTCTTCCAACAAGAGGTTCTTGATCACTTCCAACAGACAGTGGAGTTCACCACAGACAAAACAGCTCATGAACCTTCCCTCAACACATCACCCAAGCTGCTCTCCTTGATCAGCTTCATGAGCGAAGCTGCGCAAGGGAACCTCCACTTGCTTTGCTCACTTCAGGAGCTCCCCGAGCTGCTCCCCGACTTCAAGTCATTCTTTGCAGAGGATGAGCTCCCCCCTGTGACCGATCCCATCTGGGCAGATGCCTTTGGTGAGCTTGCAAACCAGCTTCTCGGGAGATTTAAAAACGAGATCTATAACTATGGAATCACGCTCCAGATGGGTGTGCCTTCCATTGTACAGAGCCTTCACATCGAACCTGTAAGCTCGAAGTATTCCTCCTGGGATGACACCTTCTGTGTCGCTGGGGAAGGGTTTAACTTGAGCGTCTATATCTCCATGCTTATGGGCGAAAACTTTGAATTAAAAGACTATAGCAAGGAGTCCAACGAGTCGATGATGAGCACAGGAGACATGATGATATTCTAGGGTTTAACACACATAACACCAACCCTCTCATCATGACAAAAAACAACACCAATTCAATCATTTATAACTTAACCGTAAGGATATAATCATGAAAGCTCTTATCGTAGATGACTCAATGATGGTTCGTATGCAAGTCAAACGCGCTCTTAGCGGAGCAGGCTTCGACACAGTAGAAGCTCAGGATGGCATGGACGCACTTGAAAAGATCAAGGCAAACCAGGACGTACAGTTTGTGGTACTCGATGTGAACATGCCCAAAATGAGCGGTATCGAGTTCCTTGAAGCGATGCGTCATGAGCTGCCAGACATCGCACCTGCTATTGTAATGCTTACAACAGAAGGCCAGCCTGACCTCGTTCAACGTGCTCGCGCTCTTGGTGTCAAAGGCTGGATTATCAAGCCGTTTAAAGCTGAACTACTCGTGGCAACCGCACAGAAGCTTACCCAAGCTCTCGCTGCCTCCTGAGGGAATTCATGATGTCTATCTTGATCTCTCCACTTAACACCCTCACTAGTTCAGGAGTTAAACGCCATGCAAATACTTATCATTGATGGTGATAAACGCTCTAGAGAGCTCGCTGCTCGCTACCTGAGTGAGTCAGGACATCAGGTCGAGGTCACAGGTGATGTGGCTACAGCAAAGCGACTCCTGACTCAGAGTGTCCCTAATGTGCTTATCGCCGATATCGCCAGCCCTGGAGGACGACTTGTTGACCTCCTCAAATGGGTCCGAAACCTTGGTTCAGATACACGACCGTATATCATCGCATCCTTCGCAAAACCTGGTTTTCCCGTCGAAGTCAAATCAGCCCTGGAACTGGGCGCAGATGACTTCATCAGAAAACCATGGGTCCCGCAAGAGCTTGTGTTTCGTGCGGAAACTGTCCCTCGACTCGCCGAGATCCTCGGAACAGCAGACAGCGCCAAGCACATGGACTGGAGCTCGGACAAGAGCGTTGTGGACCTCAACTGTTGGCTCACGCTTGAGCAGGTCCTCGCCAAGGATATTGCAGAAATTCTCGGTTTTGATCTCGCATCAAAACCACTTCAACAAGGACTCATGCACTCTCAGCACGCCGCCGAGATTCCCATGACCATGACTCAAAACCAGGCCCAGGTTCAAATTGGTGTCGGCTTGAGTCTGGCCTCTGCAAATCAGATTACGACCATGATGTTCGACATGCCTGATCCTCCAGGGGAGATGATCCAGGATCTCTTGCGCGAATTCGCCAACACCTCGGGTGGTGCATTCAAACGCGCTGCCGAACATGACAACGTCGATATTACCACAGGTCTTCCTTCCGATGTGACGCCCGCCGACTTTAACTCCCAAGAAAGCGCTGACCAAAAACACTTTGTCCTCTACAACGAGGAACACCAGGTCCAGATCTTCGTGGAAGTTGAACTTCGCTCCAAAGGCTTGCAGAAAATTACGGTCAAGGATCTCAAAGAGGGTATGGTCCTGTCCAAAGACCTCCTCAACTCCAACGGTATGCTTCTGGTCCGCAGCGGAACTCGCTTGACCTCATCCAACGTGGAGCGCCTCACACGTCTTGTAGACGACCATGTGATGGTCGAAGTCGCTGCCTGATACTGATGATGAATTCATACCAAAGCGCCATATTTCCTCGGGAAATATGGCGTCTTTTGCTTGGATCAATAGAACCTAGTGCTCTTCATGTTCGTCATGCTCTTCATGATGACCTTCCTTCTCAGGAGGGAAGGTCTTCTTCAAGCCCGCAACAAACTCTTCAAACTTATCAGGAGGAATCACCGCCTCGGGATGCATAGTCAAATAGTCTTCAAGTGGCATCTTGTGCTCTTCCACTTCCTCAGCACTCTCGTAGGCCTCGTTCATATTTGCCACCGAAATATTGAAGTGCTCACGACCTTCTTCCACATGGTGCGCCACCAAAAATGCAGACGGCCCTACATATGAGTACCAGGGCCACTTGGTCTCATGACTGTGGCAGTCCGCGCAGGACGCCATAAATTGAGTCTTGGTGTAATCCGAATCCCACTTCACCTCATGTTCAACAGGAGGATTGCTGCGATCTGCAAATAAACCCGAACCCAGTATCAACACCACAAGACCTGCAATAACAAGCGCTACTTTCTTCATGATAATTATCTCACGACGTGTAATTAGAGCATTTAAAACAAGCTCTTAGTAATAAAAAATCGAGCATCTATAATGACATGAGGAGCACATCACACTTCACAACCCATGAAGCATGCTCCTCATACACACATGCCTGGAGGCAGTGTGTACCAAGTCGTCGCTTCTTTCAATGCTCCATGTCCTGTCGAGATATTTTGTAACATCACCAGATTCAAACTTGCGGTCCTGTGTGTCGATACCTCCTCACGTATAAGTAAAGGTAAACCGATGCCCTCAGCATCAGTGTTTATCACAGTAAACATACATTCATTCTCGTTGAATATATATCTCGATTGGAGCATCCATGTTAAAAATCAAAGGCTATCAATCCATCAAGACTGACCACCAATCAGAGCTCACACGTATTTACCGCGCCGTCAAAGATGACGACACACCTGTGATCTTCAAGACCAGCTCAGCGGAGCTGCCACTGGTGCATGTACTTAATAACCTCCAGCGCGAGGCCACACTCCTTGAAACCCTCAAGGGAGAAGGTATCCCGGAGCTTGTAGAGGTTGTGGAACAAGGAGCACGCCTGATTCTTGTCATGGAGGATACAGGCGCTACACCCCTGACAGAATATCTACCCATTGATGTGACGACCTTCCTTGATGTAGCCATCAAGATCACCAAAACCCTGAAACGGGTCCACGATCAAGGTATCATTCACCGCGATGTCAACCCGAGAAACATCGTGTACAACCCAGACACGGGGGACGTTCAACTCATCGACTTTGGTATTGCTCAGTACCTTGAGGTCCTCGCACAACGCGAGGTTTTTGAGCTTGAGGGCACGCTCCCTTACCTCGCGCCATGTGCATCAGGTCGTCTGCTCATCCAACCCGACATTCGCGCCGACATCTACTCACTCGGTGTCACATTCTACGAGATGCTGCTTGGTCAACGCCCCTTTGAGGAGCCCGATGCCATGGCATGGATCCATGCTCACATCGCCAAGACTCCCCCTCAACTCAAGGATCAACTCACCTCATACCTTCCCGATATGCTTAACACGATCATCATGCGCATGATCAACAAAGCCCCTGAAGACCGCTATCAATCCGCCGATAGTCTCCTGCACGACCTTCAAAAGTGTCAGGCACAGTGGGTAGAGCATGGCGACATCGAAAGCTTTGAACCTGGCGATATTGAAGCCTTCATGGAGCTCCATGAAGTCGATTCATTGTTTGAACGTGAGGATGCTCTTGAAACCATTCAATCACACCTCCCTGGTGGTTTTGTACTCGTTCAAGGTGGCGAAGGATTGGGTAAATCTGCACTCCTTCAACATCTACACGACTCCATCACGTCAGAGAGCGTGCTCTCATTTGTCATCGACTGTGAAGATACAGGCGTAGAAGCTTTTGATGTCCTCAATATCATCATCAACAAGACCATTGACCATCTGCTCCAGGGCGCAGAGCATATTCTTGATGAACTCAGCATACAGATGAAAGGTATGTTTGATGAGGATGAGCAAATCTTGATCACACACTACATACCTGCGTTCAAACACGTTTGGGGTGAACAACCTGAACTCCATGACGATGACATTCAGGAAAACATCCTGAGGCAACAAGAATATTACTTCAGGATTCTCAAAGCCTTCGGTGGACATTTTGAGGTCTGTGTTTGCCTTGATAACGTCCACGACATCGATCCTCCCAGCATGAATGTCCTTCAGGATCTCCTCGCATCACCAGACAGCGGCAAACTCTCGATCATCGGCAGTTCTCACCACTCGCCCGAAGAGCTTGTCAATAACGTCCAGATGCAGCACCTGGTTCATACCAAGCTCAAGCCCCTCTCCACACAAGGTGTGCGTAACCTCGTCTCCAGAATCCTTTATGGTGATGTGGAAAACTACGACAAATTTATCAAAGCTCTGATTCGTAAAACAAAAGGTAACCCCTCGTTTATTCAGGTCTTACTCAACCACCTGTTTGATCACCACTCCTTGAAATACTCGATTGAAAGTGAATGCTGGCAATGGAACGCAAAAGCCATTCGAAAGGTTCCTCTGCAAGGTGGCGTTGTCGCGCTACTCACTGCACGTACATCTGGCTTCTCGGATAACCAGAAAAACCAGCTCGCTGCGGTCAGTTGCATTGGTGAAGTCTTCAACAAGGACCTTGTCAACCTCCTGCTTGATGTCCACCCTGAACCTATCTTTTATGATAAACTTCTTAAAGAAGAGCTTGTCGAAGAGCTTGAAGATGGCTCTTATGAATTTGCACACCCTGGCTTGCCAGAACAGTTTGCAAAGTGGATGTCGACCGATGAAACTCAGTACTACTCTTTCAAACTCGCGCGTATCATCATCGATGGCAAGTGGCCTGAATCCTTTGAACTCGAAACCAAAGCAAAGCTGGCATACTTCGATAACGCCATTCAGCTCCTCTCCACCGAGGAGATGACATTCTACATCGACATGCTCTCTGAGTATGCGCTCAAAACCTTATCCATGCTCAAATATGCAGACGCTGCCAAATATTACATGGAGATCTACCGACTCTTTGACGAGTACATCTCTCACGACCCCACACAATCATTTGAACACGGTGTCGATCTTCTCCAAAGCCTCTATGCAGCAGGAGAACATGAAGCCGCGATCAAACTTGTACCCGAGCTCCTTGAGCGCTCAGACGATAACTTTGACCGTGCCAGAATTATTAAAACCTGCATGGCCCTCAGATCACAACAAGGCGATCTTGCTACAGTGATCGAACTGGCATACCAGGCCATGGACCTCCTTGAAATGCCTCTGCCAAAATCCGAAGCAGATATTGGCGCTGCCATTGGTCGTGGCATGCAAATTCTTCAGACCACGGTCAAAGAAAAGGGCACAAAATGGCTCGCCGAACTCCCTGTAATCACCAATGAACGCTATGAAATCTCCCTTGAGGTTCTCATGCAATTGACGCCTGCGGCGTTCCAACTTGCACCACCACTGTTTGTTGCGATTACACTGCAAAACTTTGAAATATCTACCATTCATGGCGTCTCTCATGTCTCTGCTTACTGCTACGCATCGTGTGGTATCTTGCTTGCCAATAGCCTGAATGACATCGATAACGCTGTCGCTATTGGCCAGGCTGCCACTGATGTCATCGAGCGCTTCGCTCCTCATGTCACCGAGACAGGAGTTGGCTTCATCAATGGTTCATTCTTGCAACACCTCAAGATGTCCATAAACACCTTCCAGAACACACTGGAGCAGACCTATGAAAAAGGCGAACTACTTGGTGATATTGAACACGCTGCGTATGCTATCGCAGCCAATGCTCTAAACTGGACTTCACATGGTCTGCCCCTACCCAAGGCCGTCATCTACACGTCCAAATCACTGGTGTATGCTGAAAAGGTGCAGTCTGTACCCAATATCCTGAACTTGAAGCTTAGCAAGCTCCTGATCAAGCACCTGATGATGCCTGCTGGCAACGAGAGTGAACTTGTTCAGGAAACGTCCGCGTTCCTTGCATCACAAGAGTCCGTCAGCATCATGTCCACCTTCTGCTGGAGGCACACAGGCTTGATGCACTTCTGGAATGGTGACTACGACAAGGCCTGGCAAGATTTTGAAAAGGTCTCCAAACATGTCGCCCTCTTCCAGGGTATGAGCACAGGCTTTGATTACTTCTTCTTCCATGCCCTGACTGGACTCCTTCACATTCAAAACCTGCCTGAAAAAGAACACCAGGCGATCTTCAAGGCGATCTCCAGCTCTGTCGATATGGTCTCTCTGTATGCCGAACACAACCCAGGCGTTTATGGCATCTACAAACTTATGCTTGATGCTGAGTTTGGGCGCTACTATGGCGACTCATGGGCGATGATTGTTAACAACTACACACACGTCGCTGAACACCGCTCCAAGAATGAACTCCACATCCGTGGACTCGCCATGGAACGACTCGCAAGCTTCTGGGAGTCTGTTGGTCAACATCGTATGATCAAACAGTTTATCTTTGAGGCCCATGCCTTCTATCAACGCTGGGGCGCAGCTGTGAAGGCAAACGCACTACAACTCCAGTACCCAGAGGTCTTTGTCACTGCACGATCCTCTTCAACACAAACAGCAACACACCACACACAAACACATCACACGCACCATACACAAACACACCACACTGCAACGTCCAGTACATCAGGGTACAATGAAAGCCTGGACATCGACTCGGTCATCAAAGCAACTCAGGCTCTTGGCACTGAAACAAAAGTCGATAAGCTTTTTGAAACATTGATGAAAACGATCACTGAAAATATCGGCGCTCAACAGATTTCATTGCTTCTCCTCGAAGGCAAACAATGGCAAGTCGCGGCCCGAAGCACGGGTGATGGTGACACTGTCATTGAGGACGTACCTCTAAACGACGTGGAGGACCTTCCCACCAACATTCTCACGCTTGCCATGAGAACAGGTGAGAGCCTCGTGCTCAAGGACGCACAACAATCTCGCTTTGCTAAAAACAAGCATATCAAGAAAAATCGCGTCCGCTCCGTGGTCTGTGTGCCCATTCTTCAGCGTAAAAAAGTCATTGGTATCCTGTATGCCGAGAACAATGGCATGGCTTCCGCCTTCTCTGACAAGCATGTCAAGTTGGCTGGCATCATCGCAAGCCAAACGGCCACATCGCTTGAAAACATCAAAATCTTTGAACAGCTTGAGGAGCGCGTCGCTGTACGTACCCGCGAGTTGAACCAGCGTAACCGCGAAACTCAAGCACTCCTGGACCGCTTGCCTCAAGGTATCTTCACGCTCGATGAAAACCTCTGCATTGAGCCAGGTTACTCCAAACACCTGGGCTTGCTGCTTGGCACCGACGAGGACCTCTCAGGGCAGTGCATCACCGACACGCTCTTCCGACACACAAGCCTCTCGGATGAAGAGGTCGCCATGAGCCAGATGGCTCTTCAATTTGGATATGGAGGCCCCGTATTCATGACAGAGGTCAACTGGGAGCACCTTGTACGAGCATTTGATCGTTGTCCCCCCTGTGGTACACCTCGCTCATTTGAAGTCGACTGGACCCCCATTGAAGATGAATTTGATGACGTTGTGCGTGTCCTCGTTACGCTGCGTGATGTCACCGAGATCAAAAAACTTGAACAAGCTGCTCAACAGCACGCTCGTGGTATCACCATGCTTCAGGAAATCCTCACCGCTGGTGTGAGCGACTTCCAGGAATTTGCCAAGAACACTGCTCTGCGCATTGAGGAAAACCGCAACCTCCTCAGAGCCCGCAATACTCCTAACAAAGATGATGTGCAGCTCATGTTCCGAAACCTTCACACCATCAAGGGTAACGCTCGCGTGCTTGGTTTGGCGATCATCTCCAACGAGACACACACCGTCGAAGAACCTGTTCAGGAAATTCGACAAAACCCCGAATCCATCACGGAGTACACCTCACATACCCTCGAGCAAGGGCTTGATTCACTCGCCAAAACACTTGAAGATCACGTCACGATCTTCAACGAAAAGCTTGGTAGCGTGATCAACACATCGTCCTCAGATGACACTAAAGTCCAACAAGTTCGAGATCTTGTCGAACAGGCATTGCATCAATCATCATCCAAGTCGCCTGCGCTTGAGCAAGCAAAATTCCTGCTCGACAACATGGATGCCATCAGCCTCGAAGAGGTTGTCCACAGCGTCGCACGTATGTTCCCATCACTCTCTCAAGAGCTTGATAAGCCTGTACCTCATGTCGAGATCGAGCATGGTGATGTCATGTTCCCTCACGAGTTCTCAACTGTACTTAACGATGTCCTGGTCCACATTTTCCGCAACTCCTTTGACCACGGTATTGAACCTGTCGAGGATCGCATCTCTGCCCAAAAAGCAGAGGAAGGCACCATCTCGGTGTACATCAAGGAAAATGAAAAGGACGCCAAGTGTCTCTTTGTTCAGGACGATGGCCGTGGCCTCGCACTCCAGAGCTTGCGTAAGAAATTTGGTGAGGATATGAGCGACATTGAAGTTGCCAATAACATCTTCAAATCTGGCGTCTCATCGGCCCAACAAGTCACAAGTATCTCAGGCCGTGGCGTTGGCATGGATGTCGTCCGCGCCTTCCTGAAACAACATGGCTGCCTGATTGATATCGTCTTCACAGGTCCCGAAGCCAGGGGTTACCGACCATTTGCGCTGAGAATTCAACTCTCACCCAAGGTGATCTTGACCTCGACCACAACAAACTTGAAAGCTGTCAATATCGCTAGCTAAACCACTCGCAAGGAGCCTTCCAAAAAGGCTCTTTGCTTTGACAAAGTGTTAAAAATCAAAGTAAATAAGCGAAAGTCCATGGACTTTCGCTTATTTACTTTGATTTTTATAGCGTGATGGAGAAGGAGCTGTTGGAAGAAAAGCGAAGGAGAAAGGATTGAAGTTCAAGGAGTGAAAACCAAGAAATGTAGCCGTGTTACCTTCTGTTTTTACGACAATGAAATTCAACCTTTACACAAGCTTTTCCCGACAGCGACTTCTTTATTACGCTCTAAAAACCATAGCCAACGCTTAGACCAAACACATGCGCTTGCGTCTGATACACACCTGGTAAGTTCTCCGTGTCCTTGACCTCGCGCTTGAGCGCCTTGACATACTGGTAACCAAAATCACCTCGTAAACCATTCTTGGAGTAACCCACGCCAGCAGCAATCACAGCACGGTCATTGTCTGGCAACGATGGACTCAAGGTCTGCTCGGGCACAGGTGTCATGTCATATGTAAACCCTGTACGAAGCTTCAAATTCTTGACCGCCTCATACTCCACACCAAAACGAAACGCCATCGCATCATTCCAGTTCGATGTAATCACCGACTGGGGAGGATCTGTCTTGTCCACACCATACTCACAGGTTTGTGAACCCTCTTCACAAGGCTCACTAAACTCAAGTACAACCTGCTGGTAACGTGACCATGTGGTGTAGTTTACATCAAGACCAAGGAACACCTTGTCAAAGTTCCAGCCCACACCAAGCGTCAACGCATGTGGGATATCAATCGACGTGGAACCATTCTGATCAGTAAAGGTCCTCTCAAACGGCGTATCTTCCTCACCTTCAAAACGTGCCTTCCCCTCAATATCAAGCGTCACCGCACTCCTGTAGTTCAGCCCAATCGAGACATGGTTGTTTGGCTTGTACATCAATGATGCCGTCGCGCCATATCCCTGACCACTACCTGCAATAATAGAGGTCACCTCCGTGTCATCACGCAAAATCACGTTGCGCTCAAGACGCACATTTGAATGATAAATCTGAGCCCCTACACCCACAGCAAGGTCAATGCCTGGAACCTTGTAAGACACATTTGGATTAAAGTTATAGGTCTGCAAATCCTGAGAAATGATCAGATCCCTCCCCTCCCAGTCATCTGGCCACCTGATACCAAGACCATACGGAAGTGTAAGACCCATCCCCACACCAAGCTTTCCTGCACCCTTCAAATCGATGGGCACACCAATATGAAAGTTTGGCGGTGGGAACACCTGACTCACCGTGGAAACCTCTTCCCCCCCTTCAAGAGGCTGATAGGTCGAACCTGGCAACAAGA
>CATLTV010000111.1 GCA_950059285.1 uncultured Pseudomonadota bacterium | reverse complement strand
TCATGAACAATCTCCCCCTGTAACCAAGGTTCACTGGTCTTCCTCTTCAGGACTCGTCTTGAAGCGATAACCCACACCCCTGAGCGTCTCAATATAACGACCACCTTCGCCAAGCTTCTCCCTCAACCTCTTGACGTGTGTATCCACCGTACGTGTCATCACGTTCGCATGAATTCCCCACACATCGTTGAGTAACACCTCGCGTGTCTGCACTCGCCCTTTTCTCATCAGGAACGTCGTCAACAACTTGAACTCCAACGCTGTCAACTGAACCTCTTCACCATGCAAAAACACACGATGCGCGGTCATATCCACCTGAATCTCGCCAAACTCAAGCATCGTCCCTGATACAGCCTCTTCACTGCCAGCTCGTCGCAAAATCGCTCGCACGCGCAACAACAACTCACGCATGCTGTATGGCTTGGTCACATAGTCGTCTGCGCCAACCTCAAAGCCCACCACACGATCAATCTCTTCCCCCTTGGCCGTCACCATGATCACGGGCACATGCCTTGTGCGCTCATCCTGTCGCAAACGACGACACACCTCTGTGCCAGACATGTCTGGTAACATCAGATCAAGCAACACCACGCTTGGTGAGGGCTCCCGTACTGCCAACTCCAGGGCGCGCTGACCTGTCAACGCTTCAAGCGTCTCGTATCCCTCTTTCTCAAGGTTGTACGCCAACGTTCCCGCCAGGTCCTCTTCATCCTCAACTATCAGTATCAGCTCACCAGACATAGACCTCTCTCCTCTCTCGTTACTCACCTGAAAGATTGACTCCTCCAGCCCTTTCGTTCGTGCTCCAGCTCACATCCCCACGACCTGGCACACCCATACGCAGTTTTGACACATTTTGCAAGCTTTGCACAGCTCTACGACACACAAAAAAAGAGAGATAAGTCTTTTTTCAAAAAGACTTATCTCTCTTCAATCAGAGCACAAAATAAATCAAACCTCTTACAGAAGCTTTGCCTTTTCAATCAATGAAATCAGCTCCGTTTGTTTCGCATCTGACACCGACGCTGCACCACGTGCAACCTCTTCGACTGCACCAAGGTCGCCGTCCCCGTCAACATGCTTGCTCCCTCTCAAAATCTCCGCAAACTCCGCCACAGCAGCGCCAAACTGGAAGTCCACTGAAGACGCCTTGAAACTCTCACGCACACTCGACATCTTGATCGCTCTCTCAAGCAACTGGCTCTCCTCTCCATACTGCGACTTGTAACGAATCCTCACATCCGACAACAACGCCTCTGCCTGTGCGTCCTCTGCAAGCTCAAGCTCATAATACGCCGTCACCGTATGACCTGGGCCAATCTCACCTGCATCCTTGGCGTCATCATCAAAGTCCTGATTGTCCAACACGCGGTTCTCATAGCCTACCAACCTGTAGGACACCACCGCCTCACTGTTAAACTCCACCTGCACCTTTACATCCGATGCGATCACCTCCAACGTGCTCGCCAATTCCGTACCAAAAACCCTCTCAGCCTCGCTCAAGCTATCCACGTAGAAGTAGTTGCCATTCCCGTTGTTGGACAACTGCTCCATGCGAGCATCGTTATAATTACCAAGACCATATCCCATGCATGTCAGGCTGATCTCCTTGGCGCGGTAAGACTCGATCAATGTGATCAAATCATCACCTGTCTTGCCCACATTGAAGTCACCATCAGTCAGGATCACCACGCGGTTGTTCCCACCTTCGATCTTGGCGCGCTCGGCAAGCTTGTACGCGCCCACAATACCTGCCTCACCATTTGTCCCACCACCTGACTTCAAGTCCTCAATAGCGCGCTTGATCTTGTCCTTCTCCTTCACCTCTGTGGGCTCAAGCACCACACGATCTGCACCCGCATACACGACTAGCCCAACTGTGTCTGATGGCCTCAAATGATCCAACAACGTATACAACGAACGCTTCACCAATGGCAGCTTTTGCTCACCTTGCATGGAACCAGACACATCCACCAAAAATACAAGGTTTGTAGGCTTGATATCCTCATTGTGAATAGACTTCCCTTTCAAGCCCACACGCATCATGTGCTTGCCCTCACCAAACTGGCTTGGTGCAACCTCCAGGTTGATTGAAAATGGGTCAGCCCCCATCGGCTCCATGTATTTGTAATCAAAGAAGTTAATAAACTCCTCGGGCCTCACGCTTGCCTTGTCTGGCAACGCACCACTCTCAATGCTCTGCCTTGCCCATGTGTATGATGCAGTGTCCACATCAACACTAAAGGTCGATGTGTTCTCCACGCTGGCATCAATAAAGTCGTTCTCCACAACCTCATCAAATACATCTCCGCTCTGAGGGGCTGGGGTATCAGGGTAATACGCCCCATAGCTGTCGTATTCTGCTGAATCCGCACCACATGCGCTCACCATCAATGCCATCCCACTCAACACACACATCATCTTGTTTTTGTTCAACATACGCGCTCTCCTTGATCTTCTATTGTCCTACATGCCTTGCGAATTCATCCACAAAATCGCTCACACCCAGAACCAAGAGCACATGTCGTGCCAAAAAAGAAAACAAGGGGCAAAGTGCTGATATATCAGCACTTTGCCCCTTGTTTTCTTTTTTGGCACCAGAACATGCATCTGGAGGCCATCTACTCCAATTTGGAGTAGATGGCCTCCAGACACTGAATTACATCGAGGTCGTCACACACATCCCCTGATCACACATCACAGCAACACTTTGACACGCTGCACACGCAGGATCTCCTGCATTACAACCAAGAGAGTCATACTCCTGTGAAAGAGTCTGCAACTCGGACCTGTCCACATTTGCACCAATGGCAATGTCACAGCCACCCACAACACCATTGGCAAGTCCACACGCGTTCACACCTGCAAAGCTACAGTCAGCGTCCTCCTGACAACCTCTTGGAAACGCATCATATGCCGCTGCATAATCCGCTCTCACATCATCACAGGTGCGGGCAGGCGCATCCTCCAACACACATACACCAGCATCACATGCAAGCTCTTTGGGCGCACACTGGATCTCCACACAATCAATGTTGGCTGCACACAATTCCATGTTGTGCTCCTTCGCCAACGCATCAAGTGAGGACGCATCCTCATTCACGTTCACAGCCGTATCACACGTATGCTCTGGACTTGTCAGACCACACACATCTGGCATCAAACGCTTGCAATCACTCACATCCGTACAGCTTCGATCAAGCTGCGTATGCTCCTGAGCATAGTCTGTGACAATGTCATCACAGGTACGATCCCCCTCTTCCTGAACCACACAGGCACCCGCATCACACACCACGGGAAGCTCTGCACATGGAGCACACGCCGGGTCCTGCACGCCACAGCCTGCATCGTTGTAATCACTTGAAATTGCTTGCAACCCAGAGAAGTCCGCGCCTGAACTCACCGCGATCTGACATCCGCCAGCTACCTGATTTGCAAGACCACACGCATTCACACCTGCAAACTGACAATCGGCATCCACCTGACAACCTGTCGGAAGTGACGCATATGCTGTCGCATAATCTGCCCTGTAATCATCACAGCTTGCCTCTTCTTCCATGTCAGCGCCCATGTCTGATCCCATGTCCGTTTGAGGTGGAGCCTGGTTATACAGCTGCCAACGAATATCCCAGATCACAGGCTCTGTAGGTACCGTATTGTATTTGGAACACACCACCAGAGGCTCATCTCCCGAGATCACATGGCTGTAGCGCAGACTTGCAGGACATGTGTACCCCGTCTCAATGATAATACTCTGCTTCCACACACAGTAATTCTCACCATCAACCTCGACCTCCTCACACGCTGGAGCCTCTTGCGATGCGTTGTTCCCTGATGGACACCCTGTCAAACCGACCAAGACCACCACTCATCATCCACTTCATCATCTGCTTATTCATACTACTCTCCTTGTCTTCGTTCTTGCGCGCCACACACAAGCTCTATTTTTGTTTCTATCAACTGATTTATTTTTATTATCTTTCAAAAACTTACATTAAACACCACACATCATGAGTCATCCTCATTCAGCGCCACTCGCTCAAAGATAAAGTCCTTGGGTGCCCATGAAATATTAAGCTCCATGCTCTGAACCTCGTCTTCGTTTAATCCCTTCGCGGCTTCGTCTAACTCCACCAACTTCGGAAAGATCACCTCCCTGTACAGCGCCTCCAACTCCTGAATATCCTCCTTGCGCATGCTCATGGTCACGGTCCTCACAAAACTCTGTGGGTCCTTCTTTAAGAACCTCGCAAAGACAGTGTCCGCCAAATGCTCAAGCTGATTGTTCAGAGCATCAATCCGAGCGATCCAACTGTCTCGATACAACCGAAACTTCCCGCTCTGTAAGCTGTACTCCTCAACACCTTGCCTCACCTCACATAACAGCACCCCCTCCTCACACATCTGCGCCAACACCGACTCCACATCAGCCAGATCATCCTCGTCTTCCAACGCTTGCTTGATCCTTCCCAGCGTCAATGGCTCCGCCCACAGCAAAAACAACAACCTGCGCGATAAACCTTCATGCCTCTCGGGCTCAAAAAAGTTCTCCCTCAAACGCCTCGTAAGCTCGATAATCGTGCGGCGACTGACACCAATGTGCTCGGCGCTCTCCTTCTGACTCAATCCCCGACGCTTGAGCTCATGCAAATACGCCACCCCCAACCACTCCTTCATCTCCTTGAGCGGCAATCCAAACAAACTCGCCAGACGCACCACGGGCAGATACAGTGAATAAATAATCCTCCAATGTAACTCCTCAGGATCAATCTCCTCCTCCCCAAATCCTACCGACTTATCATCTCCTCGACTCATCTCTCCACTCCTCGTCTAACTCCACCACTCAATGTCAATGAGCAAAATATTGCTCATTACCAATCACAAATCAAGCTTTTTGAGCAAAAAAGTGCTCAAAAACAAAATAAGGTGGACCTTATGGGGCGATTTGTGTGCCACAAATCGCCCCATAAGGTCCACCTTATTCATTAGTAAAAATAGTAACTTAACCTACAAAACATCACCCACAAGCGCACCCAATACATCAAGATACTCCAGCGCCAACATCCGACGAGAAAAACGCGCCTGTACAAGCTCACGACCAAGAACACCCATGTGTTGCGCCTCTTCAGGATGACTTCTCAGGTAGTTCACCTGCCTGAAAAAGTCCTCACCATCGCCAGGCTCAAAAAATAACCCCGCCCCAGCACCCTCAATCAACTCACGCGCCACACCATCCACACCAAAACACACGGGCCGCCCACGACTCATTGTGTCAAAAATCTTGTTGGGATACACAGTCTTAAACGTCTCTGTTCTCTTCAACACTGCCACGCCACAATCCGCTGCATCAAACAGTCGTTTGACCTCAACACGCCCCACACTTGCGCGCCACTCTACATTACTTAACCCTCTGTCCTCGCTCTCTTTTTTCAAAAACCTTTTCTGAGGACCATCCCCCACCAACACCCACAAGATCTCATCACCAAGATGGGCCTCCATCGCCGCCTGCGCCGCATCCAACACCTGCACCAGATCATTGGCCACACCATGAGCCCCTGCATACAACACCACAAACTTATCACCCCACCCGTACTCTTCGCGTAACTGCTCGCGTGCCTCTCCCTTGACCACGGGCTCCAACATATACTCGTCGGCACCATTGGGAATCTCAATCACGCTTGCTGCATCCTTCAGCTCGCGCGTCACAATGCTTCTGGCAATCGCTGGCGTTAACGGCACCACCACATCAGACACCCTGTAAGCCAACGCTTCCAACCCATACAATGCACGTGTCATAGCACTCCCCTCTGCAAGCGCACCTGTCGCCACCGCAGACTCGGGCCAGAGATCACGCACCTCAAAGGCAACGGGCAAACGCCAACCTGACAACACCTTGATCCATAAAGGGAAAACACCCACCGTCAACGGAGGACTTGTCACGACAACAACATCTGCCCACCTCAGACACTCGCGCGCAAAAACCCCCATCGCACCAAGTGCAAAACCACCCACGCTCCACGCGCGACCCAGCACACCCTTCTGATACGTTCCTGGCGTATACACACGATACACCCGCTCTCCATGCTCTCCATCCTCTTCATGCAACACCCCCAGATCCTGCGCACGATCTCCGCTCGTGTAACTCACCTGACCTGCGATGACACGCACCTCATGACCACGGGCCTGCCACCAACGCACCATCTCGTTGAACCTTGAACCGCCCCCCTCTCCTGGTCGTAAATAAAACTGATGTACTAACACGATACGCAAGATCTAAACTCCGTGCTCACTCTCAAATCGGCTCCTGCATCAGCGCTGATCGTCACCTCGATCACATCAATCTGTTGCTCCTGGCCATAACGTAAGGAACACCCCTCACGCTTGACCCTCCGCCTTACAACCTCTCCACCCTCCACATCAACCCTCACCTCGATCTGCTCATCCCCTATGCGCATATCAAACCTGTCTCCACAATCCACCACGACCCCTCCCATCTGCCATCTCAACACCGCCACACCACTGCGCTGCAACACCGCATGATCCATCACCATGACACGCGCCAAATCACACACCTCAACCTCACGATGACATGCACCACGCAATACATCACCCCAACCATGATGACTGCTCCAGACCTTCCTCCCCTCCACACCAAAGTCCTCATTCCACGCCTTACACCACAGCGTGAACCGCCCCACTCGCTTGACCGCAAACTCCTCCCCCACAAACCTCAACGTGTTATGGCCCGACAACCCCGCATACCCCTCAAACGCACCGCGCTCATGATAACGATAGCTACCTCGATCAAGCGCGATCTCCACATCTCCTCGCCAGATCTCCACATGCCCCATGTCCACCTGAGAGGCCGTCCCCCACACTTCCCCCACACGCAACGCAACCTGCCAACCATCAACGCGCAAGCCATTCAAACCATTGCGTTTTCCATCATAGCTGCGCAATCTTGCCTCGCCATTACGATACTCCAGCGCATCATGCCTTGAACCCAGAACCCAGTAGAGCTGCTCATCCAACGCCTCGCTGCGCTCAAACCAACGCCCATCTCCACCACACAGCTCGTGGGCCACCTCCAGGGCAGGACGATAATCCTCATAATCAGCCTCGCAGAACGTCAGAAAATGCGCACCATCACTCGCACCAAACCGTGGCAACCTCCCCCGTTGCTCATCCATCATCCACCACCAGAGATACTCCGCGCTCCCCCGAATACACGCCTCCAACCCCTGTGCCAACATGCTCCCTTCAACACACAACAACCGCCAAAAGATCAACATCTCCATCGCAAACCGATGGTAGTTGTGCGAGGCCTGACAGTACCCTCCATCCTCCGAAAATTGGGCCTGAATCTCGGTAAAAAACACCTCCTCGGACAACCGCTTCCAGCGCTCGCTCTCGGCCCAGAAATCAAAACAATCAGCCAACATCCAGAGACTCATCGCTTCAGCGATTACATGATTATTGGGCACAACCTTTCTCGCAAAATCAAGGTTCTCCTCCACCCACAATCCATGCGCATACAACAGATGTTGCAAACACTCAAAATCCCCATCTTGCCCCTGAAAAACCACACCCCCGAGACACAACCTCATCGCCCGCAGCGCAACCTCCTGACCACTTACAAAATGTGGTCCCACATAACTCCTCTTATGCTGCGCGCAAAACCCCCTCACCTGCTCATAAAAAAACGTCTCATGCGTACTGGTCACGCCCCCTCGAATCAGATCCAGCACCCACCCACAACGCCCCAACTCCCAGATATCCTTGATGTCCCCCAACCTCTCAACTTCACCATAACTTCCCTCCCCCACATGCTGCGACCAATGCTCACCACTCACGCTCAAAAACCAGTCCATCGGACGACCTGCCGCCTGACAAACCTCGGAACCATACAAAAAATAAGCCCCTTCCTTCAATAACTTAATCAATCTAACATTGAGCGTTGCCCCTGATTGCACACCCTCCAACGCACGCTGATAAAAGCCTTCAAGATAGCGCCCCTCAAGATGTTCATGACACGTACTCCACCCAACGACTTGCTCACACTCGGGCCATGACACATCCCCCACCATCGCGCGTTTCTTCACAGCATAGCCCACTCGCCAGAGCGCTCGCTTGATCCCCACGCGCTGCAACCAGCCATACACATCCTGCGGCCCCCTCATCACCTACCCCTCTTGATGTAGTTTCGCCGCCCTGATCGCTACCCTCGACACCTCATCAAGCTCGTCCAGAGGTATCATCTCACCATGCATACTCTCCCCTCTGACCATATGATCTACCATCGCCTGATACATCCACCTGTGGCCCTTGTCCGCTCTCAAGTGGCGCTCTGATTTTAACCCACCTTTCCAGCTCCCCCACACGCTTAACTTCTTCCATCCCTCTATGCGCGCCATCTTGCCATCGACCATGACCTCCACGCGCTCCTTGACCACATCCTCTGGACCTTGCGTCAAGTAGGCTACAACCCCCACAGAACCACACGAAAAACCCATGGTAATCCAGGCACCTGCATCCACATCATTGCCCACACGCTGCACGCTCACATTCACAATCTCCGAGCCTACCAGATGGCGACACAGATCGATGAAGTGCACGGCTTCACCCACGATTCGCCCCCCCTGATCGCGGTCATGCAACCAGTGATCCTCGCTCAACGCCCCTGCATTCACTGTGATCGCCACACTCTTGACCCCTCGCTCAACGCGCAACGCACGTACAAGAGATCGCGTCATCGGCGCATAACGCCTGTTAAAGCCCACCATCAAAAGCTGCGACTCACATCGCTCACGGGCGCTCGCCATCACCTCATCAAGCTCGTCTTCATTCAGGGCAAGTGGCTTCTCTACAAATACACTGTGACCTGAAGTGAGCGCCTTCAATGTATAGCCAGCATGTGTGTCATGGCGAGTCAACACTGCGACCAATGTAACCTCCTGACTGTCCAAGATGTCGTTTGCTTTAGCCGATGCCCACCTGAACCCCTCGCGTGAACCAAGCCACCCTGCATCACCTCCACGCCGCGACACAATCCCCTCAAAACGCACGCCTTCAATGCCCTGAAATCCTGGCAAAAATGTGCGCTGAGCATACACTCCTGCGCCAATCACGCCAAGGACAACCTCACCAAGACCATGTCGCAAGCCACTGGATAATAATACCTTTTCACGTTCAGCACTGGAACTTACCCCCTCCTGCACATCGTATCCAAAGCGCACCGAGAGCACGCTGGATTCCTCGCCAATGACACGTGTATAGACCTGTGGAGCGTCCTCAAAACGACACTCTTCACCTACCACGCTGCTCACATCAAGAAGCCCTCGCTGCATCAATCCCAACACAGCCTCAAAGTTGCGCTGAGCCGTCCACCGCACATACTCCAGCGGATAGTCCAGATTATGCTCCTCATACCCCGCATCATACCGACCAGGACCATACGACGAGGCCACCTGTACGCTCACCTCTTTCTCGTACATCGCCCCCCGATCAAGATCCATCGCTCCCGTTCCCACCATCACCACACGACCACGCTTCCTGCTGGCAGAGATCGCATCTTGCATTGGTTCACCAGACTCCGATGCCACACACACCAGCACCGCATCGTATCCCCCCTGATCACAGGACTCTAACGTCTCTATCCCATAGCGTTCCCGAGCAAAGTCTCGACGTGACGCATCAAGATCAACACCCACCACAGACGCACCTGATGCCTGCAACACCTGCACTGCCAGACATCCTATCAACCCCAGCCCCAACACCAACACGCGCTCGCCAAGCTCCACACGGGCCAGACGCACACCATGCAATGCAATCGAGGCCAGCGTCGTCATCGCCGCATCCTCTGTCGTCACACCTTCGGGAACCTTCGCGCACAGACGATACGGCACCTGCACCACATCTGCATGACTCCCATTACAGGCCACGCGATCGCCAAGCCTGAATCCCCCAACCCCCTCACCCACACCAATGACCTCACCTGCACACGCATAACCAAGGGCCAGCGGCGTCTGAAGTCGTCCTTGCACAGCATCGTAGGCAGCAAAAAAACCCTGCGCTTTGACCCGTTGTAATACCTGTGCCACACGTTGTGGTTGTGACTTTGCACGCTGCAACCATCCTGCACGCGCAAAACCCACCAACATACGCTCTGTCCCCATCGAGAGCACCGAATGATGCACCCTGACAAGAAGCTTACCTGGCAGCGCCTCCCCCACGGGAAGCGCTGCCAGATACACATCACCACTCGAAAAATTACACAGTAACTGCTTCACACATCTCTCATTTGAAGAACCCGTCGACCAAACACCTTGTCCTCAATACATAACGAGAGCTCTCCGCCGAGTCACTACATGGATCACTGGTCATATCTTTCCAGTCCTCAATCGTAAGAGGACAGTCTGAACCTGCCAGGTATTCAGCCCAATCAATACAATCAAGCTCAGAAATACCTTCTACCTTGTCGCCATCTTCACACTGAATATCCTCGGAGTTATACCGAGAACACATCCTGTCACGATCATCGCTGTCAAGATCTGCCACAGCAGTATCTTCAGGTGGCAAACAACCTGACACCATCAACATGACACCTGCGCTCAAAATCAATCGCCTCAACACAACAAACTCCTTATCCTTTTGTATTTGTTACACTATCAATCACACCATGTAACATCAAAGTGTGATCCTCCTGATTCTATTATATCAATCTCCCCACTCAAATCACTAGCTTAATTCTGATTGAAGCTCAAACACCAACCTCCACAATCGCTCCACATCACGCATTCGCTCTCCCTCACCAGCACTGCGTTGCCCCACCACACGAGCGATTAATCGTGTATAAGTCTCCTCTTCAAGCACTCTTTTATTCGCGCGGATCTGCCCCTCAAAACATTCACTCTCATACACATGATCTACCAACCTTGCCATGCGCTCACCCACGCTCCACTGCGTGCACTCCCTGACGCCCAGCCTGTCGCTCCCTACAGAAGATAATGTGAGTGATAACGTCGCACCATTCTCAAGCTCCACCTGCACCATCACGACCTCACCGCCCTGAAAACTCTGTGCGCTCGCATGTCTCCACTCGGGATAACCATTCCAGTACATGAACTCATCAATCCAGTGACACCCATTTACCACAAGGCGACTCCCGCTACTCTCCCAGCGATACCAGTGATGTGGAGGCAGCCTCACCTCATGAACCACGCTGTGCATGTGCACCACCGACTCTCCACGCTGCACATCAAGATCTTCCTGCAGCCAACAAGCAACCTGCCAGCTCCTGCGATGAAACCCCTGATACAACCGCCCCCGCTCAAGACGCATCGCCGCCAACACCTCATCAAGCTGCTGCTCCTGCACAACCAGAGGCTTTTCTACCAACACATCCACACCATGCTCTAACGCCTCACACGCCAGTTCGCTGTGATGATGATGGTATCCCGCCACACACCACAACGCAGCACGCTCATCTCCTGCCTCGGGCGCAGGCGATGTGCTCCATAAACTGGCCTCCTCGGGCGTCACCACTCCTATGATGCGCGGATCGATCTCGTGCACACGCTGCACACGAAAATGTGCGCGAAGATGAGGCATGACACAGGTCCTCATGTAATGCCCGTAACCAAACACCACCACATCATCTTTCTGAACCACCTTCGAGGGGGAAGTATGGGGCGGCTGTCGGGCCACACGCTTTAACATATGCCCAACCCCATCATGCCCGACAGCCGCCCCATACTTCCCCTGCGGCAACGCCTCGATGACGCCACCCATCACCTCACGACACGCACTGGCATCAAGAGCCCATCCCGCATGCACGCTCCATCCTGCAATCTCCTCCAACACGAGACGCTTGAACTCGGGCGAGGAGCACGCGCTTATCAACACCCGCGTATGACTAGCCATACGAGGACGCACCACACCAACATCAGCACAACACACTAATAAATAAGGAGAAACAACCACAACACCATCAAGCATATCCTGGCGTGGTGCGACAAAAACCACCTCCTCTCCCACATCACAGGCTCCATGTTCTGGCGCAGATGTCACCACACCAAAACCAGCCATCACGACCTTGTGCTCACCATCCATACCCACCAGGCGAGAGGCCGCCTTACGCATCACCCGAGTAAAACCACCCACTTTTTTAACATATCCCAGCACACCGCCCACGCTTGCAGGACGACGCACCGCAACCTCAAGTGGCACCACGCACCACGCCCCCTTCACCTCCACCTTGTAGGCCCACTCTGGACACCATGGTTCAAGCAACTGACCCATCCTTGCGCTCTCTCTTTTGTGACTCAGGCAACGCCACCTGACACAGTTCATCGACCATCATCCTGTAGGGCTCAGCCTTGCTGATTTTCTCTGCTCTGATCTTCCCTCGCCCTGCATAGGTATGCCTCAAGATTGGGTCCTTCAAAAGGTGCTCCATCCTCGCCATGCATGATCTCACACTCCCTGGTAAAAAACACAGCGCAGCATCCTCACAGACATCATGCACATACGCCAAATTGCTCGCCAAAATTGGACACCCCACACTCATCGCCTCCACCATTGGTAACCCCACAGTCTCGGCAAGAGAAGGCATAACCAACAACGTCGCAAGCTCCATACATGCCCTGACCTCACCCTCGCTCAATGCCCCCAGCGCATATACCCAGTCAAGTTTGGCATACTCATGATCCTCTGGAATCGTCGCAAACAACGTCAACCCCTCATACGTGTGGCGCAACCTACCCACTGTTTTCACCGCCACATCGATGCGCTTGTATTCAATTGTACTCCCCACATACAACACACGGCGATCTTCTCTCACATCACGCAGCCCTCGCACCGAGTCACTGATCCTCGCAGGTTCACTCCACCTTATGTCTGGAAGATAGATCCGCATCGTCGACAGAGATAGACCAAACAGGGAGCTTGCCAGCGCCGCTACTGTCGGAGTCTGCACGATCACACGATCTGCGCGCCGACAGGACGCCTGACTCAAGCGTCTGATCACCTCCATCCGTGCACGAAATGCCCAGGGCATCTTGCCAAGCACCCTGGGCTTGAACAGCAACGGCTGCTGCAACAGATTGACCTGCGCAATCTCCTCGCCAACATACCCCACACCATTAAAACACAACACGACATCGGGCTTGATCTGCCCACAATAATTTGCCAGCCCCGCCTCAAGCCACAACACACGCCAACCTGGAGACTCCACCATCGGCGGCTCCACAATCACCACACGATCCAGATCAGGATTACGCCAGCGCCGATCAGGATCAGCAGACGCAAACACCGTCACTCGGCCCACGCGACGATCCTCCAGAAGCTCACCCAACACCCTCAGCAACACGTGCGCACCACCACCATACTTTACACCTGTCGCTTCAATCGCCACGTGCAATCCTTCTCCCCTGTATCTTGCTCTGTCCTCCTGAATCACATCAACTCTCGTTTTACATGCGCTCTTGTGATAGGTTGCCGCCCGTTCATGCATAACATGCCATGCACACTAACCTATACGCTGTCCAATTCACTGAACAGCTTCATTCTTTGCACTTGTTACAGTTTACCGTTCAGGAGTCCCCCTATGCGCTATCTTGTCACTGGAGTCGCTGGATTTATCGGCTCACACCTCCTTGAAAACCTCCTCAAAGAAGGTCACGAAGTCGTTGGTCTTGATAACTTCATCACAGGTCACCGCCACAATATTGAACCCTTCCTCAATGACTTTGAGTTCATTGAAGGCGATATCCGCGATCTGGACACTTGCCACAAAGCATGCAAAGGCGTGGACCACGTCATGCACCAGGCCGCGCTGGGCAGTGTCCCACGCTCTGTGAATGATCCCATCCTCACACACCAGTACAACACCACAGGCACACTCAACATGCTCGTCGCGGCACGCGACGCCGAAGCCGACTCCTTTGTCTTCGCCGCATCAAGCTCCTACTTTGGTGACACTGAAGTCCTCCCCAAAAACGATGAGATGCCTCCCGCGCCACTTTCCCCCTATGCGGTCACCAAGGTCACCTGTGAGCAATACCTCAGCGTCTTTGCACACGTCTATGGCCTCAACACCGTCGGGCTGCGTTACTTCAACATCTTTGGTCCTCGCCAAGATCCAAAGGGCGCCTACGCTGCGGTGATCCCAAAGTTCATTGATATCTTGCTTCGCGGCGAACGCCCCACAATCAACGGAGATGGCGGACACACTCGTGACTTCACCTACATTGAGAACGTTGTTCAGGCCAACTTCCTCGCCTCTCAGAAAGCTGCTGATGCCAAGGGACAGGTCATGAACGTCGCTTGCGGCGATCGCATCTCCTTGCTTGAGCTCCACAACATCCTCTGTGAACACCTCGGCATCGACCGCGAACCCATCTTTGGCCCACCTCGTGCTGGCGATATTCGCGACAGTCTTGCTGATATCTCACGCGCTCAAAAACTCCTTGGCTACAACCCACAGGTTGATGTCCATGAGGGCCTCAAGCGCACCGTTGAATTCTTCAAAAACGAGTTCGAAAGCAAGTAATAATTATTAAATTATTCATACAGATAAGCGACGAGCCAGGCGACATTTGCTTCCGCAAATGTCGCCTGGCTCGTCGCTTATCGTGCACGATAAAATGTGGCCATCGCCCAACCACGCTCTCGACACATTAACACCCATGACTCAAGACATCGGACCACCACATCAAACTCATCATCCTCGCATAACTCCTCATCCCAGAACTCCTCCACATCCTCGTCATTCTCATCGCCTCGCAAGGACGTGAAAAAATCATCCAGCGCTTCACACTGCTCAACCCCAAGCCAACCCACGCCCTTGTGCTTGAACCCACGCACAAGCTCAACCTCCGCAAAGCTCAGGCACGACACGTCAAAGTCTCCCAGGAGATCTGCATCTGCATCATGCGCACGAAACCAGTCATCAAGAGCCCCCTCAACGCCATCATCCCATGGCACACCATCTTCAAATGGCTCCGACGACAGGCGCTGCCCCACATACTCACAGAGCAACCCCACAAGCTCTGCATATAGCGCATTGCTCTCCACGAGCTCGCCATTGCACAACACACCACGCATCACATCCACGCTGGAAGATGCCCCCAACTCCCGCAAAATACTCTCATAACGCCGATCGCACGCCTTGAACCATGGCGCATCATCCTCGCACATATCCTCAAGTAATTGTTCGGCTCTTCCCCCCACCATCCTCCTGACCCTGTACAGGTCCACTCCATATGACACCAACACATATGACACAACGTTCCCCGCAGGCATAAAACAAAGTAAAATCAGAGACATAAAACAGTTCAAAACCTGTTCACATCACCCGACATTCCACACCAGCAAGGACACCCATAACCCCCAAAAGTTCCATGTAAAAAGCAATTTGGCGAGGATCGTAAGCTGCACTTACGATCCTCGCCAAAATTTCTTACTTTTATATCTTATTCAACAGAATCTAACACGTCGACCTATGCGCCGCGCACTTCCTTGATCAAGGCTGGAGCCTCAAAACTCTGAGCATCTGCTGAAATTTCGATGGAGCGCTCAAAGCGTTTGAACGCGCTCTCAAGGCCAGCGTCATCGTTGTAATACACGGTCAAGATGGCGTCGCCTTCCTTGACCTCATCGCCAAGCTTCTTATGGAAGATAAAGCCCACACCGTAATCGATCTCATCTTCTTTTTTACGACGCCCTGCACCAATATCCACACCTGCCATACCGATGTCCGAGGTCTGCATACGTGTGATGACGCCCGATGATGGCGCGCACCACTGAATCTCATGCTCAGCTCCAGGCAACACGGCCTCAGGATCATCACAGACGCTCGCATCACCGCTGTGAATCTCGATGATCTTGCGGAATGCCTCAAGCGCGCTGCCATCCTTCAGGTATCCATCAAGACGCTGCTTACAAGCCTCAAGGCTCTCCCCTTCAAGCAACAGGCCCTTGACGTCCAACATATGCGCGACAAGCTCAAGGGTGACATCGATAAGATCCTGTGGCCCACCACCTTTCAACACCTCAATTGACTCGATCACCTCAAGCGAGTTGCCCACGGCAAGCCCAAGCGGCTGGTTCATATCCGTGATGACCGCCCTGACAGGCTTGCCCATCTCGTCGCCAATGGAGATCATCGTGTCGGCAAGCTCGCGCGCTTCCTCAATGGTGCGCATAAACGCACCAGAACCCACCTTGACATCAAGCACCAACGCATCAATACCCTCGGCAAGTTTCTTGCTCATGATCGAGCTTGAAATCAACGGCACGCAACGCACTGTACCTGTCACATCACGCAAGGCGTAAAGCTTTTGATCGGCAGGCGCGATCTGACCCGTCTGACGGATCAACCCACATCCAACCTCCTCAATGACCTCACGAAAACGGCCTGTACTGAGCTTCATATCAAAGCCAGGAATACTCTCCAACTTGTCAACTGTACCGCCAGTGTGACCCAGACCTCGACCCGAGATCATCGGTACCTTCAAACCAGCAACAACAGCCAACGGAGCAAGAATAAGACTCACCTTGTCGCCCACACCACCTGTCGAGTGTTTGTCTACCTTCGCGCCCTCCATGTCCGTGAAATCCATCACCTGACCAGAGTGCAACATCGCACGTGTCCACGCACCCAACTCTCCAGGAGTCATCCCCCGAAACAACACTGCCATCAAGAAGGCTGACATTTGATAATCAGGGACCTCCCCTGCGGTGTAATCCTCCACAAAACGTTTCAACGCCTCTGCGGGAAGTTCTACACCATCACGTTTGCTCCTGATCACCTCAACAACTTGCATATTACTCTCGACGACTTGTTCATTTATTATTTGCGATAAAAACCAAAAATCTCCCGACCTCAGGAGAAGTAATTATCCTAAATCATGCGCGCTGGTTTTCAAAGGAGAACATCCCCTTGAAAACCAGCGCGCAAAATTCCCCTGATACAAAAACTTATAGATAAGGCTGCCTTAACATCTCCAAGGTGCACCGTGAACCCTCACAGGTGTAATAGGAGATCAGCAACTTGTTGTCCGTGTCGATCGCTGTCGACACTCCGTAGGATGATCCGTTGAACACCGTCCTGAAGTCCCACTGCCCATCAGGATATCGACGGGCCACGCGCAACCTGGAGTTCCCTCCTGCGTTGTACGCAATAATCAGTGAACCATCCTGCCCCTCAATCATCGAGGAGTACGAGCTTAGCGACTCGTTATCATAACGCCACACCTGACGTCTCAGGTTGTTGAGCTTGCCACAGGTCACCTCAAACACACCATCACCAATGAAGCCACCGTCCACTGTGCTGCTCATGCAAATGTCTCCATTCTCACGCGCAATCATTGAACTGACTGTGATTGAAGGATCACTGTAATAGGACTGACGATCCCACAGGTTATCCTCAAGCTTGTAACGCGCCACACCATAAGGACCTGATGAACCATCGCGGTGCACCAAAAACAGGTTCCCTTGATTGTTGGCGGCAAGTCCCCTCTCCAGCGCCGCGCTCGCTTCCTTCACATCAAGCTTTGCCAGTGAGATAAACTCCGAGTTACTGCGGCGCATATCCAACCCAAACAGCTCCACAGGTGTCTGTAAACTGCTCGCAAACGTCACATAGAGATGATCATCATCATGCGTTAAATCAAGACCATCATACGCACCTGTAAAGTTTACGGGCAGTGGCCACTTCACCCACTCACCGCTCTCCAGGCGATAACCCACTCTAAATTGCTGATTAATTTCATCAAGATAAGCGACCCACGGCTGGTCCTTGTATACGATCAAACCAAACGTGCCCTGCTGCCTCGCCACATCCTCAAATCGCCACTGACGCGAATCTTGCTCTTCAATGGCAACGGATAAATACGGGTCAGAACAGATGCTGTCGTTGCAGGAGTGATAACCCAACCACACCGTGCCATCCTCTCCCACATCCAGCGAGGTACGATCGTTGAGCGCCTGTTGCAACTCAACCTCCTCAATGACCTCTCGCTCCCACGGAATCTCTGGGGGAATCTCGATCATCATATCGATCTCAGGCGGCATATCCTCGGGCATATCTGGCGCGAGATCAGGCGGCATATCAAACGCAAGGTCTTCCTCGGGGAACGGATCAGTAAGCTCCCAGGGCGTATCCTCGGTCTCATCATCACAGTTACAACCACTCAGAGGCAAACCCAGACACACCCCCGCCAACACCACATGACTCCACAATCTACGCATCTTTATTACGCTCTATAATAATTAAAACCACTGAAACCGTCTGATTTACAAACTGGAGCAAAGACTACTCAATCCATACCCTCAAGTCAAAACAACGGCCGCGCCATTTTTGACGCGGCCCACTGCCTTTTTATTCACGGGTACACAAGAACTTACTCACGATAACAACGTCATCACCTGCTCAATTTGCTCCAGACCCAGGCGAATCAAGAACGCGCTCCCTCGCCCGTAAGACTTCGCGCCAAGAATAAAGAAATTCGGCTCTGGATTTAACAACGTCTCCACACCAGCGCTTGTCTGCGCAAGACAATCGCCTCCGCCACCAGACGCAGCCAACAAGGACGCCGCCAACTTCATTGGCCCCTCAGACGCATAACACAAATGCACCTGCAACTCGCGATACAGCTCCGTATCAGGCAAATAACCCACGTTGGCAATCACCCTGTCCACCACAACCTCCTCGATCAAGTGCGTCTTCAAATCCTTGAGAAACACCTTGGTGGAGTCCTGACCTGGCTCACGCGAAAACATCCATACCTGGGTCATGGGACACGGCTCTATCCCTTCAACTTCCCCTCGTGAAACCTCATTACCAAAGCGCGCAAGCGCCGCTCTTTGAGGTAACACATCACCCTCGATCTCCATGTAGGGCGCGGCGGCCTCCCGCCAGGACCAGAACACCTTCGCAGGAGCCTCTGGATGCGCCTCGTTCAACTCGCGCAACAACTTTAATGTGGTCACTGCCGAGTAACCTGCGCCTACAACCAGCACGCGCTTGCCCCTGTAGTCAAATGACGAATCATCTTCCATATCAGGCACATAGCGCTCCACCTCACAATCACGTTCTCCAATGGCACCCACACCACCAGGACCAAGCGCGGCTGGCTTTCCATACGAACCCGTGGTGTCAATCACCACATCCGCCTCATGGTAACTCTGCACGCCCTGAGCATCCTCAACGACCATCAAAAACGGCACGTCCGCACGCGCACTGTCCCCGATCAATTCGCCCTTGAGCACCTGTGCACGTGCCACACTTATCACCTCGTGATGTGTGTACACACAGTTTTCCAACAATGGGTGCTTGCTCAAGGGCTCCAGATAACGAGCCACATACTCTGAACCAAGCGGAAACGCATCCTCAGGCTCAAGCTCTTGCCCCATCTCCTGGAGCAATCGCTCGCCTCGTTCGCTTCGGTTCAAACTCCATGGCGAGAACAATTGTACGTGGCCCCAGTGCCTGACGTGCTCGCCGACCTCG
Source organism: uncultured Pseudomonadota bacterium (assembly GCA_950059285.1). Taxonomy (GTDB): domain Bacteria; phylum Myxococcota_A; class Bradymonadia; order Bradymonadales; family Bradymonadaceae; genus CATLTV01. Next base: position 192 of record CATLTV010000111.1, on the reverse strand, counting down.
CCGCGCTCAAATAATTTCACATCAAAGCCCTGCTCACGTGCGCTTAACGCAGCCTCCACACCCACAGGCCCTGCACCAAGAATGGCGACACGTCGTCGCTTGCTCTCTTCCATCACCTTCTCCTTTATTATGCTCATTTCATATGCGTAAAAATCAAACTGTATACACAGACCACATGTGCCCACTGTATCC
>CATLTV010000110.1 GCA_950059285.1 uncultured Pseudomonadota bacterium | reverse complement strand
GACCGCGCGACTGCGTTTGCACAGTCGACCAGCGCACGATACTTCACGCGCCACGAAGGATCTCGTCCAGGGCTTTGAGCAAGGCGTCTATTGCTTCGCCGGTCCCGACGCTGATTCGGAGATGATGACCTCAGCCATCTGAATCCAGGTATGCGCGGTGCGATCACAGGCGCCCGAGAGTTCAACCTCGTAGATTGTCTCCTCGCCCTGCTTGAGCGTGACCTGCTCAAGCGTTTGATCCTCGGAGCGCTCTAGGAGGAGTGTGTGGCCCTCTCCAAGGGTCAGGCTCATGAGGTGTGTGTTTTCGTCGTTGAACGTGAATGTGTAGAGCGGCGTCGAGGTGTCAGTGACGCGATGAATTCCTGTAATGACACCATCTTCATAGGTGTAGTCCAGGCTTTCACGCTGTTCACCATTCACATCAAACTGTGTGTAGGACTCAAGCAGGCCATCCTCATTCCATGTATGTGCCTGACTGAGGCGATCGGGCTCGCTGATGGTGTTGTCCACATCAAGATCATCCCAGAGTTGACGTGTGCGCTCCTCGTCTTCGGAGTATTGGTAGACCTGCGAAGTGCGCTGATAAGAGTTGCCTTGTGTAAGTACTTTGGAGAAGTGTGTGGATACTCTTCCCAGATCATCATACGTGAAACTCTGCTCATCGATGACGCGTCCTGCAACGCTTACCTCTGAGGTTGCAAGACGTCCCAGCGTATATGTGTAGGATGTTTCGGATGTGCTGCCACTTTTGGGGTCATAAGAGTAGCTCTTGATCTTTCCATTTTCATACGTCACCTCATACACGCCATGGTCATCTTCAAGCTCGGATAGCTTGGCGAGTAAGGTGTGTATGCGTTTGGATTCATTGACGAAAGTTCGGCTTCCGTCAGTGTTGACGATGAAGTGTTTTTCCTCACAGGTGCCAGAGCTGAGGCTCTCTGTGGGTTCGCCAGGCAAGGGAGGACAGCTCTGTGTGAAGGGGCAAAATGGGCTTGTGTTTGGATCTTGAAGGTTTGTTCCTGTGATCGCGATGAAGTCGATGGCTTCTTCGTCATCCTGCATCATGGGAGGATTTGATGCCACAGGATCAACGGGGTCTGGGCCACAGGCGGATAATATGAGTGTGCCTGTAAGCGTGAATAACAAGAAGGAGGGGCGTAAAGGTAATGCGGATGCAGAACAGTGAAACATAAGATGCTCTGTGTGGCTGTTATCGTCATGGAAATCGTGAATCATCATGACTACTGTAAATGCTTCGTGGGCGTCTGGCCAGAAAAGAGTCAAGCCTCTGTAAGGATAATGGCAATGAAAATCCTTTCTTTCATCGCCTCCTTTGGTAGAATGAGGACCTTGATTCTCGCTCGAAAGATATCTCAATAAGGACTGTGTATTGTGAAGAAGTTACGTGTAGGTAAGGCAGGCGGTTTATATGGAAGCGGCTTGATCTTGATGGGAGTGCTGTTAACAGGCTGTCCTCAGTTTCAGGAAACTCCCGCAGAACAACAGAATGCGAACGATATGGACGCTGCTCCTGTGGATCTTGGTGAGTCTGTGCGCTCCTGTTCTGTGCGTGTGGAGTATGCCGAGGGTGCTTCTGCGAAGAGCGTCGCGATGGCGGGTGAGTTTAATGACTGGGATGAGAGCGTCACAGGACTTGAGCGTGTGAACGGTTTATGGTTCACGGAGCTTGAGCTTGAACCTGGTGAGTATGCTTACAAGTTTGTGGTGGATGGCGAGTATGAAGGTGAGCCTCCTGCATCAGAGCCCACCAAGTGGTCGGGGAATTTTGAGAACCGTAACCTCATCGTGCCCGATTGTACTGTGCCTGCATGGAATGTGGTCAGTCAGGATGTCAGCGAGGATGGTAAAATCGAGGTCAAGCTTCAGTTTGTCTCCTCCAGAGATGGGTCAAAACTTGAGCAAGAAAGCCTTCGTATTACGGTAGGTGATGAAGAGGTTACACCTTCGTTTGATGCTGAAAGTGGTGTTGTTACAGTCTCTTATGATGCCTCTTCTTTTGGTAAGTATAGCATCAGAGCCTGGGGCAAAGATGAGGATGGTCACACCGCCGAGCAATATCCGCTCTGGGTCCCCATGTGGTATGAAGAGGAGCCTTTTGAATGGCAAGACTCGACCATGTACTTGATTTTCACGGACCGCTTCCTTGATACCGATGGAGGCATGCCACAGGAGCCGATCCAGGGTGTGAACGCCATTGCAGGTTATATGGGCGGAGATTTTCGTGGGATCATTCAGAAGATCGAAGAGGGCTATTTTGATGAGCTTGGCGTAAATCTGCTGTGGCTCTCTCCTGTGTATGAGAACACCGAGGAGAGTTGGGCTGGTGGCGATGGCATTAACCGCTTCACAGGATATCATGGTTACTGGCCGATCGAGCCGCTCAAGGCAGAGACACGCTATGGTGACAGCGAGAACAGCGCTGATGCAAGGCTCAAGGAGCTGATTGATAAGGCACATGAGCGTGGCATTCGCGTATTGTTTGATGTGGTGCACAATCATGTGCACGAGGATCATGTGTATTGCCGTGAGAACCCTGCGTGGTGTGCGGTCACATGTACATGTGGCAGTCCTGGCTGTGCCTGGGAAGGTCCTGATGGCAAGCCGTTGACATGTCAGTTCGCATCATATCTCCCTGACTTGAATTATCGTAATCATGACATCTTAAAGCGACAGGTGTCGGACACGCTCAAGTTTGTAGAGATGTTTGATGTGGATGGTGTGAGGGTCGATGCCGCAAAGCACATGGACCACATCATCATGCGCAGGTTGCGTTATGAGTTGAACGAGCTTGAGAAGCAGGGCGCGACACCATTTTACTCCGTGGGCGAAACCTACACAGGAGGCGATGGCTACGGGCTAATTATGAACTATGTCGCGGACTACGAGTTGCATGGTCAGTTTGATTTCCCCTTGTTGTATCCGATTCGTAACACGTTTGGAAAAGATGGTTCATTCAGGGATCTTGAAGCCGCAGTCCTTCGTAGTGAGCAGGCTTATGGCGATGCGTATCCCTGGATGTCTCCGTTCCTTGGCAACCACGACATCCCCCGATTTGTAACAGAATCACTTGGTAATGACTGGGACCCATGGAGTTCTTCTCTTGATGTGATGGCGGATGGACCTCAGGATTCAATCTCTGATGAGCAATGGAACATTATCAACCGTTTGACGCTTGGGTTCGCGTTCTTGCTGACACAACCAGGTATTCCGCTCATGTATTATGGTGATGAGATCGGTCTTGCTGGTTCGGGCGATCCTGATAATCGCCGCATGATGGACTGGCAGTGGAACGCAGGTCAGCAGGAGCTCATCGCTCGCATTCGCGCGTTGGGTCAGATTCGTCAGTTGTATCAGCCATTGCGTCGAGGCACTCGCCGTGAGCTGTATGTGGACGACTCTCTCTATGTATATGCGCGTACCGAGGGCTCGGGTGAGTCTGTGATTATCGCCATGAACAAGGGTGCAAGTCGTGTGGAAGAGGTTACAATTCCCGATGAGCTTGGCCTTGATGGCAAGATGCTCAAGAGCGCGGTGAGTCCACGCATGATGCAGGTCAGCCAAGGAAAGCTATCGCTTTCAATTGATCCCTGGGAGTATTTGATCCTTGTGGAGGAATAACATTTTGACCACATGTGTGTTATAATTGTCTCGCATGTGTGGCTAAAATGCAGCTTGTTTAGAACAAATTACACGCTCTGTGGCTGGCATTCTTTTTGCCCCACTGTTATGATGAGCGCGCAAGCGAGTGCGTGTGGCTAGTGTGAAGATGAAGAACAATGCCTCTGATCGAGCAGGGGTTGTGATACATGGTTTGAATGAAGGAGATTGGTGATGATGGATAATATCAAGGACAGGTTGGTTCAACTTCATCATGATGAAGAGGGTGCAGGTGCAACAGAGTACATCATCCTTCTTATTTTGATTGCCTGTGTGGTGATTGCGATTGTGAAAGTATTTGGTACTACAGTGCGCTCCAAGTACGAGCGTGCGCAGGAGAAAGTCGATAAGGATGTTGTGATTCCTTGACGACAGGACAGGAACGCAAAAGGGGCGGCCATTGCTTCAAGCAATGGCCGCCCCTTTTGCGTTCCTGTCCTGTCGTCAGTTCAACGGGATTGTCTCGTGGTAGATTTGATAAGGTGCCGAACTCTTTTTTGATGAGAAGAGGTGGATGTCACCCGACGAGATTGTGAGGCTGCTTTCTTTCTGGCTGTATGTGGCCTGTGCAGCACTCGCCACGTTGCTGACCTCTTTGGCGTACATGAGCGCGTCATTGTTCTGCGTGTATGAGAGCGCAAAGAGGGTGTTTTGACCAGGAAGCACGGCTGTGGAGAGGGCCCTCCCTGCATTCAGAGGTGTGAGACGCGCCTCGTTTCCAATCCATTGTAAGCCCTGCTTGTCTTGAGGGCCGTTGGTCTTGTCTTGAATTTCACCATAGAAGATGTTGGCATCGTCAGAGAAGATGAGCTGACCAATGACAGGCGTTTCAATGCCTGTAATTGCGCGCTCTTCTGTGATTTCAATCCTGTCGTTTCCAAGATCGATGCATTGTAAGTGCTGTTGTGTGGATTCAATCGCGCAGAGGTGCTTTTCATCAAGGATAAAGCGTGCCTTGTTGAAGCTTCCTGCGAGCGTGAATCCAGGTGCCCAAGTGGTGCCTGATTTTGAAAACGTCTGTATGGCGTCTGGTGCAGCGACGAGGAAGTGAGGCGTGGCCCCAATTTCGATATAATCAAACTCCACACTCCCTGTGGTGGTCAGTGTGGTGATGTCACTTGCAGGTGCCTTGTTCCAGGTGCTTGTATTGACCTGTACGGAGCTAATCACATTGTCTGCGGTCGCGTGTGATTCAAAGATCACCAGCAATTGACCACTCGTCATGAGTAACGCCGCATTTTCGGTGGTATCGGATGTGCTCCAGTTAAGTCCCGTAGCAATGGGGGACTCCAGTGTCTGAAGTGTGCGGGAGGCGTCTACATAAGAGAGCTTTAACGCACCACCCTCTTCTTCGGGATGATAGGAGAGGAAGGCGAGTCGTCCCTGTTGATCAAGGGCGACAACGGAGCGTGGTCCAGGGAGGTACCCTCCTTCCACCACGAGTCCTTCTGGTATGGCTGGCCCAGTGGGAGCCATGTCTGTCATGTCATCGACAGGTGGAAGCATGTCCATATCGAGGTTGGGATTTTGATCAGGCATATCGACGCTTTGATCAGGCGTTATGATAGGCATGTCAGGCATATCAGCCGTACCCGTGGATGAGAGGACGCATTCTCCCTGAGGAGAGCAGGTCTCATTGAGGTAACAGTCTGCCGTGGTCGTGCAGTTGATGCCAGGAGCATCACGTGTGCAGGACGCTCCCAGAGCAAGGATAGTTGCCAGAGAGAGAGGACGAGCCAGGGTTGCGAGCAGGTTTACTGTCGAATTCAAAACACAGCCTCCAGGGAGAGCGACGCACCATCTTTACTTGCTTCAACGGAGATACTTTGCACATGCGATGCGCGTGACTTTCGCCACTCCAGAATGCTCCATGTGGAGCCAAGAGCGCTGAGTGCGGAGAGGCTCCATGCCGAGATAACCAGAGCGTTATGGCGCGAGGTGACGCTCTCATCGGGCCTTGCTGTCGTTTGGCGATCTTCAATGGCCTGATCAAGTATGTTGGCTTGTTTATTGGCTAAAAGGAAGAGTACGCCGCCAGTTGCTCCCAGTGCGGCGCTGCTCAGTCCGATGATTCTGGCACGTTTGAAATGAGTTTCTGCGACAGGATCGAGGGGATTTGGTGGGGCGACCCATGAGTTGGGGCTCGCCGTGAGAGATTTTTCAACCACAAGCTCGGAGTCTGGCTTGGCGACGACGTCGATCTTCAGATCTTCGTGGTCTTTGAGTTTGAGTGTCAGAGTGTGCTCGCCAGGGTCGAGTGGGTAGCGTAGCGGGGTAGACCCGATAGGTTTGGGTTGTGCATCGAGGTACACGAGCGCATCTGAGGGATTGGAGCTCAGGATGAGCGTGGCAGGCGTGAAGAGTCGACGGTCAAGGTTGCTGATTAGCCCTTGTGTGATGGTCTTGTTGTTGCCCGTGGCATCACCACTATCGAGGTAAAGTTGGTAGTATTCGCGAGCTTCCTTGAGCTGTCCTGAGCGCTCGTAAGCTTCGGCCATCTTGTAGAGAATTCTTGGGTGAGGGTAGATGTCCTGAGCTTCGTTGAGGATGGTGAGGGCTGCCTCAAAGTCTCCCTGTTCAAAGCGTGTTTGTGCGAGGCCAAGAAGCTCACCGAATTTAATTTGTTGTTCTTCAGGGAGGTTCGCCAGAGCCTGTGCATGATCTTGAGGAGATTCCTGTGCGAATGCGGCGGGCGAGCATGTGAAGACGCTGACTACACCAAGTGTAGCCATCAACAGGGAGAGAGGGTTATTTTTGATAAAGCCAATCAATTTTATTCTTGAGCTTGTTAGGTTGTTTTGGTTTTGATTTGGTTGTGGGCTCTGGTTTGGTGTCAGTTGATTTTTTGGTTGAGCCCTGTGCTCGTTTAGTGCTTTTGCGTGTTGATGTCAATTTTGGTGGTGGTGTATCTGCCGAAATCTTTTTGGTTTTGGGGATGAGTTCAAGCGCGTTTGTGGATGCCTTATGGATAGAGCCAGAGGCATGTTGAATTGCAGGTGTCAGCACGACCTGTGTAGGGATCTCCTCAAGACGAGGTTGCATGTCGGTTTGAGGCGAAGCCACGATGCCCGCAGCGGAGGTGGTGATGCCTGGTTCTTCGGGCGTTGGGGTCGACTGTGACATGCCATAAATAAGGACGGCACCGCCGATGAGAAGTACAGCAGCGCTGGCAATATATTTTGCAATAGGTCTTTGAGGAGTGATCTCAACGAGCTCGTAGTCTTCAACCTCGGAGAAGTCCTCGGCATCGGAGAGAGGCACCACATCGACGTGTGGAAGTTCAGAGGTGTGATGCGCCTTTGGTCTTGGGGTGTGGGATTGAGGTGTGGCGAGTCTCAGTAGTTTTGCCGAGGGCGCATCGGGGATTGTGGCGACTTTTTTGGGTTTGTATGTGCCACTTATAACCTCATCAAGATTGACGATGTAGTGGTCAAAGGTGGTGGTTTTTGGTGCACCAGGAGAGTAGTCGAGCGTGGGCGACGCAAAGTTATTGATGCGCTTGACTTCTTCAAGGAGTTTCTTGACCTCAAGCGCATTTTCGGGGCGATCTTCTGGATCTTTGGCGAGCATTTTTGTGAGGAGCGCGTCAAGGATTTCACCCTGAAACTCGGGGAGCGGGATGGAGTTGATCAATGAAGGGACTGGCTCATGGACATGTTTGTAGAGCACCTCTGCTGTGGATCGACCTGTGAAAGGAGGGAATCCTGTGAGGAGTTCAAACAGGAGTGCGCCCACTGCATAGATATCTGATTTTGCGCTTATTTTATTGCCGATCTCGCACAGTTCGGGGGCAATATAGGGTGGTGTGCCCACAATGCCACCTGTGGCGGTGAGGCGAGTGTTTGGCCCCTTGGTGTTTAATCGCTCGTGTGGGTTGACAATGCGCGCGACGCCAAAGTCGAGGAGTTTTACTGCGAGCTGTTCATCGGAGCGTACGGTGAGGATGATATTGTCAGGTTTCAAGTCGCGGTGAATGACGCCAAGCTGGTGCGGTTCTGTGAGCGCAGCGCAGATCTGGATCCCGATTTCAAGGGCAAGGCTTGGGTGCAAAGCGACCTCTTCAGGTCGCTCATAGATCAGTGTGCCAAGCGAGACGCCCTCCACGTATTCCATGACGAGGAACAACACACCAAGCCTGCGATCGTGTCCCGAGTCAAGCAGGCGCACAATGTTGGGGTGTTGCAAGCTTGAGATGATCTCCATCTCAAGCTTGAAGCGACGCACCAGTCCATATTCCTCAAACATCTCGTCTTTCATCACCTTGATGGCGACGTCGCGTCCAACCGAGAGTTGTGTCGCTTTGAAGACAGTCCCCATGCCACCTTCACCGATGATGTGCTTGAGCTCATAACGGTTATCAAGCAGCTCACCTGTCATGGTCGATGGCGTCTTTCTGCCAGCACCAGGAAATGTGCGTGGGGGGATGTTTGAGGGTGATTGTGTCAATGGTCTACCTGTTTGTTTTGAAGTTGGATGCGAACAAAGGAGGGCCTTCCCATCAAAACACTCCTTGTAAGTATATCATATGCCCACGCAACAACACATCACGTTTCATGTGCAAAAAGATGCTTTGTTCTGTAAATCTGACGTCTTAACTTTATGCGTCTACACTGTTTACGAGACATCCTTTAATAACTATCGACACGATCAATGAGCGTCATTCCATCTGCTCCCGTGTAGAGGGCGGCTCTCATAGATGCATGAACATCCTGTTGCATTGCAGAAAATTGTGCGAGCAACTGTTTTAAATCGCGGCGGCGGCTCTCCGGGACTGTGTCACACACAGGGCAGGCCACCACAGGGATCTCTTCCTGTACGGCCCATCCCAACACCTTTCTCTCCTCGACCAGGATCAGCGGACGAATGGTTGTCACGTCCACATCACTCGCAGGTGTTGCGGGTTTGAGCGGGTCCATGCGCCTGCCAAACAGCAGGTTTAAGAAGAATGTCTCGATGGCATCATCCAGGTGATGACCCAGCGCCAGTTTGTTATAACCACGCTCCATGCAAAAACGATTTAAAATTCCTCGTCGCATGCGCCCACAAATCGCGCAGGGGATCTGTCCAGGCTTGAGGTTGGCCTGCACCACGCTGTGAGTATCCTCCGAGATGACCTCAAGATCGGCACCCAACAGGCGTAGCTGCTCCTGGAAGGTTTCTTGATCAAAACCTGGCTGGTGCTGATCAAGATGGATCGGATGAAGGCTAAAATCATAGTCACTTCGCTGTTGTACTGAGGCCAGCACCAGATACAATAATGCGCTGTCCTTGCCTCCTGACATGCCGACTGCGATGCGATCGCCTGGTTGGATTAACTCAAACTTCTCAATCGCTTCCACGGCGAGCTTGAGCGCTGCGCGTGAAACACCTGGAGCGGGAGCGGAGTGTGATTGTGTCTGATTCATTGTGCTATCTCATGCTTTCTTGAGGACTGTCTTTTTTGACGTGGCTGCGCTTGCGCCCAACTTCAAGGTGTCTCTATGCCTCGGATTCCTGCAAAATTCCACCACGAAGATCAACATCCGCCATCACTTACCTGGCAGGATGCCAAAACCCACTTGCGCCACTTTGCGATCATCTCCTGGGCGGTGGACCCCGAAGCGCTCTCGGCACTTCTCCCCAAGGGGTTTGAGCCCGAGATTTTTACGCTCGCCTCGGGCCGACGTGTGGCGCTGATCTCTGCCGTCCCGTTTGAAGATGTGGACTTTCACTTCCACGGTTTTCCATTCTACAAGATTTCCATGGGACAAACCAATTACAGGGCTTATGTCATCCATCAGGGCAAGCGGGTTGTCTGGTTCTTTGGCACAACGCTCGGTGGTTTTTGGATTCGCATCCCGCGCGATCGCTGGAAACTCCCATGGCACGCAGCATCCCTCTCCTTTGATGTGTCCTACTCTGATCAAAACCCCGAGGTCTGCGCGACATACTCACTGCGCGCCCTGTCACAGTGGGCTCCCATGGAGCTTGATATGGTCGGGACCACAACCCCACTCTCAACACTTGATGGCTTTTACAATGAGGAAGACACTCGCGTGACGCTGACGCACCCTTTGATCGGATATTACTATCGTCTTGATCAAAGAGTGGGGTCATATCGTGTGTGGCACTCGCCTCTTGAACTTTACGTGGCCAGTGTCAATCATGTGCGTGCTCATTTATTTGAGCGTCTCGGGTTGATTACAGCACAGACTCCTGTGCATTCTGCGCTCATTCAACGTGAGACACTGTTCCATGTTTACTTACCTCCAACGCTGGTGACACAGGCATGACATCACAAGAAGATCCCACGACCATCGCCTTTTTTGATATTGATAAGACCATCCTGACCGTGAACTCGGCCAAGCTCTGGGTGCGTTATGAGCTTGAGCGCGGCACGATCTCAAAGCGAGATGCGCTGCGCGGCTTCTTCTGGATGGGCCTCTATGGTGTGGGGGTGTCACGCATTGAACATGTGCTCAGGAGCGTGGTGCGCGATCTCAGAGGACGCGCAGAACAGCCCATACGAGAGGACGTCGCGCGCTTTTATGAGGAGTACATCGCGCATACCATCCGACCAGGCGCGCTTGAGGCTGTGAGAAAACACCAGGAACAGGGCGACAAGGTGATCCTGCTCACAAGCTCCTCCAATTATATCGCAGAGCTTGTCAACGCACAGCTTCAGTGCGATGGGTTTGCCTCCAATCAATTTGAGGTGGATGAACAGGGGCTCTTTACGGGTGAACCTGTGTCACCGCTTTGTTTTGGTGCGGGCAAAATTCACTATGCCCGCGAGTTCGCAACGCTTTACAAAACCTCCTTGCGACACGCCTACTTCTACACCGACAGCTACTCCGATCTTCCACTGCTCAAACTCGCCAGGTTCCCTCGTGTTGTGCACCCCGATCCACGCCTTGCAAAGGAGGCAATCCGTCAACAGTGGCCAGTGTTAGACTGGAACTAAGTCATACGCGGTGACCGTTTCTTTTTTATGCGCGAAATAAATGCGTTTCGAGGCTTGAATCTTTGATAGACCTTGATGTAAGTAGCAGAGATATCACCCTGTTTTGTCGGAATCTGTGTGCAGTGCTGCTACTTCCAGGACATGCAGGCACGACCATACTTTTTGATGGTTGATTTGATCCATTACAACAGTTTGAGTAAGCTGGTGTTTTACCATGATGCCCATGCAGATGTGGTTCACACAAGGCCGTGACTGATCCCCGTTTAGGGGGGAGTGTGCGTCTCTATAGAAAGGAAGAAATGTCATGCAATTATGGCACGTTATAAATAATCGCTCGCGTTTAAGGAGCGTATCTCTTGCAGGGGCAGGGTTGCTCTTCTGTGGTGTGTTGGCTTCGTCCTGTGCTCAGGGTGAAGTCCCCGCAACCACACCTCCATCACAAACAAAAGATATGGGCTCTATCCGAGAGTTGCCCGATACGGGTGGCCAGGTTGATATGGCCCCTGAGAGCTGTGTGACCGCTGGTTGTGATGCTCCTCTTGCGTGTAATAGCGCTACAGGTCAGTGCGAGGCATTCCCCGAGGGGTTGTGTGAACCCTGTCAGGATGATTCGGCGTGCAGTGATGGGGCGACATGTTACACATCCTCCACAAATCCTGCGCTCAAGTACTGTGTCTCGGAGTGCGTCTCTGGCGCATGTGCTGAAGGATACACCTGCAGGGCCGATGAAGGTCGAAGCGGTTTGTGTTTGCCGGATGTGGCAGACTGCAACCTCGACCCTTGTGCCGATGCGCAGTGTGAAGAGGGTGAGATTTGTCAGCCTGATACAGGATTGTGTCTCCCGTTCTGTGCCTCTGATGATGATTGTTTTGGTCTTGTCTGCGAGACGGACACAGGGACCTGCTATCAATGTCTTGATGATGGTGATTGTGCCGAGGGCCAGGTCTGTGACGTTGAAGGCACAAAGACCTGTGTGGGATGTATCTCTCAGCAAGACTGTGCTGCTGGTTTGACCTGCACCGTGGATAGAAAGTGCATTGAGTGCACTGATAACAGCGAGTGTGGCGATCCTGCACGACCTGTCTGCCAGCCTGATACCAACCGTTGTGTGGGATGTGCTGATGACACGCAATGTCAGCCTAACGAATACTGTGAAGCCACCACATTGACATGTATTCAATGTGTCAACGATTCGGAGTGCTCTCCCACAGGTCAGGTCTGTGATGAGGAGACCAACCGTTGTGTGAGCTGTACACGTGATGCCGAGTGTGCTCAGGGCGTGTGTGATACCTCTGTGAATGAGTGTGTGGCATGTCTGGAGATCTCGGACTGTCCTGGTACAACAAGCTGTGATGTTAACTCCAATACCTGCGTGGAGTGCACCAGCAACGCCAACTGTATGACTGCTGGCAAGCGCGCCTGCGACACATCAGACTTTAGCTGTGTGCAATGCGTGGATGACTCCACATGCCCCACAGGAGAGCGCTGCGATGTGGCCAACAACACCTGCGTGGGATGTTTGAGCAACACGGATTGTAGTGGTGGTGGCACCTGTGATCAGGGCCAGTGCGTGGGGTGTTTAAATGACTCAAACTGTCCTTCAGGAAAGGTGTGTGACACCAGCTCGCAGCAATGTGTAAGTTGTCTTGATAGCTCGGATTGCTCAGGTAGTCAGGTGTGTCGTGTCTCTGATAACACCTGCGTGGAGTGCACCTCGGACGCGCAATGTTCAGGTCAGGTGTGTGATACCAGCGCAGGTGTGTGTCGTGACTGTTTGACCAGCGCACAGTGCTCGCCTCAGGTGTGTGATAGTACGTTCACATGTGTGGAGTGTGTGAACAACGCCAACTGTTTTGCCAGCGAGCCGATCTGTTCTCCACAAAACGAATGCGTTGAATGCGTGGGGAACGCCGATTGTCCAGGCTCTCGCCCGATTTGCCAGGCAGACAGAACATGTGTGCAATGTCTCGGGAACGGTGATTGCTCTGGTAGCACGCCTGTCTGTGATACAGGAAGCAACACCTGTGAAGAGTGTGTACTCAATGTGGACTGCCCTGTAAGTGAGCCGTTCTGTACGGCACAAAATACATGTGTGGAGTGCATCAGTGACTCTGATTGTGGCACAGGAAACACATGTAATGCTCAGAACCAGTGTGTGCAGGGTGCTCAATGTACTCCTTCCTGTGGTCCTGGTGATATTTGTGATGAGCCAGCCAACATCTGCTATCCAGGTTATGGACAGTGTGATGATGACTCCGATTGTCGTTCAGGCATCTGTGATTCTGCTCTTGGTAGCTGCTCCTGTGAGGACAACCTCGATAGCGATTGTCACCCTGGTGAGTCTTGTGCGTTTACGTACCTTGATGTGGGCGGGTTCCCCTTCCCTCTTGGTCTGTACTGTAGCAACTAGAGTGTGATGAGAACGTAGAGGGGGTGGCTGCGCACTGCGCAGCCACCCCCTCTCCTGTCTTGTGTGTGCGTAAAAAGAATGCCCTGATTGATGATATCAATCAGGGCATTCTTTTTACGCATCTAATGTGGAGCGAGGATTAACCGACCTGCTCGGATTCGGTGTCCTTGGAAGCGCCCATGGAAGGTGAGACTTCCTTGGTGAGCTTCATGAGGTGATCGACGTGCTCTTGTTCGTGTGCGATGAACTCTTCCATCCAGAATGCGGTGCCAGGGTTGGAGTGCTCAGCAAGCTCGTAAGCGTGGAGCCAGCCAGCCAGCGCGTCTTTTTCAAGCTGAAGAGCGGCTTCAAGCATGGCTTCCATGGAGGCAGCAGGGCGGATGGTTGCAGGTTCCACAGTGGGGATACCACCAAGAGCAACGATTTTGTTGGCGACAGCCTGAGCATGTTCACGTGCTTCTTCGCTGCCTTCCTGGAAGAATTTCATCATGGGCTCACGCCATGGGCCTGTGACCATGGTGCTATGATGAAGGTACTGGATGGTGCCAGCGAGTTCCCAGGAGAGGACTGTGTTCAGGCGTTCGAGAAAGGCGTTAAGATCACTCATGAGTATATTCCTTGATGTCAATGTCGTGTGTAAACGCAGGATGATTCCTGTGCGTTGTGTGTTGGATTTGAGTATAGGGATGTTTTTTGAAAGGTCAAGAGCGCTAGTATTTATGCGGGTTTCGTGGATAATGAGAATTATTCTCAATTTCAGGTTGTTTTTTTATTGAGAATCGTTTTCAATAAGCACACTGAGCGTGCCGTTGACGATGATAGAGAAAGACAACGCACGAGGTATGAGCTAAAGGGAGAGCCATATGATTGAGAAAAGCCTGGGTGTTTTTGATGGTGCGGATGAGGGTTCACGCGTGGAGCTGGTGCAGGTTGCACAGGCAGGAGAGCGCGTTCAACTTGAGCTTCGTATGCAGCGTGAGTGTGAGGGCCTTGGTTGGACCACACAGCGTCGGATCACACTTGCTCCTGGCCAGTGGGGCGCGCTCAAGGATGCATTGATGATGGCAGACCTTGATGTGCGAGAGGATGCACAGCCTTCACAGCATCAGGCTCCCACGCATTTGCGCCTGATTGGTTAATATGTCCCTGAAATGACACGAAACACGCACCTTTTTGGGGCGAGTTTGAATCTATTGAAGCATGCCAGTTGCACACGCGACGGCATGTTTTTTTGTGCCTGGTGTGAGGGACATTTTTTCGGGTTTGAGCAAAACCAGTCAGAACGAGTCCTGACCGTTCATCATAAAATAAGACCGCTGGGCGTTTTTTGGTAACAAAGTGTTTTGGTGTCTGGTTTAAGTGGTGTCAGTGTTAAACTGACGCGCTGCGTCACAAGGACGTGCGCAGGCGATTGAAACAGAATCACCTCGGGGTTTTAGCGACCTAAAGGTGGAAGATAAGGATGATGTCATGGTGACGTGTACGCAGAAAGGCAAAGAAGATATGAGTGAAGAAGAGCTTACAGTCAGGCCAGATAGCAGGATCTCGGGCTTTTATAAAAAGTCCCTGGAAGAGCGTATGCAAACCTTGCTTGAGCGAGGTGTGATCACCCGAGAAGATGCGGCGCTTTTGACGCAACGCAAGGGAGGTCTCCCACTTGAAACCGCAGACAAGATGGTTGAGAACCTCGTGGGTATCCTCGATTTGCCACTTGGTCTGGGGCTTAACTTCATGGTCAATGGCAAGGATTATGTGGTGCCCATGGCGATTGAAGAGCCAAGTGTGGTTGCTGCTGTGAGCCATATCGCCAAATTGACACGTTCCTCGGGTGGATTTGAGTCCTTCTATGAAGCCAACGTCATGATTGGCCAGATTCAGGTTGTGGGCCTTGATGATCTGGAAGCTGCCAAAAAGAGCGTGCTCGCGCACAAGCAAGAGCTGATCGATATGGCCAATGCTTTTGAGCCAAACATGGTGGCTCGTGGTGGCGGCGCACGCGACATCGAGGTGCGCCTGCTTGATCAAGGCAAGTATCAGAAGATGCTTGTGGTTCACCTGCTCATTGATTGCTGTGATGCGATGGGCGCGAATCTGATTAACACCATGGCAGAGGGCATCGCACCAAAGATCGAAGAGCTTACAGGTGGTCAGGTCTTTCTTCGCATTCTGTCCAACCTGGCGGACCGTCGTCTTGTGAAGTCCAGATGTAAGATCCCGTTTGAGGATCTGGCATGGAAGAACTTCAGTGGTCGCGAGGTCGCCGAGGGGATTCAACTGGCGAGCCAGTTTGCAGAGCTTGATCCGTACAGAGCGACGACACATAACAAGGGGATCATGAATGGTATCAGCGCGGTCTGTATTGCGACAGGTAATGACTGGCGAGCGCTTGAGGCGGGTGCGCATGCATATTGTTGTCGTGATGGTCAGTATCGTCCGATGGCCACATGGTGGATTGAGGATGACGCATACCTTGTAGGTGAGCTTTGTGTGCCCATGCAAATTGGTGTTGTGGGTGGTCCAATCAAACTCCACCCCACGGTGCAGCTTGTTCACCGCATTCTTGGTATCAAGACCGCCGCCGAGCTTGCCGAGGTGATGGGGGCCGTGGGTCTTGCTCAGAACATGGCAGCGGTCAAGGCGCTGGCAACCACGGGAATTCAACGTGGCCACATGTCCTTGCACGCTCGTAGCGTGGCAGCAACCGCAGGCGCAACACGTGAAGAGCTTGATACACTTGTGGATCTGTTGATTGCCGACGGTGAGATCAAGATCGAGCGCGCGAAGGTGTTGCTCGCAGAGATGCGAGCGTAAGTCTTTGATATGAAAATAAAAAGAAGGAGGGCCGAGAGGGCGACCTGTTGCCAAAGCAACAGGTCGCCCTTTCGGCCCTCCTTCTTTTTGATGTGTTATTAGCTTGCGTTTTGTACAGGAATGCTGAGTTCCTTGGTCACGCCTGCTCCATCCATTGCATTGGTGTAGGTGATGTTGAAGGTGCAGTCACCTACGGCTTTGCCCTCGGCCTTGAGCCAACCTTTTTGACGTGTGGAGCCCTCAATGATTGCAAGGGAGTCAGCATCAAGCTCGGCGATGTCGCAGAGATCAGGTGTGGTGACCTCGATTGTAAAGGCGGCGTCTGGTTGGCAGATGGGGGAACCCTGAACTGTGGGGTGTATGCGGAATGTATTGCTCTTGCCCACGGACACTGTTTCCTGGCCTTGAAGTACGGCACCATCAATGGCGGATTCCTCCACGAGGTTGATGGTCCAGGCGTCTTCGCTGACGTCGGAGGTGAGGTTGATTTGACCTGCGGTAGCGCCTGTTTCGATACGGACGAAATCATGGGTTTTTGAGCTGGTGTCCACGATGATGCCATCTGTAGGATCGGCTGTCACAGGGTAGTAACCATAACCGATGACTTCCTGGCCATCAGAGAGTTTCATATCATAGCCAAGGTACACTTCCTTTTGGCCCACGAGGTAATAGCCTGTGCTTTCACCTGTGTTGCAAAGGTGTGTGAGCGCAATCTTCTCGGGGGTTGTGGTGCGCATGGTGATGTAATCTGATTCGTTGGTGCCTGTGCGGCTCACGGCTGCGTCCACAGTGATATCAGCAGAGCCCTCAGCCTTGGCTTCGAGTGTGATGACATCGCCTCCAGCCTTGCTGGCTGCGATCACGGCGTCATCCGAGGATTCCACGGAGTTGACGACAACATCATCGTTTTCATTGCTACCTGCATCCTCAACCTGGATGTCGAGTTTGGCACCGATAGCGATAGGCTTATTAAAGTCTCGTGTCGAGTCCGTGCTGTAGTATGAAAACTTGAGGTTGCCCTCCTCGCCTGTCACGGTGGATGTGCATGCAGTGGCACCAAAGAGCATGGTGGCTGCGATGGATGCTTTTGTAAGTGTTGAGATATTCATTGTTTTTGATGTGTTCATAATAAGAAATACCTTTTGTTTATTAGGTTGAGGTGACCTCAGAGAGATAAAAACAGCGTCTTGAGGTTCACGAATATGGTACGTTCTCATCATAAAGCAAGTGGTGTGCCACGTTGTGGAGCGAGTAATAGTGTGGGTTGAGGCTGTGTATTATGCTGTGAATGTCATGCAATGGAGTAATCATGCTCCATTGATGTATGATGTCACAAATGTGGAGTGGATAGAGTGAAAGTAGGCATCTATCAGTTGCGAAATCACCGCAATATGGGTTTGAACAAGGCTCTGATTTCGGAAGCGCTCTTGCTTGGAGCAAGGCATGGTGTCGATGTTGCAGTCTTTCCTGAGTGCATGTTGACAGGCTTTAGTGCGAAACCCGAGGGCTGCACCTGGTCTGATGTGGAGAGCTATATTGAGGAGGTCACAGCGCTGGCGGTGGAGCATAATATGTCAGTGATGCTGCCATCCATATTGGAGGAACAGGGGCGCTTCTTTAATATGGGTTGGTGGATCTCATCTTCGGGAGAATGTCTGGAGTACGGAAAGAGAGGGCTAACACAGTCGGAGGAACGTTTTTTTACTCAGTTTCCGTTGGCGCAAAATCAGCGTATTTTTCATCATGGTGCGTGTCGTTTTGGAGTCGTGATTTGTCGCGAGGTTGCAGATGAAGACGGGGCCTATTTTTCCGCACAAGAAACAGATATTGTATTGTGGCCGACATACTGGCGTTGGGACGAGCGTTGGCATGATGCGCAGGCAGTGTTGGCCAGGTCAGCTCGCCGTTATTCGGAGCAAATATCGCAGCTTATGATCCAGTGTAATTATTCTCATAATGAGGATGATGAAAGGAGTTCGGGGCCAAATGGAAGAAGTGTGGTGATTGATTGTTTTGGTGAAGAGGTGTGTTGCGCGCCCGAAGACAGGAGCGTTCTGATGGTGCTTTGTCTTGAAGAAGGGGGTGATGGGGTTTGGTCTGTTGTGAACGAGGAGATGATAGATGTGTAGGTTATTTGGTTTTCGGTCCATTATTCCTAGTCAGGTGCACCATAGTTTGTTGAGCGCTGAAAATGCGTTGGTGTGGCAAAGTGAGCGCCATCCTGACGGTTGGGGCGTGGCCTATTATGTGGGTGGGATTCCACACCTGATCAAGACCGCCGAGACAGCGTTGCAGGATACGCTCTTTCGACGTGTGTCGGGGATTGTGTCATCGCACACGGTGGTGGCGCATTTGCGCAAGGCGACCAAGGGGCAGAACGCGTTGATGAACTCGCACCCGTTTCAGTACGGAAGCTGGATCTTTGCGCACAACGGTGACATTCCATCGTTTGCACAGTACCGAGGCGAGCTGATTGCGAGGATCGATCCTGTACTGCGCCGCTTTATTTTGGGCGATACAGACTCTGAGGTGGTGTTTTATTTGATCCTGAGTCATATGAGTCGAGCCCTGGGAACGCGTGGCAAGACGTTGCATCAAAAGGGTGTGGAGCCCGAGGATGTCTATGAGGCGATTGGTGCTGCGATTCGAGAGGTTGAGGATGTGACAGGTCTGTCATGCAAGGCTCCCGAAGAAGAAGGTGATAACCCAAGGTTATTGTTGTCTTTTGTGCTCACAAATGGCGAGGTTTTGTTGGCGCATCAGGGAAACAAGGAGTTGTTTTATAGTACGCACAAGGTGTGTTGTTCCGAGCGTGATGTGTGTCCAAGTTTTGGGTCTTCATGTGAGTCAAGAAGCGAGGCTGGTCAGGTGATTAACCACCTGATTTTCTCCAGTGAAGAGCTTCACGGGGACAATGTGTGGACTCCCATGAAGCCAGGTCAGTTGCTTGGTGTGGACACACGTATGCGCAGGTTTGAGCATCAGTTTTAGGTTTTTGTCGTGTCAGGGGGTGGAGTGCTGGTTTTGCTTCATTTTTGTAGCTGTAAAAGTTGTACTAAAAAATGAAGCCTTGAGGGCAAGAAAATTTACCCAGATGGTGTGTATCCACGTAGAGGGAGATGTTGTCTCTTATGTAGGAGTGTGTGGATGAGATTTGGCCTGAGCTTGGGAGTGTTGGTTCTTGTTGGTGTATGTGCCTGTCAGGGAGCTGATGCAGAATGTGGGCAGGGGGAATGTGCAGAGGACAGTGCATGGACAGTGTCTGATCGTTGGAACCTTGAGGGTGATCCGTCGATGACAGGTGGAGGCTCGGATGTGGAAGAGGAGGTCCCCGAGGACCCTTTCATGGAGACCACCAGGGAGCTGTGCGACAGGGGGGCGGCGTGTGATTATTGTGTGGAGCTTTCTCTAGACGAGCTTGACTTTGGGGTGGTGCCGCTGGAGGAAGAGAGGATCATGCGGATTGAGGTTCGCAATTGTAGCATTGCAGGTAAGTCACTCTATATTAATGACTTTGGGCTCGAACGTGGTCAGGCACCTTTTGCGTTGAGCGCCTGGAGTATTGGTGGTGCACCGTATGAATTGTCCGCTGGAGGGGTGGTGTTCATCGAGGTTGTGTATGACAACCAGGGCGAGCTGGGGAAGTTCCAGGATCATCTTGAGCTGGAATTTTCTGGTATAAAGCAAGAGGATCTGGGGAGGGTGAGCATGCCTGTACGTGCCGAGTCCTCGTCAGAGCCAGTGGCCAACACCTGTCCTGTCGCTTCAGCGGTGGGTATTTCTGAAGGTTCGGATGCGATGGTGCAAAAGTCGTTTGACGAGCTGCCTCCAGGGCGGCTCCTGTTGGATGGCGGGTTGAGCTACGATCGTGATCTGGACGATTTTGTTGTGTCATACAGATGGAGCGTGGAGTCTGAGCCGTTTGGCGCAGGGATTGAGATTGAAGATCCTGCACAAGAGTCCACGGCGGTAGATTTACGATTGCCTGGCTTTTATTTGTTGCGTTTACATGTGTTTGATCGCTGGGGCAGGCAAAGTTGCCGTGGGTCGGATGTGAG